>CAMOYI010000052.1 GCA_946629885.1 uncultured Mycoplasmatota bacterium | reverse complement strand
TCGATATAGAACACTTTACCTACTACTAGTATCATCATGAATATGACTACTAGAAAAACTATTCTAACTCTTAGATTTATAGTATTTTTAAACATAGTCCCTCCAGTAAAGTATATTATATAAATGCACAAAAAAAGACCACAAACGCGATCTTTTAAGTTGTTCATTCATACATTGCAACAAAATGCATGCTATATATTATCTCACAAGTATCCCCAGGCATGTAGATTTTATCATCGCCATTGTTGTACCAACCTTTAAATTTTTTTCCTTCCATCCCTTTTGGTTCAGGTAATGTGTATAGTGAATTAGCAACATGGTATTCACCAGGCATATCTTCACTTGTCGATACCATCCACATAAGTTTTCCTTCACTATTCATAGGAGGAACAGTTATTTTTCTATTTAGTACTCTATCAAACAAGCTTATATCTAGTAATCCCTTATGCTGTAGAATCATTGCTTCTCTCATTCTGAATCCTTTAAATATATGTTCTGGAAATACATGTGACCAATCTTCATAGTGGAATACGTCGCCTTTTGCTAGGAATTCTTCCCTTTCGTTCGTCCATTTTAGGTTACCATCGAATGTAAACATATTGGAAACCACTAATATGGCATCTGTAGTAAGAATGTTATCAGCGATTACGTTATGGTAGAACGTAGAAGAAACATGGTAGTATTTAACTGGCTCGTGAACTTCCTCGATATCCTTTACTGTTACAATTTCTACTTCATTATTATCGTTTACCTTTATTACTCTTGTACCGATATGGAAGTTATCCCTATCTTTAACGGAAACATATCTATTAGCATCGACACTAAAAACTCCATGTGTACCAACTGTTTTTAAAACTGAACCATCGGAGAATGTATTAATTTGGTATTCATCAATATTTCCTTCTTGCTCTATCCATATTGGGTACTCTTCTATTACTTTTCCACTCTGATGGCTGATTGCAATTAATAAGTCATCATATTTGATATCTTCAATTTTTTTGCTAGTACCGTCTGCTAATCTAATCATAGTACCTGCGACTAAACATGTTTGATCATCTGATGTTGTAGAGGTTGATACGGAAATATTTGAATCAATATTACCTGCATAGATTGTAAAATCAGCGGTCACGGTGGAACCACTCTTTAAACCGAAGAAGTATTCAGTTCCATTAGTATAAGTTCCACTTGCATGTGTAACACTTACTGTTCCATCTAGCTTGTACTTTTCTTGTGTAACAGTAATTGTAGAACTAAATTCTGCTTTATAGTAGATTTTAGTTGATGTCACATTATTTCCATCGACAACTAAAGCAACGTTATTGTTGTTAGATGTCAAACTCAAAGTGTATTCGTAAACTAGAGATATTGCATTGGATGAAACACAATACTGGCTATTTGAATTACAATATGACTCACCACTATTTTGTGCATGATCCTTGCCATATACCTTAACAAAGAATGTTTTATCGGCATTCTGTAATGCCGTTTTATTGCTGGTTAAGAAAGCATTATCCAATACTAATTCATAGTTATTTGTTGGAGTATTACCACTTAGTTCAAAAGTTTTTAATGGCGAAGAAGTATTAGCACTATCGAAAATAGCAATATAGTAATTGTCTACATCAGTTCCTCCAGAATCCAATCTAGACCAAGATACACTTGTCTTAAGCGAATTAGTTGAAGTATCATATTGTACTTTTTCAAATGTTACATTGCCAATTGAGATAGGTGTGGTGTCCTGTATCTGAGAAACTGGAACAGAAGCTCTCAAATTACCAATGCTTACTGGATTCATGCCGGATGTATTTAAAATAATCGAAGTTGTAGTGGTATCTTCAGTAAATACTGCACCACTCGACTTTTTAATACAAACATTGTACTGTCGAACATTGCTTTCCGGATCATTTTCATCTGGTGCTGAAATGGTAAAGCTGCTTAAAGCATTACCTGATGAGTCTACCAGTTCTAAATTAGTATTTCCTGAGCTTACAGTAAATGTCTTTGCACTTTTATAAGTATTTAGTACTTCAAAATCAAAGCAATCAAGTTCCTGATTTTTTAAGTCAACGCTATCTGTCAACAATGTGCCGTAGAATTGACCATTTTCGATGATTTCACTACCGACCGTGCCACCACCGCCTACACCGATTGTAGTGTTATTCTTACTAGATTCGACTCTAATTTCTAATTGGACTGCAAATTTTCTAACTTCATCTGATGCGATGACATCTCCAAGAGCTAAATCAGAATTAGTAGTTGTAACAATAGTATGGGTTATGAAAGCGCCAGCTTCATTATTGTTCGCACCAGATATAGAAACTTCTGGTGCTATGTTAAAGCCAGTAAAAGTATAATCGTCTACACTGCCGTTATCGAGCGTGACTAAATATGTCGCATAATAAGTAACACTCGTTCTTGATACGCTAAATGAGTATTCTATTTCTATATTACCATTATCATCTAAATACAATCCCCTACCAGAATTCGCTGGTAGAGTATTTTGGCCAGAATTATCTACACTTATATCAGTTATTTTTAATTTACCAAATTTTCTAGTCGTTACTTGACCACCAATGGTAAGTATCTTATCGCTGAAGGCAAAACCAAAAGTCATAAACGCAATAGTAATACAAAAAATAAAGGTTAATAATATAAATATTTTCTTATCACTAGATTTCTTCATATTATCTATCCTTCATCAATGTATAACGCCAAGCAATTTTATCACTAATCATCAAGAATGTTGCCTTGTCCTTTTCATCACAGTAATTTATAGGTAATCTTAGTTCACTGTGTGCATCTAGCAATTCGTTAAAATTCTTTACCTCGATAATCTGTAAATCTTTAATAGATGGCATTTTTTTAACAGTTATTATAATTGAATCATAGGTTTTTAAAATTTTACTCAACTTCTTTATGTATTCGTGTTGATTCTTTGCCTTAATGATAAATACTACTATAACAAAAATATATGAAATTACTGCAAATACGGTTAGTACATATCCACCTATTCTCATAATAGTATACTTATTATCCCGCATGTAGTATTTATCTGATTTTAAAGAGTCTTCTTTTTTAGGACAATCTATCTCTATTGGAACCTCAATTGTGGATTTAGTTAGAGGTATGGTTAGACTAACTTCATCCTCTTTAATAAAGTCTTCTCCGCCAAATTCACTGTTTATATAACTCTTAATGGTCATAAATATTTTTAAAGAACCATTCATAGATAGAGAATATTGTTTTTTAAATTCCATTAATATATCATTGTAATTTTGATAGTCAACTTTTAAGTTTTCTTTAATATCAATAATGTTGCTGTCGTTGAAATCAACTGTTTTCTCTGGCAATAGTTCGTACTCTTTTTGCCAGTAATTGTTATCTTTATCATTTTGTAATTCAGCGCTTATTATTCCCTTTACTGAATAAACATATTTACCTGTTTTCGGAAGATCGAAGCCAATACTGTAGTTTAAGTCTACATCGATATTATCTATAAGGCTCGTAATATATACTTTTCCCTTTTCCAAGTATGGAGTTTCAAAAAATCTATTTTCTTTAAGGTAAACTTTGTAATCGACATCTGAAGTCTGTTTATAATTTACAGTTTCTATAAATGAGTTTTTAAAGCTTTTCTTTAATAGAACTGCACCTATAGGTAAAAAGATAATATAACATAATAGCAATATAACTGCGATGTTTTTTATCTTTTTATTCATAAGTCTACCTCCTTTCAAAAAGTTCGTGAATCAGTACTGTAGGATAACCAGCATTATTTAATGCATATCTAACTACACCATAGACATTTTCATTAGTTATATCTAGTGCATCTGGAGAACTGTTATTATCCCCTTTTGTAATAAATGTATAAACACCTTTATCATATTTTATTTTTTCTACCCTATGCGTAATTATACCAGTACCTATATCGAAGGCGAGTATATCTCCTTCTTTTACTTCGCTCGCTAATACTTTTTCGATGATGACAGCGTCCCCTCTTTTATAAGTAGGTTTCATACTGTTAGAAACGATTGCAATCAAGTGATATTTAAAGAAGCCACTAGTTAAAATAGATAGTACTATGACAAATGTTAATACAATTACCAATACTGCCATCTTCAGTGATTTCTTAGCCATCCTATTATATGATTCTTTATATTTTATTTCTTTTCTAATCTGATAATATATCGTGAATGGTAAGACCAAACTGAATACAGAACTCAAATAATCTCCCATTGCTGGTAAAAATGGCATAAAATAGACATATAATTCCATAACTAATCTATATATTAGCGACGGAGCAAGGCTTACGTTATATGTCACATATGAATACATTGCTTCATTGGCAATAATAGGAATGATAATAGTGGATGTAACCACAAATATGTTTTTTGCAGTATGCAAATCCTTACCACTAATTCCCATTATTATATTTAATGCGATAAATTCGATAGTTAAAATTATAATTTCTCTTTTTCTTGTACAATTTTTGAGTATTATATATCTGAATAGTTCCATTCCAATATAGATTACTACATATGGGGAAATATTTTTAAGTAGAACTAAGATATCATTATCGAAGTGACTATAACCGAAACCGATAAAGAACCCCATTAAGTATGTACTTACAAAGTATAAAAGTAAAATTGTAACTACAATCTTAATAGCTATAGGTTTTAAATAGTTTTTATCCCTAGGAAAGCCAAATACCAAATAAGCAAAAATGGTAATTAATCCCCAAAATACTGCATTGATTATTAGAGAATAATCCCTATAGTATTCCATAGCTACGGCTTTAAACATAATAATAAAAATTAATAGTATTATTTCAAAAATGTGTATTCTCTTTATATTCTTTTTCATAATTATCACTAGTAATTTGTGTAATGCTGCTTAAAAGCAGCATTACACATATTTTTAGTTTTTAGGATTATTGTGCTTGTCCATATACTAAAGTAACAGTTAATGTTTTTGCATCGTCAGCACTAGGCAAATCACTTTCACTAGCTGGCTGAACATATGACACTTTTACATGGATAGTTTCTGTAGCTTCTGGTGCTAAAGCAGAATTTCCAGTTACTGTATTTGTTGCTGCAGTATAGTCAGTGCCATTATATGTAACGACATGGTCCAAGTATGCTACATCTGAAGTACTAGTCAAATTTATAGTCTTAAGAATAGCATTAAAGTCACCTGCATTAACTACATCTGCATCAAATTCATATGAGTCACCTGGTTTATTTAAAGTAACTGTATATGTAATTGAAGTAGATCCGTTAGCTGGAACAGATGGTGCAGTAGTAACTGTAGCGCCGTTATTTGTAATGTTCTTTACTTCTTTAAAGTGAACATCCCATTTTGTAGCCTTAGCAGTAACTCCTCCATTGATTGTTAATTCTACGTCTGAAAACGCGAAACCTATTGACATGGCAACTACTGCAACTAGTAATATTGCGATAACAGCAACATAGAAAGTGTTCTTCTTTTCCATATTCAATCCTCCTTATTATCTTTAGTATAGCACAACTTTTTTAAAAAAAAAACAATTTTTTATATATATACAAAGATTTACAAAAAAGATTACTATCGCTAGTAATCTATATATCAAATTGTGACGTATATAATTTATAATATTGTCCATTTTTCTTCATCAGTTCCTCATGTGTTCCCTGCTCGACAATATTTCCATCATTTAGTACTAAGATTAAATCTGCATTTTTAATAGTGGACAATCTATGCGCAATTATAAAGCTAGTCTTACCGACTGTCAATTTATCCATAGCGCTCTGTACTAAACATTCTGTTCTAGTATCTACATTGCTTGTCGCCTCATCGAGTATTAAAAATGGTGCTGCTTCAATCATTCCTCTTGCGATAGTTAATAGTTGCTTTTGACCTTGACTAACGGAATCCGAATCAGTAATGTTATAGTTTAACTGTCCAGGTAGAGTTCTAATGAAATGATCTACTCCAACAGTTTTACAACTTTCCCATATTTCATCTTCTTTGACACCTAACTTATTAAATTTTATGTTATCCATTATACTTCCTTCAAACAGCCAAGTATCTTGAAGCACCATGACGAATAAATCGTGGATATTTTCCCTAGTTAAATCGCGAATAGATACTCCATCTATTAATATATCACCAGAATCTATTTCGTAAAACTTCATCAATAAATTTACTAATGTAGTTTTTCCTGCACCTGTCGGGCCTACTATTGCAACTTTCTGTCCTTTCTTAATAGAAGCTGTAAAGTTTTTAATTATAGGTCTATTTTTTTCATAACCAAAATTGACATTTTTAAATTCGATATTTCCGTCTACTTGTTTTTTATTTAGATACCCCGTTAAATTCTCTTCGCTTCGCATCTCTTCTTCTTCTATAAATTCAAATACCCTCTCTGCTGCAGCAGCAGTAGATTGTAAACCGGTAGCAGCTTGTGCGATTTGTGAAAGTGGGTTCGTAAACAATCTTACGTAGATCATAAATGCAACTATAGAACCAAAATTAGTCAAATTTTTCATCACTAATATAGCACCTACTACACATACCGCAACATAACCTAGGTTTCCTATAAAACTCATAATTGGTTGCATCGATCCAGACAAGAATTGACTCTTTCTATTATAAGTATACAATCTATCATTTATTTGATCGAATTCTTCTAAAGAATCATCTTCTCCATTATATGTCTTTACTACATTATGACCGGAATATATTTCTTCGATGTGAGCGTTTAACTTTCCGAGTTCATCCTGACGTTCTTTAAAATATTTTTGGCTCTTCTTTATAAGTATGGATGATAGTGCAAATCCGATTAGACTTGATACAATTGCAGTTAGAGCCATTATCCAGTTGGTTATAAACATCATTACGATGGATCCTAAAAATAAAGTCACATTTGAAACTAGTGAAGATAAACTATTGTTTATATTCATTCCAATGGAATCGATGTCATTAGTTACACGTGATAATATGTCACCTGTTTCGTGAGTATCAAAATATTTAAGTGGGAGTTTATTAATTTTAATGCTTATCTGTTCTCTCAAATCTTTAGAGTAACCATTAGATACTTTTGCCATAAGTAAACCTTGTACATATGAAAAAATTGAACTAATAATATATAATATTGCCAAAAATAATACTCTTTTGTCCAATAGAACTATATTCATATCAGGAGTAATAAACTTCTCTATCTTTTTAAATGACTTACTCTTCATTAAAGATGAATAGTCTATATTATTATTTTTAGAACTGGCAAAAAAATTTAATAATTCGATCTGTTCGTCTATACTGATTACTGTGCCGCTAAGTTCTATAGGCTCCATATATTCTTTTTTTTCTTCATCCGAAAGAGAACTAAAGTGAATTAAAACGTCACTTTCATCTTTAAAAGTAATATTTGATTTTTCGACATATGTTTTTAACATTTCCCCATGGATTTTTTCACCTAATTCTTTGATTTTACTCTGGCTAGGAGTGATCCCTGCAGTAATTATATCGGTAATCCCTGATAATCTGTTTGGAGCGATACATGCAAATATCGCGCTCAGCAAAGAAAGAGTCATACATACTATAATGATTTTATTAAACTTACCAAGACTTTTTAAAAGTTTCGACATGGTACTTTTAAAGTTTTTTGGTTTCGATTGTACTTTCATATTCCCTGGTCTAGGCATTTTCAAGTTCCTCCTTACTCAACTGAGAAAGTGCGATTTCCTTATAAACACTACACTTTTTCATAAGTTCCTTATGTGTACCTACCCCGACACACTTTCCTTTATCTAAGACGACAATTTTATCAGCATTGATAATTGTTCCAATTCTCTGAGCGACAATCATTATTGTTGCATTTTTTGTATAGTTTTTTAATTCTTTTCTAAGACGAGCATCTGTTTTAAAGTCAAGTGCAGAAAAAGCGTCATCAAAGACATAGATCTCTGGATCTTTAGCAATTGCTCTTGCAATGGACAATCTTTGTTTTTGTCCACCAGATATGTTAGTACCACCTCTTGCTATAAATGAGTCATACTTCTTATCCATTTTTTCTACAAACTCATCTGCCTGAGCTATCCTAATCGCTTCTTTTATTTTATCACTACTCGGTTTTTTCTTAGCTCTTCCGTAAGCTACATTATCTTTAATGCTAGCGGCAAACATAAAAGGCTTTTGAGATACATAACTGATTTTATAGTTCAGCGCTTTTGAATCATAATCTTTTACGTTAACTCCATCAATTAGTACTTCTCCATCAGTGACATCGTATAATCTAGGTACTAAATTTATCAAAGTCGATTTACCAGAACCAGTTGATCCTATAAAGGCTATAGTTTCTCCCCTATTTACTTTGAATGATATGTCTTTTAATATATATTCCTCGGCATCTGGATATTTAAAACTTACATTCTTAAATTCTACTATACCTTTATCTTTAGTTTCACCATCAAAATTACCAGGTGTAATAGAATTTTTCTCATCTAATATTTCATTTATTCTCTTTGCTGAAACATTTGCTCTAGGTACAATCATAAATATGAATGTCAACATTAAAAACGAAATAATTACCTGCATTCCGTAACTGCTGAATACTACCATGTTGCTAAACATGTTAATCTTGTCAAATAAGCCTAACTTCAGTATTAAATGGGCACCAACAAAGTATATTGCCAACTGTTGAAAGTGCATAACAAAACTCATGATGGGACTCATTAATGCAAATGTCTTTTGATTGGCAAGTTGTGTGCCAGTCAAATCCTCATTTACTTGTGAAAATCTATTGTTTTGAAATTTTTCTGCATTGAAAGCTCTAATTACTCTAATACCAGTCAAGTTCTCCCTAGTTACTCCATTTAACCTATCGGTCAGTTTTTGCATTTTTTCAAATCTTGGAGTTACCTTCTTTATGATAAATGTGTTGGTACATACTATGATTACAACCCCTATTGCAGTTATCAAACTCAAGTCAGCACTTTTACCTACTATTTTTAATAGTGCCCATATCGCCATCACTGGGGATTTAATTATGAGTAAAAGTCCCATACTTAAAAGCATCTCTATTTGCGTAACATCGTTTGTAGTTCTCGTTATTAAACTGCTTGTGGAGAATTTCTTGATTTCAGCAAGACCGAAGCTCTCTACTTTAGAAAATATTTTTCTCCGAATATTTTTTGAAAAATTTGCCGATAAAAGAGACGATAAATATCCCGTGAATATCGTAGAAGATGTACTTGCTATTGCGCATAAAAGCATATGAATTCCTGGTTTAAAAATTTCCTTAATATCTGTTACTTTTGTCGTTATAATTCTCGTGATTTCACTCATGTACTCAGGTAATCGCAAATCAAAAAACACAGAAAGAATTACTAATGTTGTGATAAGAATTATAATAAATACATCTCTTTTAGTAAAATTTTTAAAAAGTTTTATCATTTTCCCTCCTCTAGAAATAAAAAGAGAAACCTCTAGTTATCTCTATTTTTAGCATATATAAGTATGAGTCTTAATATGCTTAACGCTGCAGTTGCTACACTTGATACATATGTTAAAGCCGCCGCCCTTAGTACTGTCTTTGCTTTACTATGTTCATCTTCATCTAATATTCCTAACTCTTCTAGTTCGCGTAGTGCCCTCTTTGATGCATCTATTTCTACTGGAAGTGTTACTAGTTGAAATACTAATATTAAACCTTCTAAAACGATACCTGTCCAAATCAAGTTTAGACTTTCGAGTATTACGCCTAATACTATTATTATATAACCTGCCTTTGAAGAAATGTTGACTATTGGAACTAAGAATGATCTAATTCTCATGAAAGTATAATTCACTTTATCTTGTATTGCATGTCCACACTCATGAGCTGCTACTGCTATAGAACTGATAGATTCACCGTGATATACATCGCTCGACAGTCTTACAACTTTTCTATTAGGGTCATAATGATCTGTTAAGTTACCTTTTGTTTCAACTATGTATATGTCTTTTAAATCATTTTTATCCAGTATTTTTTGTGCGGTGTCTCTACCTGTAAGTCTTTTCTTACTGATAATTTTAGAATATTTGCTATAGCTGAATCTTATATATGCGCTTGCTCCCAGTGTGATAACTAATGTTATAATCGTAATTCCGTAATATATTAAATAATCGCTCATAAATCCTCCATATAATAAAAGTGATATGTACATTATATCACATTCACTTCAAATGAAAAAGAATAGATTTCTCTATTCTAATAGTCTCTATCTCTTAAAAATGGTGGCAAATCAAAGTCATCTTCACGAGTTTTAACATTTACCTTTTTTGTGTTTTCATTTTCATTCTCCACATCATCAAATCCCGTTGCAATAACTGTTACGATTACTTCATCAGTTAAGTTCTCATTTATTACTACACCAAATATCGTATTGATATCAGTATTAGCAGATTCTCTTACTACATCAACTGCTTCTTCTGCTTCTATTAGAGTTAACGATTTTCCACCAGTGACATTTATGATTGCATCAGTTGCACCTTCAATACTAGTTTCAAGTAATGGGCTAGATACTGCTGCTTTTGCTGCCTCTAATGCTCTGTTTTCACCAACACCTAATCCGATACCTATCATGGCATTTCCGCGTTTTTCCATTACGGCCTTTACATCGGCGAAATCCAAATTTATAAGTCCAGTTACAGCGATTAAGTCACTGATAGATTGTACACCTCTATGTAGTACATTATCTACCTCTTTAAATGCATCTTCAAATTGTGTAGACTCATCGATTATATCTCTAAGTTTATCATTTGGTATAACTATTAATGTATCGACATGTTTCTTAAGTTCTTCTACTCCCTTAATAGCTTGTTCCATTCTTCGGTTTCCCTCAAACCTGAATGGTTTAGTGACAATACCTACAGTAAGAGCACCTAAACTCTGTGCAATTTCTGCAACTATTGGAGCGCCTCCAGTTCCGGTTCCACCACCCATTCCACAAGTGACGAAGACCATGTCAGCTCCTCTTAATGCATCTTCTATTTCTGATTTAGATTCTAGTGCAGATTCTTTACCAACTTCTGGCTTAGTACCTGCTCCTAATCCATTAGTAATTGTTGCGCCTATTTGAAGCTTTACAGGTGCTTTAGAACTGTTTAAAACCTGTAAGTCTGTGTTTGCAACAATGAAATCTACTCCTTTAACTCCAGATTCTATCATTCTATTGACGGCATTACAACCACCGCCACCTATACCAATAACCTTTATCTTAGCGATTTGGTCCATTTCTAATCCATTCATATATTCATCTCCTAACTATCAAAAAAGTATCCAAAAACCTTACCCAACAAGGAGGTATTACCACCAGTTTTATTATCTTTATTATTCATTTTCTCTATTTCGCCATCTTTGAAGATTGAGAAGTTTTTCCCTCTAAGTGAAATCTTTTCTTCAAAGTATTTAAGAATTCCAACTGAACTTACGAAGCAATTGTCACGTACACCAATTACGTTTAAGGCACCAAGACGACAGTTTTTTCCCATCGATTTTTCAAGTGTCAACTTAAAATCTTTAAGTTCAGTCAATCCTCCTGTAACAATTATATAACTAATTTCCCTTTTTGTTAAGATATTTATTTGTTTTTTAGCCAAATTTAAGATTTCTACTATCCTACTTTCAGTTATTTCACTGATATCGTACTGATTTAAATGCAGTTCTTTATTATCTAAAGAAGTTACATTTCTTCTTTCATTATGGTTAGCTAGCTCACTAGATGCTAGTGCCATTTCCATATAGATATTCCTACTTTCTTCAAAGCCTATTTTGCTTAGAAAAGCAATATCCCTAATGATGTTCTCTCCACCTATTTTATAAGTCTTATTGTTAGTTATAATACCGTGATTAAATATTGAAATACTAGTAGTATCATGTCCTATATTGACAATTGCGCCAGCAAGACTATCTAGTTCAGTATCTTTAAATGCATAATAATCTCCGACAGCATTAGGTATTATATCGACTACTTTAAGCCCTGCATCCGTAATCGAAGTCATTATTTGAGATATATAATCTTTAGGAACAGTAACGACTATCGATTGAACTCCTAAATGTGTACTCTTCATTCCCTTTGGATCCTTTGCAAGTTTTTCATCATCGAGAATGAACCTTATAGGTATTACTCCTAGAAGCACAAAGTCTTCATCTACTAATCCGCTTGCACTTTCTTTGGTAACTCTAGAGACATCTTCACCTGTAATTAAAGATTCCGGTCTATTTATATCGATTAATCCTTTGGATTTAATTAACTTGGCATTGGGCATGTTTACACCTAAAATTACCTTAGTAATTTCTACTCCAAGCGATAGCGACGCCTCCTTTACGGCTTCTTTAATAGACAAACTCAACTTTTTAACATCTATAACTTTTCCATTTTCTATTCCACTAGAGTGGACTTTTGTTGCACTTAAAATGTGTAGCTTGTCATCTATAAATTCTGCAACTACAAGCTTTATTGTATCACTGCCAATATCAATACTCGAAACTATTTTTCTCATATTAAACACTCCACTTTTATAATAAGCTAATTATACTATAAATATCGTTTAATGTAAAACAAAAAAGCTTATACATCTTCTATGCTATAATACTTTATGCTTTCAGGGTTTGCTTCGAAAGAAACACAAAAATACTGTGCGACTTGTTCGCTACTTGAATATTCATAGTGTTGTTCATCGATAATGTTTTTTAATTCGTCGTATACTTTAAAAACAAATTCTTTCTTTTTAGGTTTTAAGTATATGTTTCCACATATGTCTATTTTTTTTAGATTTTCATCTATTCTATTAGTCATATTTGTAAAAATGATGCCATCTTGCTCAATAGTATAATTAATTTTTTCTAGGGGAATCAATTCCTTGAAAGCTACTACATTTACGGGATTATATAAACTAAAACCAGATATGCTATCTATTTTTACAGATTTAATATTGTCGGAAATTTCAACATTTATTCCACTAATATTTGCAATGCCAGAAAGTGATAATTCACATGTCTTAATGCTTTCTTTTGCATTATTTCCATAGTTAATACTTAATGCATCAATTACTTTACAAATAAATTCTTCCTGTTCCTTATTTCTTGCATTTAAAAGATAGTAATTGTTCTTGATAAATATGTCATTGTTATCAACAACTAGTTTCATTTCATCTTTTTCAATAGATATATCCGCCTCTTTAAAATAATCAGTAGACTTAAGAATGTCAGAAAGTTTTTCTAATGCTGGTGGCGTATTGTCCACTTCTACATCGCTTTTTTCTTTAAAAACAATGAGAAATGTTACTCCTAACAAAATAAGAATAATCATTATATAGATGTATTTTAAACTTTTTCTCATGTTATCACCACTTTAATTATATTAAAAACTGGAGAAATATCAATTGTTTCTCCAGTATGCTATTATTTTTGGTATTATTTTTATTTCGTCATTTAATTTTTCAACTAAGTCTTCCTTATCGAATAAATTAAGTGCATTTACGAATAGAGGATTATCTAATTCGAGGAATTCTGGATATGTTTCCTCGATTGCAGAAACAGTTGTAACTCCTATATCTAATAATACTTTTTTATTTGCTTCCTTATTATTGACAAAATCGCTACTATTATCCATTGCCTTTTTTAACAACTCGATTAGACCTGTCTTTGCATCTACTTTCATAAATTCGCTATTATAAACACCAATTAATTTGTCAATATCTACGCTCGCAAGCTCATTTAGTACATAATAAACGAAATCGATTGTGAAGCCCATGCCACTTCCTTCTTCATCAGTAGTGATTATGTTTAACAACTCGTCTAATTCTTTAGCATCTTTTTTATAAAATATATTACTCTGCTTTATTGTTAAATTAAGTGGTATTCCGTGTCCTTTTAATACTTCAATAACCTCTTTTACTCTTTCAGTATTGCGTTCGAAATTTTCTCTCTCGCTTATTTCGAAGTCCTCATATGCAACTCCTTCTCTTTCGAATATTTCCTTTAGAGGAGAGGTTGCTTCTACTTTATTTTCTATTTCATGAGTATCTTGTGCTTCAGCTTCTTCTAAATCTTCAACATCTGTTGTTTCTATAGGTGGCACTTCAATTAATGTATCTTTTTGTTCAGGCTGCTCCTGTATTTGATTTGGAAGTTCGATATCTTCTTCGACTTCTTCTTCAGGGTCATTTAAATCCAATTCTATTTCTTTTAAGTCAAAGTCTATTTTTGGATAGTCGCTTTCAGTTTCACTTACTATCTCTGGCTCTTGATCGTCAATATCAGAAGATGATTCCAAAATACTTGCGATATCGCCTTCGAATTTTTCTTTAGTACTAGTTAACAAATCTAAAATGTCTTCAGTTTTCTTTATAAATGCTTCTTGTTTCTTTTTATATTCTTTTGCTTCATCTAATTCTTTTTCTGCATCTTCTTTATTGAATTTGTTTATTTCTAATTTCTCTCGAGCATTTAACAATTTTGTCTCGATTCTTGCGATTTTTTCGTTCTTTGAATTTATTTCACTATCGATGTCTTCTTCTTCTAACTTTTGGACTTCACTATCTGTATAAGATATTTCCTTCTTTTTTTCGGAGAGGTCATCTATGTCTTTCTTCGTTTTATCTCTAAGGCGTGAAAGTTCTTCTATTTTTTTATTACAATCTTCAATAGTAGTGGTATATGAATCGATTTGTTTTTTCTTATCTTCGATATCTCTATCCGCTTGTTGAAGAGGCTCATATCTATTGTTAAAATTATTATAGAACTTGTCAAATAAATCGCCTACCGATTCGACCAATTCCTTGACACTGTCTATTTTTTCATAGTCACTTGCTTCGTAGTTAATTCTCATCATATTCAACACACCCTTTTATTCTATAAACATTCTAACAAAATAACCCTTTTTTGTAAAGGGTTATTATTTATTTGAATTATATTGTTCTAAATATTTTTTCAAGTTTATTGCGATAGACTCTGGTATGATTTCCGAGAGTTCTTCTATACCTGCCGTGGATATATTTTTTAAACTTCCGAATTTTTTAAGAAGAGCTTTTCTCCTTTTTTCTCCTAACCCTTCTACATTATCTAGTACGCTAGATAGACTGCCTTTAGAACGTATTTGTCTATGGTATGAAATGGTATATCTATGTACTTCGTCTTGCATTCTAGTCAAGTAGTGAAAAACATCGCTAGATTTATCCAATTCTATTGTATTCATGTCCTCATCAACTAAATCACTCGTCATGTGTTTTTCATTTTTTTTAAGTCCGATGACTTTTATCGATAGATTTAAAGAATTCAAAATTTCTTTTGCGGCGCTCAATTGAAGTTCTCCTCCGTCGATAATAATTAAATCTGGTTTTTCTTGATGTTCCATGAGCATCCTATAGTATCGTCTATAAAGTACCTCTTTCATAGAAGAATAGTCGTCGTTTTGATCTATACTTATTTTGAATTTTCTATAATCGTTCTTCGACGGATGGCCATCTTTAAATACGACCATTCCACTTACTGTGTATTCTCCAAACAAATGAGCATTATCGAATAGATCAATTCTATATAATTTTTTAAGCCCTAGAAGATTTTTCAAGTTCTCATTTGCGCCTGTTGTTCTAGATTCATCTTTCTTTATGAGTTCAATTTCGTTTTTAAGAGCAATTTCTGCATTCTTTTTAGCTAAGTCTAAAAGCCTTTTCTTATCTCCTTTTTGACTTGTAGTTACATTTATATCGAGAAGATTAGCAAGATTAGAACAACTTATAGAATCTGGAACTATTATTTCCTTAGGAATTTCATTTTTAGAATAGAATAATCCAATATACTTCTCTACTTCCTCGATATAATCGTCAACTATTGCAAATATTTCATTTTTGCTGCCAAGAAGTTTTCCATGACGAAGAAAGAATGTCACAATACTTACATATCCATTTTCGACATAGTAATTAACTATATCTCTATTAACTAAGTCATGTAATTCCACTTTCTGCCTGTCTAAAACTTTTGTAATGTATTCTAACTCTTCCTTTAAATCTTTAGCGGCTTCATAATTCATCATACTACTGTGATATGATATCTTATCTAATATTTTGTTCTTTATTATGGAATCGCTTCCTCTTAAAAAAGATAGTATCTCGTCTTCCATTTCTTGTATCTTGCTTTGATCGATATTCTTTACGCAATAACCTAAGCATTCTCCAATGTGATAATATAGGCATACTTCCTTTGGAGTAGTATCACATTTTTTTAAAGGATATAATCTATTTAATAAATTTACAATTCTCCTTGCAGCATATTGGTTTGGATAAGGCCCAAAAAGAAGTCTATCTTTTACTTTTTTGACATTTAAGTATCTCACAATTTTAAGTTTTGGGTATGGATGTCTAATGTATTCTATATATGGGTAACTCTTATCGTCTTTCAAAAGAATATTGTATTTAGGATCATATTTTTTTATTAAGTTTAATTCTAATATAAAGGCTTCATTTTCTGTCGAGGTAACTATATACTTAAAGTAGGCAACGTCGCTTACCATTTTTTTAGTTTTACCAGTTACACGTCCAGTAAAGTAAGATGATAATCTGTTTTTTAGATCTTTTGCTTTTCCAACATATATTACTACATCTTCACTGTTATACATTTGATAACTACCTGGTAAATGTGGAACCACACTAAGCTCATCTTTAAACATAGTATCACCTCTACACGATATTATACTACAATAATTAACAAAAATAAGATATAATTTATTTAGGTGAAAAAATGAAACTAGTTAGTACATACACATATGAGATTAAAAAATCGAAGTTTATCGGTTATTTATATGAAGTTACAGATGAATTGGAAATAAAGAGCATTATTGCTTCCTTAAAGGATGAACATAAAAAAGCAAGACATATTCCTTATGCATACCGATTTAAAAATACTGCGGGAAAATCAGATGATAAGGAGCCATCTAACACTGCTGGATTACCTATTCTAAACGTTCTAAATAGAAACGAACTAGATGGATATTTAATTGCGATTGTCAGATATTTTGGAGGCACTAAATTAGGTGCCGGTCCTTTACTTAGAACATATTCTTTGGTTGCAAACGAGGTATATAAGAATTTATAATTGGGCATAAGTCTAACTATACATTAGATTTACTAATAATATACTATTAGGTGAAATGTATGGTAGACTTTTTTATTAATTTAAATCCTATAATCCAAGCGTTAATCGCGACTTTAATGACATATGCCTTTACAGTCTTGGGTAGTGCGCTTGTGTTTCCATTTAAAAATGTCAATCGAAGTATTATGGATGCCATGCTTGGAATCGCAAGCGGTGTCATGATTGCAGCTAGTTTTTTTAGTCTTCTTTCTCCAGCGCTAGAAAGTGCTAACTCACTTGGACAGAATCCATGGATTATCGTATCTTTAGGTTTCTCGATAGGAGGTATACTACTATTCTTAACAGATAAGATTGCGTTGCGTTATCTCAACAATTACCCGGATGCATCCAAGAGAAAAAGAACATTTATGTTGTTATTTTCTATAA
Organism: uncultured Mycoplasmatota bacterium; assembly: GCA_946629885.1. Lineage (GTDB taxonomy): Bacteria > Bacillota_I > Bacilli_A > RF39 > UBA660 > RUG11867. Next base: position 8,654 of record CAMOYI010000052.1, on the reverse strand, counting down.
CTATACACAACATACCTGAAGGACTAGTAGTTGGCCTTGCTTTTGGTTCGATTGCCTTAAACAATGCGACGATAATTAGCGCCTCCCTACTAGCTCTTGGCATAGGTATTCAAAATTTTCCAGAAGGGAGCGCATTATCCCTTCCATTAAGAAGAGACGGGATGAGTCCATTCAAATCGTTTTTCTTGGGGCAGATTAGTGGAATTGTAGAACCAATTGCAGGAGTATTAGGAGCAATCCTAGTATTAAAAGTACAATTTCTTTTACCGTTTTTGCTTTCTTTTGCAGCAGGTGCAATGATATATGTCGTAGTTGAAGAATTAATCCCAGAAAGTCAGACAAACAAAAGAAAAGACCTCATGGCCTTGTTCACAATTTTAGGTTTTATTGTAATGATGATATTGGATGTTGCTCTATCTTAAATAATTAGAAATTATTAAAATAAACCAAAGAAGTATTACTAATACAACCACTACGGTTAAGATATAATTCGCATTTGCAATGGCGTTTCCCCTATTGTCTTCATATACTGCAACTCTCGACTTCTCCTTTTTTGGTGGAAGTTTTTTTTCTGTATTTGAATCGTTCATGTCTTCAACAGTAAAGTCACAGGTTCTAACAAAGTCCCCATTTTCATTAATGGATGTATCCAAAAACAGTTTTTTATTTGCATTTATAGTTGTCGTACAACAATATGTACTTTCAGTGTCATAACTCTTTATAATATAACCAGATTCTGTTTCACGAAACGTCATAATAGTAAATTTAATGTTCCCTGCAATAAAGCTAAAACCATAATCTTCGTTATTGGGATACTTTAATGAATCCCACCCTTGAATATATAGAAAGTTACTTTTAATTATTTGCCTAATGTTCGAAATATGTATCTGATCACAAAGCAAAACAATATCTTTAAAGTGTTCTTCTTTTTCTCCACTCCAAAGAGCATTTGCATACTTTTTAGAGAAGTAAACATTATTGTACACGACAGGCATCTTCTTTAACATTTCTTTTGCACTTAAAAGTTCTTGTGTTGTGAAATCCAAAAAGTAAGTATACTTTCCCATCATATATATTCGCCTACCTTACATAGGAAATTATATCATTGTGCCCTTTTTTGTTCAAGTTTTTTATCTAAAGCATTTCTTATAAAAGAGTATATTATTGCGAATATCGGTACCCCGAATATCATGCCGACAAATCCAAATAAATTTCCAAATAGTAATATAGAGAATAGTACCCAGAAACTCTTTAATCCTGTTTTATTTCCTATCAATTTTGGTCCTAATATGTTTGCATCAAATTGCTGTATTAAGAAGAATAGTATTAAGAATGTCAATGCCTTCGCAGGTGATATCATCAATAGCAATAAAGTACATGGAGCAGCACCAATAATAGGTCCAAAATATGGAATGATATTGGTTATTCCAACCATTATAGATATTATCAATGCATATGGGATATTAAATATTACCATCGCGATAAAAGTAATAAATCCTATGATTAGTGAATCTATTATCTTTGCTGTCATAAAGCCACCAAATATTTTATCAGTATAATTCAAAGAATTCATAATCGATGTATATGTTTTTTCTTTAAATATAATGGAAAGTGTTTTTTTAGCACCTTTTATAAAATTTTCTTTGTCAAATAGAACATATATCGATACGATTAAACCGATAGCAACGTTTACTACTCCACTTATAAAGCTCGATATGCTGTTTGCTATATTAGTCATCAAGCTGTCTGCAGATGGTACCATTATATTTGTTATATAATCTGTTACATTCATGTTTATCTTCTCAATAGTAATTGACAAATCAGGATTATTTTTAAGGATATTCTTTAAATAGTCATAGATGTTGTTTATATAAACTGGTATATTATTTATCATTACTTGTAAACTATCTAAGAGATTAGGCACAACAAACATTATAATTAAGAAAATGAACAACCCGACTATCAAGTAAGTTATTAATAGACTTATAATTCTATTAAATCTTGGGTGTTTTTTGTTATCTTTAAAGATGAGTGGCGCAAACTTTGATGTTACTAGTTTTTCCAATATTTTTAATAGAGGGTTTAAGAGATATGCAAATAAAAGCCCTATAAGTATTGGAGAAAGTGCCTTGAATATACTTACCACTACATTTATAAAGATCTGCGCTCTCAAAAGGATAAAGTATAAAATGATACATGATCCTAAAGCTAAAAATATTGTAAGCCCCAACTTTATATAATCATTGTTCCTAAATTTTTCCTTCATAATTGCCTCCTAATGGTTTAAACTCCAACGTATATGATCCATCTTTAGTCACTATATTTATTTTATAGATTTCTATTTCATTTGTATAGATTTTATAATTGTTTTCTTCGATGACGTATTCATAAATAACTTCTTTATTCTGTCTATCTATCATTGCAGACGATGAATTTATCAAGTTAAAAATGTTATTTACATCCAGATAGCGCTTATCCAAGTCGTCATATAAATTATTATACTCTTCTTCTGTGTTATTTGTAATCTTATATGTCTTGCCACCAGCTATTCTATACTTTATGATTCCTTCTTTTCCATCTTTATATCCATATTCTTCCCCATTTTCAATTTTTCCATCATATATAATAGTATCAGATTTAGATATCGTATACTTATAGGTGTGATCTTCTTTCAAAAGTTTTTCTTGCTTTTCTTTAAATGATAGAACCTTCTTTTCTTCATCTTTTACTGAATTTCTCCGCCTGTTTATGTCACTTTCAAATCCACCAGAGGCCAATAAGAATAACACTACTAGAACAAAGAAAACTATATACAGTGTCAACTTTATCTTTGTAGGTCCTTTTTCACTATTCATTATTTCTTGTATTTTATTTTTCATTACAAACAACTCCTAAAAGGTTATCACGCTTAATACCGTTTAAGTAATCTCTTACTTTTATTCTATTTTTGCCTGCTAACTTTATTTCCTTTACAATTATTTCACCATCTTGTGTTGCAATACCAATGCCATCCTTATATATATTTATTATTTCACCTGGAGTACCTTTACCTAGTCCCATTTCTGAAGAATAAACTTTTACGACTTCACCATTCATAGTGAAATAGGCCCCTGGGGCTGGATCCAAAGCTCGAATCTTGTCATAGACTTCTCTTGTTTTTCTACTGAAATCGATTAGTTCATCTTCTTTTTTGATTATATTTGCATATGTTGCATCACTATCGCTCTGTTTAGTTCTTTTAGAAGTACCATCTATTAAAGTTGGCAGCGTTTTTATCAATAATGCTTTAGCGCATACAATCAGCTTTTGGGTAAGACTATCCAAGTTGTCATCTAAATCTATTTTGACGGTATCCTTGTCTATGACATCGCCTGTATCCATATGTTCATCCATGTACATGATTGTAATTCCTGTTTCCTCTAACCCATCCATTATCGCTCTATGAATAGGTGCTCCTCCTCTCAACTTAGGTAAAAGTGAGGCGTGAACATTTATACAACCTAATTTTGGCAAATCCAAAAGAGTCTTAGGTATTATCTGTCCATATGCACATGTTACAATCAAATCTGGTTGAACCTCCTCTATTTTGCTAAAATCTGTTTTAATATTTTGTGGAGTAAAAACTTCAATATTATTTAGAGTAGCGAAAGTTTTAACTGGGCTTGGTGTAAGTACTTGCTTTCTTCCAACTAGACTGTCTGGTTGGCTTACAACTAAAGCTACATCAACTTTATCTATTATACTCTTAAGAATTTCTTTCGCAAATTCACTTGTTCCCATGAATACAACTCTTATATTGTTCATACAGTTCACCCAATAACATTTTAGCATAAAAATGCCAAGAATAAAAGCATACTAGTTTTCTAATATGCTTTTTAAACTTGTTTTAACACTCATAATAGATGATTCATCCTGTTTCATGACATATAACTTTGTCTTTCCAGTTGAATATGTTACATCATATGCATTGATTCCTAAGACGTTTGCATTAGAAATGTCCCAATTAATTTGATTGTCCATTTGGTATTTGACTAATTTATATATATCGTCAGTACTTATATTTGTTACAAACGATTTAGAAAGGGAATTTAAAATTGAAGAATAATTTGTAAGAATACTTGCAGATGTTGCCTTTGATACTATCGCCTTTATTACCTCTTCTTGGTTCTCACCACGCGATATATCACCTTCCGGAAGTCCTTTTCTAAATCTAGAAAATGCCAAAGCAGACTTGCCGTTTAAAGTGTTTCTTCCTTTTCTAAAAGAATATCCGTCATATGAGAATGAATATTTGCTGTTTACCTCTACTCCACCTAATGCATCGATAATTTTGATGAGCGACGAGAAATTAACTTTTACATAGTACGGTATGTCAACTCCATATAGGTCTTCTAATGTGTGAATAGATTCATCGACTCCATATATACCAGCATGAGTTAATTTGTCATATGCATTTTTTGAGTGTAATTTTACATAGTAATCCCTAGGCGTGTTGACTAATAGTATTTTATGAGTTTTAGGATTGACGGCAACTAAAATATTGACATCACTTCTACTTACTGTACCAATATTTCCATATGTATCTATTCCACTTATATAGATAATGAATGAATCTTTAGTAATGTCTTTTTCATTCTTTTTTACTTTCTCGAGTTCTTTAACAGAGATTGTACCTAGTAATCTATATTTTTCTTTTAATTCTTTATATTGCTCATCTAAGATGTCATCTAAAGTGCTTGTTATTAATATAGCATCAATCTTTTTAGATACTCCATCACTCAAAATGTTATCTAAATCATCAAAATAAATTTCCTTACCCAAATGACCTACTTTATTTTTTAAATTTGCAACAGCTTTCAATAATGAATCACTTTCATTATTAAAAATTCCAATATTTTTATTTTTCAAGTCATCGACAGTTTTTAAATTAGAATCTGCCAAAACATATATGTTATACACTTCTTTTTTAGTAATGATTTTAGACGTTTGATCGATTAATTTTTCTGTAATATTAATATTATAACTCAAATATAATGAACTAGAGAAAAGTACCAATACTAATATCGTGGTAATAAAACGCATAAATCCTTTTTTAGAAGAAATGTTTAATATCGACAATAGTAATACCAATACTCCAGCGATTATAGCCACCGTAAAATATTTTTGATTGCTTATAAGTCCCATATTGTATATTTTACAACCTAGATATCCGATAGATGCAACCATCAAAAGAGATATTAAAATAGCAAATTTTTTATATGCTTTTGTTTGTTTATTTTTTTTCTTTGCCATACTGCTCACCTACTAGAATAGTATATATTCTTTTTAAGTAAGTAACAAATTAATTAAAAACTTGTTTGTAAACTTCTGTAAAGTCAGATACAGTGATAACTTCGATACTATTGAGAACTTTCTTAGGTATTTCACTTAAATCTTGCTCGTTATCCTTAGGAATATATATTTTTTTGATTCCGGCATTGTATGAGCTAATTATCTTTTCCTTTATTCCACCAACAGGAAGAATTTTTCCTTCTAGACTTATTTCTCCTGTGAAAGCAAGTGATTCTGGTACAACTATGTTTTTAAATACACTCAATAATGAAACCACTATGGCAAGCCCTGCACTTGGTCCCTCTTTCTTAGTTGCACCATCTAGTGCATGTATGTGTACTGTATCATGCATTTTTTTATTATCTAAGTCAAATGTTTTGGCGTTAGTTTTAATATAACTCTTAGCAATTGATATACTTTCTTTCATTATGTCTCCAAGACATCCAGTCGAAATAATCTCATCTGTACCTTCATATGTAACACATTCAATATTTAGTATACAACCACCGTATTCTCCTACAGCCGGTACATTTACTACTCCGCATTTATTATATTCGTTTACTACCCTCGAGTATTTTGGCATCCCTAAGTATTTGATGATGTCTTTTTCATTTATAGTTGATACTTTAGCTGTAGACTTTTTAATTATGATTTTTCTTACTATTGAAGCAATATTTCTCTCTAAGTCTCTGACTCCGGATTCCTTGGTATATCCTTCAATTATTTTTATTATTGCCTTTTCAGTAAATGATACAGTCCTATAATCGAAATCGTATTCTTTTCCTAACCTAGGGAGAGTATAATTTTTGGCAATTTCTAATTTGTCAAAAAGTGTATAGCTATGAACATCGATTAGTTCCAATCTATCTAGTAAGGGAAGAGGTATTCCATCTCTATCATTTGCAGTTAGAATAAACAGTACACTGCTCAAGTCGAATGGCTCAGCGACATAATTATCTGTAAATTCCTTGTTTTGATTTGGATCTAAAATGTCTAAAAGCACACTTGCAGGATCTCCTCTATAATCCTTAACCATTTTATCTACTTCGTCGATCAAAATTATTGGATTATTTACTCCAGATTTTTTAATACCTTCGATAATTTTTCCTGGTGCTGCGCCAAGATATGTTCTTCTATGACCTATTAATTCACCGGCATCGTTAAGTCCACCTACACTTATCTTAATGAATTCTCTACCAATCGATTTGGCTAGTTCTCTTGCAAACGTGGTTTTACCAGTACCTGGAGGACCTACTAGGCATAAAACAGGACTTGCGATTTTTTTCTTTTGCGATTTGAGAATTAAATACTCTTCTATCCTATCTTTGGCTTTTTCTAAGCCGTAATGTGTTTCATTAAGGCTCTTATCTATCTCTTCGATATCTTTTTTATCTACTGTTTTTTTATTCCATGGTAAACTCATCAAAAAGTCGATATGAGCTTTTATGACTCCATATTCTGGTGAACTTTCGACAGTTGAAGATAATCTATCGACTTCTATTGCCATATCTTTTTTTATTTTACTATCAATCTTTAATGAACTAATAGTATCTCTATATCTGTCTATTTCTTTACTGGTATCTTTTCCTCCTAGTTGCTTTGTAAGTAAGTTTATTTTTTCTTTGATGAGTATTTCTTTTTCACTGGATTCAAAGTTCGACCTGATTTGTTCATCCAACTGATGATCTAATTCTAATTCATTAATCTCACTATTTATAATTGATAATAATTTCTTTGCGCGTTCAAAATAGTCTTCTTCAACTAATAATACCCATTTTTCCTTATATGTCGTCAAAATACTTGCCGATATAATGTCACACATTTTGCCAAGACTTGATGGACTTTTTATGAGGTCTAGGATTGTATTAGATGTTACAGTAGATATGCTTACATACTTCTCCACTGCTTTTTTAAGTTTTTTAATATATATTTTCTCTTCATCTAAATTATAAACGGGACTATTTATGGAAGTGTACTCTGCCTTTACAAAGTTTGCGGTCGTTTTGTATTTGACAATTAAAGACCTCTTTACTCCTCTTAATTTTACCCTCATATTGCCGTTTGGTAAAATAAGTTTACTCTTCACCTTTGCATACGTTACAACTTTTGGCAAGTCGTTAATAGTTGGTCTAATTTCTAACTCATCTTTTGGACTAACTATTAAGAGTTCACTATTATACTTTGCTAATGCTTCTTCTATTATCCTTTTAGAAAGGTCATTTTTAAGTTCTAGTTTTACTTCTTCATTTGGAAATAAAACGAGGTTTTGAAGTACCAAAATTAGTTTTTCACTTTTCAATTGTCCATCACCTCGTTAGTGGTTTTTATTATAATTAACGCTCATTAAAAAGTAAACTAAAATTTGCATTTTTGCAAAACTTTTTCCATAAAAAAATACTCCAAAGGAGTACTTCAAAATAATTCGATTATTTTTGGTATAAATATTGCACCAGCGATTACTATTGCAATTATAGTCGCAACATATGTAGCGCCGCTTCCACAATCTTTTGCAATCTTTGCAAGTGGATTAAATTCTACTGTAAACATATCGACAACCGCTTCAATGGCAGTATTTAATAGCTCGATAGATAGAATCGCACCTAGTGATATTAGCAATATACTCCACTGTATGAGCGATATCTTAAATATGATTCCCATTACAATAGCAATTATAGATAATATGCCATGTAATTGTAAACTCATCTCATTTTTATAGCCATAAATTAAGCCTTCGAACGAATACTTCGTACTGTAAATAAAGTGAGTAATGCCTTTATATTTACTTTTATTTCTCAATGTTTGCATCTTTTAATACCTCTTTCTGTAGACCGAACATTTCTTCTTCGCTTTCTTTATCTTGATGATCATACCCTAAAAGGTGTAATAAACCATGTATAGTAAGAAATGATAACTCTCTTTTCTCACTGTGACCATATTCCTTCGCCTGACTAATCATCTTTGGAATAGATATGAATATATCTCCTAATAGATTTACCTCTTCTACAATTGTCTCATCATCATTTAGAGCAAAGGATAAAACATCAGTGGTTCGATCGATTCCTCTATATTTTAAGTTCATCTCATGCATCTTCTCATCATCGATAAAAGTAATCGAAAATGCTCCATTTACATCGAGCTTTTTAATAGCTAAATCCAATAAATCGTTTAGATATGAATAATCTTTATAACCGTAACTATCTACTATAGTATACATTTTCATAGTGGTATCAACTCCCATAAATTAAATATCGCAAATATTATAAGGATAATTATCAATCCAGTCAATATGTTATATACGATATCTTTCTGTAAAAAGGAAGGTA
>CAMOYI010000051.1 GCA_946629885.1 uncultured Mycoplasmatota bacterium | reverse complement strand
ATCTCTTTATCCTACTCATAAGATTCTGGAGGTCTAAATCACTTATTTGCTGTGATTCCTCTACTTTACTTTTGATAAATGGACTTAAATTTGGTAAGACTATTCTAGTATATATTTCTGGATAATAGTTAGATAGTATTCTTAATTCATCTATTGTTAAATACTCATATATGCTTCCAATCAATTCTTCTCTGATAATGGCTGTTTCGTTTTTGCTGCTGTTGGTTTTAACATCAGATGCTTTCAAACCTAATCCAGTTTTGTTAGAAAAAGCCTTGAGAATCCTTTCAACTTGCATCGCATCAATGCCTGTAACATTAGAAATAGTAGTAATGGACATATTATCGATGTAATATTTATTACAGACTTCAGCATACTTTGATGGTAACTGACAAATACAGCTCGCTAAATAATTATCTGTTCCTTTTGCTCTAGAAACATTAATACAGGTGATTGTGAGTTCAGCGCAGTTATCTCTACTTATTGCAGAAACAATTGACATTACAATTCTACTATATACCTGCTTTTCAATGGGTTCTAAAATATCCATCAGTACTCTTTGATCGCGTGTTAGCTTATATAATATGACTCTTATATAATCATCTTTATATTTTATTGAAAGGTACTTGATAGCAGCTAGAGGTAATAATGGAAATATTTTACTTAAAAATTCCTCTTCAGTTTTAACCTGCTTAAATCCAAATATATCTTTTTGGTGTGTAGTTTCACTCGGCCTAACCTTTACATTCCATGTGGCACTTTTAGTTTGTGGTATCTGAGAGACTAACTCCACGATTCTTTCCTTTTCGGACTTCGATAGAAATCTTTGAGCAACAGAGCTATCAAATTCAGCGCTATTTCCAATCTGTCTTTTAAATGCGGTTAACACTCTTGCTGCCATATTAACATCACTATCGAATATTTTCCCCTTCGATATTAAAACTTCTAAATTTTTTTCATCTATTCCCAAAATAGTTAGTAAGGCAGGTTTAATTTCTTTTTCTGTAATATTTACATTTCTATCAAGATACAACATACCAATATATCTACCTAAATCGATTATATCCTTAAAACACTTAGTAATATTAGGATGATTTCTCCTTTTAGGAAGAGGATTTGTTTGTTTAATACTTGTAGTTGGCTTTTTATTAAGTTTACGTTCTAAAAATTCCAAAATTGTTTCTTTTGCTTCTTTATTAATGGAAGAAGCTACAACCCCAGATTTTAGCGTGTCCATTAATTTTTCGAGAATATCATTACCACCTAGTCCCAAATATAAGTATAAGAAATTATAATGTGTAGGATCAGTAATACAACTGCGCATTAAATCGATAAGTAATGCCCTATTATTTTCATCTAACTGGCCAGGTGTTTTTAAAGATAGAGGTTTTTGTTTCGGTACTGTTTTTGAACTTCCTGCACATTGAGGCCCTGATGCTTTTTTTGTATCTTTAACAGCTTGTAATTGAAGATTAGTTTGGTCACTATTAGCATTTAAGTTTTTCCACGCATTTCTTAGTTCTCTAAAATTTGGCATTTCTGCTTTATTTAATGGTACTGCCGATATTTTTTCTCTTGTTAATTCGTCTATATTAACTTTTTCATTTGATTTTGACTCAGTGTATGCTATTTCACCAATTATCCTAAGGGCGGCGTCCACGTGGAATGAATGAACATAATGGTCAGGTTCATTTTCCAACAATTTATCAAAATTTTCTACACTACCAAGCGAAGCTTTCTGAACGATAACGCTTATTATCATTTTGACTGGTATTGAAACAATTTGTTCATGACTACTATTAAATTGTACAATATCATCGTTACTGATTGGTGTATTATTGTTTGTATCTATCTTTCCAATATACTTATAAAAATCAGAATAACTTGAAAATATTTCATTTTCCAGAAAATTTTGTACTACTATTGCCGGCACTACTATTTTTTCCATTTAAACTCCACCCCATTTGGAATGAGTATATTATATTATTTTTTTCTAGAAAAAAAAAGACTTTTTTAAAAGTCTTCAGAAGTTTTATTTAGCTTCTACAATTAGTTTAATGGCAGTTTTTTCTTCACCATCTATAGTAATATCTACAAAAGCAGGTATACATACTAAATTTTTACCACTCGGTGCTACAAAACCTCTAGCAATACATATTGCTTTTATCGCTTGGTTTAAACTACCTGCACCAACTGTTTGTACTTCTACTTCGCCATTTGTTCTAAATACATTAGCAATGGCTCCTGCTACTTTGTTTGGATTAGACTTTGATGAAACCTTTAAAATTTCCATAAAAAAACTTCCTTTCACATAAATATATGTTTTTAGGAAGTTAATTTATTACTTTTTTTGAGCGATTGTCTTCATTGCGAAGTTTCTAACTGATTCCTCGTTAAAAGGTTTTTTAAGTATATCTACTATCGGATAAGAAAATGCTCTTTGAATAGTTTCTAAATCCTCTGCACCAGTTATAACACTAGTAGGAATCTGTCCAAATAGATTTCTAGACTTAAGATACTCTAATACTTGGAATCCATCTACTCCTGGCATATTTAAGTCCAAGAACATACAAGCAATGCTGCTAGACGGTGTATTGCCAATTATGCTTATAGCTTCCTCTCCATCACCAGCTATTTTGACATTGTATTTTCCTTCAAATATTTTTTGAATGAAGTTTCTAATGATATTAGAGTCATCTACTACTAGGATAGTTTCTACACTATTTTCCGGATTTGATTCTACTACTGGTGAACTAACCTCTACTCCCATGTATCTTTTTAATATATCTACCATTCTTCTTGCTTCTTGCATTAACTTATCGAAGTTATTAGTAACAAATGTATAATCGTTAGCTTTTCCAGCAAGTTCGTGTTCGTAGAACATATCCCCTAGCGCCATCATACCAAAATATCTGGAATCACTCTTTAATGAGTGAACCATGATAGCGTAGTTAGCCATGTCTCCTTCGTCTTTGTACTTTTTAGCATCACTTAACTTGCCATCTACCTCTTTTAAGAAATCTTCGAGCATTTGATCATATGTTTCCATATCTCCAAAAAGCTCTAAGCTCTTATCTAAGTCAACCCCATTTTCTTTTAAAATCGATACATCTTTCATAAAATTAACCTCCTATTTCAAAAATTTATTTAAGACTCTCGTTAATTCTTGCTTTTCAATTGGTTTTGCTAAATAATCGTCAAAACCTTCGCTTAAATACTTTTCTTTCATACCTGTTATTGCATTGGCAGTAAGTGCAACTACCTTCATATTAAAGTCAGGTAATGTCTTTAATTCTT
>CAMOYI010000050.1 GCA_946629885.1 uncultured Mycoplasmatota bacterium | reverse complement strand
TACCTCGCTTTATTCGTAATCATCACCTAACAACTGTGTCACGTTGTTGTACTTTCCTTCGTACCCGTACCAGTTATCGTTTTTCTTACAGTCCGCATAGAGTCCTAAGAATATCCTAAACTGGTCTAATCCCTGGTTAATGAACTCGTCCGTACAAATGTAAACTCTCACTGCATACGGCGGTTTCTTTTCCTGGGCCACAAACGCGAATCCGTATTCTTCCATCTCGTTTTGGAATACTCCCTCGCGATACATTCCAGCCTGGAACTTGTAACCATACTTTTTACAAGAATGTTCAAAGTGACCGTCCTCGCAACTATCGGTAGTTTTATAGTCGACAATATATTTCTTTCCTTCCCATTCTGATAGACAGTCTGGTCTGACCTTGCATTCTTCGCCAGTATCGACATCAGTCCAGAAATAAGACACTTCATGCTCGCCGGTCAGTAGCGCTTTTGCCCCCTCGTTTTCATCTATCGCAGCTGCCATATCCTTGATCACGTCAAAGTCCTCAGCCTTGATTATTTCCTTACCTTCGTTCTGTGCCTCAAACTCAGCCCACTTCTCTTTACCCTCTTTAGTACGTCTATTTAGTTCTGGAGCGACTGCGTATTCGCTCTCAAAATCGTCGCGCTCTAAGATGTATTTATGGCTTGCTCCACCAAAGACTAGCGCCGGTGTTTTAGGAGTCGGATTTTCCTTTGCGTATTTATAATGCGCTGGTGACTGTTTCATTTTCCATAAATCAGATCTACTGACTGCTGGATGTTGTCTATAATCGTTATTGGTCATATTTTTATCTACCATTAAACCGCTCTCCCTTCTCTATCGAATACTGCTCTAGCGCTATAATCAAATTGGTGTCCGTAATAGTCACCGACTAATCTATGGCGCACGTTGTTTACTGCTTGTTTCTCTGATACCGCTCTAGTCATAGCTACGACTTTTCCGTCTCTATCTAGAACTTCAAATAAGTATTTTTCTTTCATTTTTATAACCTCCAATACTTGATAATTTTTAAGTTGAGGTATATAATAATGATATTAAGCATCGGGTTGCTTACGAGTCATTAGGTTTTGCCTAGTGGCTCATTTTTTTTGCTTAAAACCATTTATCATATTTCCCTCTCACTATTGCTAATAGTTCTGTTTCTGTGAATTCTAAAATATTGTTTAGATCTTCAATTTCTTTTAATGTGAATAGCTCTGGCTCTTGTAGTTTTCTAGATAGTGTTGAGCGAGACATTGGAACCTTGTCGCTTAATTCACAAATTGTTAAACCAGATCTACCTAATGCTTGCTGAATCGCTTGTTTCCTCGTTAGCATTTTCTGCCTCCAATCTACTCATTATCTCAGCGCGTTTATTTTTCTTTTTTCTGCGAATTATGTACGCGCGATAAACTTCCTTGTCTATCATTCTCAATAAGCCAAAAAATATAATTGCTACTGCGATAATAATCATCCACATATGAGCCGTGCTTACTTCGTGTAATTCTTCTTTACTCCAGATACAATAAAGTTCGGTAGTTGTGAGTGTTAATGCTACATTCTTAAAAAAGTTTAAAAGTTTCATCGGGTTACCTCCTCACTAAATTAAAGAATTATTGGTCGCAGATCTTTAAGCGAACCAAGATCAGTAATAGTACCAATTAGACCATGCCTATAAGCTGTTGGCTCTTTCCAGCCTTGCTGATTAAGATAAGACATTAAAAGAACATCAATGATAGTGTTTACCGAAGTAGCATTTGTGTTGATAGCTTGATTACCAACAACTAGCACTTCGTAAAATCTGCCTAAATCGTATTCGTCCTCGTCGCCACCTAGAACACTATTGTCGACTTTAATTGTCGATAGTATCTCTGGCTTAGTGACAAATCTGATGTCTGGCATATCATCGATGCTCGCCTTTAGTACGTTAATTTTTCCTTCTAATAAGTTGAGTTCCCTTTCTGTTTTCATTGCTTGACCTCCTAGCGATATAAATTATTTACACTATGTAACCTTAAAGTTGCGTTACTTGGCAAAAAAAATCCTATCTCTCTGTTTGTTAGAGAGACCAAGAACTTTTGTGAGTATTTGAATTTCACTCGGTAAAAACTCTGTTATATTTTCTGCCTTACATTGAAACCCTGAATAAGTTAAATCACATTGGTCGCACAAATACTTAATCTTAAGTCCAGAATCATCAATGGTTTTATATAGTAACTCTGTATCAGTCATTTTTACCTCCCTTCTATAATATTTATAATTTACTTTGTGTAAACTCACGCTCTACAACAATTATATATCGATTTTGAATTATGTCAAGATATTTTTGGACTTTTTTACTAAAATAGTTGTAATTTATTCCACAAAGTGCTATTTTTAATATACATAGATTATTATTGGAGGTGAAAGCCATGACAGTTAAAATAGATAGTAATGGAAACCAAGTTTTAAATTATCCAGAAATATTAGGGCAATTTATTAAAAACAGAAGAATCGAACTGGGGATGTCCCAAGAAGAATTGGCTAGAAAAATGGGTTACACCTCTGAAAATTCTAGAGCTACTATTGGTAAAATAGAAGCTGGAAAACAAGAGTTAACTGTGAGTAAACTTAAATTACTGGCTAAAGTTTTAGATGTAGATGTGACTATTCTTGTTACTCTTGATCATGCCCCATCAACAGGCGAAGTTGCTTATAATATCATTTTAAAGAATTCTGATAATTTAGATGTTTCGGCTTTAAAGAGATTAATTACATATTATGAAATGTTATTAGAAAAAGAAAAGCTTTAAACATAAAAAAATGAGAGACCAGCACATGGCCAGTCCCTCCAGTGATACATTAATATCACCCGCGCAACTGATATTATATCATCCTGGAAGGTATCTGGTCAATTACTAGATGCTTTTTTAGTACAAAAAAAAAGGAACGCGAGTTTTTTAAAAAGTTCGCGTCCCCAAAATAATTTAGGAGGTTAATATCATGCCAAAAGCTAAAAGATTACCATCTGGAAGATGGAGAACGAGACTATATCTCGGACAAAATGGAAAAGGAAAAAAAGTATACAAATCATTCACTGCTACTACTAAACGTGAAAGTGAATTTATGGCATCTGAATACGAGATGAACCATATTATCAGAGACTCTACTAAGATTCTTAAAAAATCTGTTGCCGAAGTTGTTGAGGCATTTATCAATGACAGATCTAAATCGCTTAGTCCTAACACTGTGAGAGTTTATAAGAACATATTAAAAAATCAAATAATGGTTTTAGATAAAACACCAGTTAATACTTTCACTCCAACCAAACATCAGCAATGGGTGGATCGAATATCACTAGATCTAACTCCAAAAGGTGTTCAAAATGCTAATTCACTTCTGGTTACAGCTTTGAAGTATTATAAAATCACTGTTCCACCGGTTCAGCTGCCACAAAAACAGTATAAAGAACTCAAAATTCCGACCACAGAGGACGTTAAGCGCATAACTGAGTATTTTATCGACCGAAACGATAAAGATATGGTTTTAGCCATATTATTGGCTGCTATCGGCACTTTACGACGTGGCGAGGTCTGTGCATTAACTGCTGAAGATGTAGATTTCGAAAACAAGACGATTTCTATTAGAAAATCAATGGCCAGAGCTGAGGATGGTTCTATGGTGCTTAAAGAGCCAAAAACGTTCCATTCTAATCGTACTATACCATTGCCAGGCGAAGTTATAAGAATGATGCCAAAAACGGGTAAAATCGTCAATTTGAATCTAAATCAGATAAGCGATAGATTCTATAAAGCTGTTATCAAACTCAAAATGCCAAGATTTAACTTTCATTCACTTAGACATTATGCAGCTTCAATTATGCACGCACAAAATATTCCGACTCAGTACATAATGGAGCGAGGCGGTTGGAAAAGTGAGCAGACACTTAATAGAATCTACAGAAATAGCCTAGACGATTACAAGAAAAGATTTAATGATCAGACAAACAATTATTTTAAAGATAATTTACTCTAATAATAATTCGTGTCATCTTTTGTGTCATCTACTTAGTATCATATGTGAGATTTTATAGAAATATATGAGATTTTATAGAAATATATGAGATTTAAGAAAATAGCTATAATGCAATAAAAAAGGGCAACTCCTATAAATAATGGAGTTGCTCTTAATTTTTGTAAAATGCAGGTGACAGGAGTTGAACCT
>CAMOYI010000049.1 GCA_946629885.1 uncultured Mycoplasmatota bacterium | reverse complement strand
TTCCTTTTCTCATCTAAATAACCTCCACTTTTCTATTTTGTTTTAATTTCAATTCCGATTCCACTTGGTAGATCTAATCTACTCATAGCATCGATTGTCTCTTTAGTAGGATTCTTGATATCAATAAGTCTGTTATGTGTACGTCTTTCAAATTGTTCTCTTGAATCTTTGTACTTATGAACAGCTCTTAACACAGTAATCTTCTCAACTTCAGTTGGAAGAGGTACTGGGCCAGACACCTCGCCACCAGTTCTCTTAACAGTTTCTAGTATCTTTCCGCAGGCTGTATCTAGTAATCTATGATCATATGCCTTTAGTCTAATACGGATTTTGTTATTTGACATTTGCATGTCCTCCCTTCGTTTACATCTAGTATAAACTTGCTCCGTACAAATTAACCTGATACCCACAAATAATCTGACAACTTTGCGTGGCGTATCAGCAACCTTGCACATCTAAGCAGTCAAACCAAGTATCATTATACATAAAGTCGCCTTTAATTTCAAGTGTTTTTTGACAATTTTTGCATAAAAAAACCAAAAGTTTTATTTATTACTTTTAGTTCTTTTTTTCTTCTTTTTTATCTTCTTTATTAATATCACTTTTTTTGTTCTTTTTGTTCACTAGAATTATTGTAACTAGCGCAGTTAAACTAACTATCATTCCGCCAGCTAAACATATAATAATATAATCTTTAGTAGAGAATTCTAATTTATCAGATATCTCATCTTCGACATCTTTAGTTATTTTTTCTGTTGTTGTTATGGTGGTTTCTATATTGGCATCATCATTATTATCTTCACTATTATCGATTACTTTTACCGTTTGAACATCACTTTCACCACATTCATCATCAATTATCCAACCTTTTATTTTCTTATCGGCGCTTTCATAAAATATTCTACTTTGGCAGTTCTCTGGATATGAAACATATGGTTTTTTTAATAAATACCCTTTTTCTAATGTTTCTACAACTTTGGAATTACTATCTTGCTCTTTATAAACTTTAGTTTTTGCAGTTGTTAAATAGTCATGTTGGACTTTGTGGGCAACATTAGATTCATAAACAAACCCACTCTTATTATTATAAGTTATATAAAACGCTCTAGTCCATTGGCTTGCTTCATACGGATTTTTAATAATAGTATATGCTGGAATTGAGCCAATTTCTTCAACTTTATAGGTTCCGTCTTCCAAATTAATACCACTACCCTTAATACTCAATATTTTAGAGTCCTTGGCAATCATTATTTCACTGTCATATTTACTTTCAAAAACGACATCATTATTAATAGAATTTATATATCCTTGTGTGCCATTATATTCTACATATACCCAGGCTGTGGGCACATCTTTAAGCTCTCTAACCTCTATATTGGTATTTCCCTTTATAATTTTACCTGTTGTTTTATAGGCTTCAGCAGGGCCTTTTTTTATTTCAATATCTCTAATGACCAACGCATTCTGCTTTTCTCCTAGTTCTATATTTTTTGGAGTTTTTTCGACTGGTGTTATATCCTCTACCCTGATATCAACTGTGTCATTATTATACTCAAAAGTAATTAACCCATTATATTCGCTAGTAACAGCTATCTTTGTGCCATATGCCACCTTTTCTTCTGTAGCAATATATTTTCCTTGATTGCTATCATACTTATAAATTGCTGCTCCATCAGGGTTGCTTACTTCTGCTTCATATTCTTTAACCACTGGTGCTCCCATATCTGCTAAGACAATGTTTGGTACTAATACCATTAAACTAACAATAAACAATAATATTTTTTTCATATTCCCTCCTTATATTCCATTTATTATTAAACCAAGTCCATACGATGATACATTTAATATTAATGATAAAACAAATGAATTTAGTTTTTTCTCTTTTAAATACTTTTTATAAATTATCCCTTCAAATAGTAATGTAAATACTTCTAAAATAATTAGTGCAATATTTCTTGTTTTAACACTATAGAAAACATTAAAGAAAACAGGTAAGCCCGTAACTAACGGATTAGTTATAGCATTTACTAAAATAACATTTAATATATCTTTTTTTCTATAGCCAATAATTAATGCTATTAATGTTTCAATAATAATTGTTAATATTAAACATTTTAACATTACAAATGGTATATCTTGTATTCTCATTTTTTACTTTCCCTACATCCAAGGTAAAATACAATTACTATCATCAATATAATTAATATAATGCTTATCCAAAAGAACAAACGATTGTCTCGGATAAATAATGGATTAAAAATGTTTTTTATCATGAGCCAGCCTCCTTGCTTTTAACAATTACATTAAATATAAGTGCACATATCATAGATGCTACCGCTATTAAAACAATGTTTAGCCATAAACTAGTTATATTAATAAAGAAAATTGGTACAGTGCCTAAAAATAGTCCAATTGTCGTAAAGCCAAAAGCAAGCCCTGGTTTACTTTTTAATATACTTACAATAAGTGCCAAGGTTATTGACATTGTCATTGAGAAAAGCATTACACCAATTAAGGATATTATCATGATGTTATCGCCAAATGCTAAAAATGGTATTGCGAGTAGTGTACTAAGAATTCCAACTTTTTTAACACCATATACATCTGACAGTATTCCACCAAGGCATTTACCTATTCCCATGGAAAAGAACAGCAAAATTGTTTGTAATGTTGTTTTATTCCAACTTGTTGGTATACCATAACCAATATATCCTCTAATTACTACTATGAACGTGGCAAGCAAGATAATCATATATGGACTAATATTTTTATTGGCATAATCATATGAAACTACTTTCTTTTCAGTTATGTACGTATTACCTAGTAAAACAAAAGGAATCATTGTTATAATTAAAAACATTATTATCCAAGGTGAAATTGCCATAGTTGCTAGCAATTTACCTATAATTACACCAAACGATCCGCCACCAACAAATATCGCAGGATGTGATAGTTTTCCTTTGGAACTACGTAAAGTTGCTTCCGCTCCACTAATATGTAAGAATGCATTTGCTAAACAAATTATTATAAGTATTAAATATAGGTAAGGTAATTTTAGTATATATAATATATACGCTATAACAAAAAGTACTACACCTATTATACCGGTATTAATTTTTGGAAATAAATCATTTATATATCCAATAATACCTTGAGGTACAAAAGCAAGTGCATCATATATAAATGGAATTAACCAGACAAAATGAGCACCGTTTGTAACTTTAGATAAAAAGTAAAAACTTGCGATTTCTGTTATAAGATGTATATAAAAATATAGATAACCGCAGGCAATATTTTTGAATTTTAGAGTAGACATTATCTTCATCATATCATCTCTGTTAAAGTATATCACTATATAGCTTTTTGTTCAATATAAAAGGAAGTATACACGCTACTTCCCTCTTTTCCAAAAACTTAATCTCTTGACTGCAACAGGATTCCCCTGTATCTTTCCACCAATTTTTCTTCTATCAATTTTAGG
This sequence comes from uncultured Mycoplasmatota bacterium, assembly GCA_946629885.1. Classification (GTDB taxonomy): domain Bacteria; phylum Bacillota_I; class Bacilli_A; order RF39; family UBA660; genus RUG11867. Next base: position 1,877 of record CAMOYI010000049.1, on the reverse strand, counting down.
CTCTCTATCTGGACCCATAATCAACCAGCTAATAAATCTATCCACATTAGCACGAATCCGGCAACCGAAAGATGGCGTATGAGTAACATGATCATCTAGATATGGATTTTCATCCATGTGCCTAAGTAATGCACCATTCATCCCCAATAACCAATCGAACCTACTAGGTTTTTCAGAATTTTTACTTTTTTCTTCTGAACCTGTTTGATTATTACCACTTTTCTCTTCTAGTGTAGTAAGTTCATCTTTTTCTTCTGGTTCTAAACCTGTTGCTTCTTTCATAATATCTCATAACCTTTCTTTTGATATAATCTCGTTAAGTAGATATTATTATAAAATGATAGCTCTTACTTGTCAACTTTTCCACTACCCAACAATTCATCTATTGTAACATCCAATGCCAAAGATATCTTATATAAGGTATATATAGAGAAACCGCACTTACCAGAACTAGACTCTATTCTTCTCATAAAGTCATATGAAATATCAGCATTATCGGCTAATCTTTCTTGAGTAAGATTTCTTTCTTTTCTATATTTCCTAATATTAAAAGATATTTGCTCCTTTATTTTTTCTTTTGTTTTAACCTCTTGCTTTGTAGCCACTATAATCACCAACTACATTTTTACACAAAATCGTTATTTTTTCCGTGACCTGGTATTACCTGTTTTAAATAAAAAAGCTCACTATTTCTAGTGAACACTATTTTTTATCGTTAACGTACTCTATTAGATCAGTTATGCCACAATCTAATTCATTGCATAGTTTAGCAATTACATCTAAATCTATTCGAGTGAGATTACCCGTAATCAATCTTTGCATTGTGTTGAAATCGATAGACTTCTTAACTACAATCGAATTCTTAGTTACATGTTTTTTATCTAAAACAGAATTTAATTTAAATTCGTAATGTCCTTCTTGACAATCGACAGTATATATTTTTTCTAATTTGCTTTCTTTTGCCATAGTAACCTCCACAGTTAAAATTTTATCACTGTGAAAGCCCACACGATAGTTGCTTACAAACAAGTATAATAATTTTCTAGAATATCAAACATCTCTTCGCTGCTTTTACATTGGCATATTTTTGATTTTATTGGTGCACTTCCTTTTAATCCCTTTAAATACCACAAGGCATGACTTCTAATTTCTAGTAAAGCCAGTTTTTCTCCTTTATCCTCTACTAAAAGATTATAGTGTTTTTTAATCATGTCTATTATGTCTTTACTACTAGGTGAAGTCTTGACTATTCCGCTAGATAAATACTCTTTAATTTCTTTTATTAGCCAAGGGTTACCTAATACACCTCGACCTATCATAACTGCAGTGCAGCCAGTTTCATCTAACATCTTTTTAGCAAGCTCTGGCGTAGTTACATCTCCATTACCTATAACGGGTATATTGACAGCTTCAACTACTTCTTTAATGATTGACCAATCAGATTTACCACTATAACCTTGCGAACGAGTTCTTGCATGTATTGCAATGGCACTAGCTCCAGCACTTTCACACGTCTTAGCCACTTCGACTGCATTTATGTGTTTCTCATCCCATCCACTTCTAATCTTAACTGTAACTGGCACACTCACCGCTTCAACTACACTTTTAACTATTTCATAGATTTTTTCTGGATTCTTTAATAAGGCACTACCTGCTTGAGCGCGAAGTGCTACCTTTGGTACAGGACATCCCATATTTATATCTATTATATCTGGATGCATAGTACTTTCTACTATCTTCGCAGCTTTTACAAACGACTCTTTGTCGCTACCAAATATCTGTTGTGCAATAGGTCGCTCTTCTTCGCTCATCTTTAATAAATCGAATGTCTTCTTACTATTATAGACGAGCGCTTTATCACTGACCATTTCGGCGTA
>CAMOYI010000048.1 GCA_946629885.1 uncultured Mycoplasmatota bacterium | reverse complement strand
TCATATTCAGTGTTTCTAAGCTTTTTATATCTGTTTTTTTCGTAATCATCTTCTTTTTCACTGTATGCTTTGTCGATTGCATCCTTAAGTTTGAATTCTTTTGTTATTTCCAGATTAGTTTCTTCGATTTCAGGCTCATCCAAAAAGACTTTTGTTTTTGGCTCATCATATTTTTTATTAATAATGTCCTTAATTTCACCAATGTTCAAATCCCTATTATCAGTTTTAATGACTGATACATTATTGGATAAGTTTAATTTATCTAAGTCGACATTCTTAATATCCCTATATGTATCTTTATTTTTATCTATTCTCTTTCCAATCACTTCTTCTTCGTGATGGTATTTTGACATTCTACTATCCATAGTATCACCATTTTCATTCTACCACATATTTACAATTTATCCAATAATTATTTATTTTTCTTATAATTGTTGATATAATTAACATGGAGGTAGAAAATGAAAAAAGTACAAATTAGTGACGATTGTATCGGGTGTGGTGTATGTGAGGGCCTTTGTGACTATTTATTTAAAATTAATAGTGCTACTGGTATCTCTGAACCTCTAAAAAACAATTTAACTGATTCAGAAGAAATTAAAATGGCTGAGGAAGCAAGCAGTTCATGCCCTGTTGGAGCAATTAATATTATCGATGTTCCAGAAGGACAAGAAGATGAATCTTTAAAAGCAGCATAAAAAAATGTCTTTATTAAGACATTTTTTTTAAATCTTATTCACCAACTATACAGTTATACTCAATTCCTACAATCATGAATAGTAACCCGACTATTTCATTTATAAAGAATAACAATACCGCTGCGATAAATCTCTTAAGAAAATTTTGAAATACTTTTTTGAAGTCCTTATCGTCGCCACTAGTTACAGTTTTTACTAGGTCGACAATTGTTAAAAGTATCATCAGTATTGGTCCACCATATTTAACGAAATCTAAGATATTCTTTATAAGTTTTCTAACTTCACTATCTGGCCCACCAAATAGTCCATTACACGTTAGAACTCCCGTATTATTCGTCGTACCATTGAGGCTACAATCTGCATTTTTTAGTCCTTCGGCATATTTATCTAGCTCTTTAAAATCGAGCTTACCACTTAAAATATTTTTTATTCTTTCATATTCACTTAATAAATATTCTCTATTTTCTAATGCGTCAATACATTTTTTCCACTTCTTGCCTTTATTTTGCTTAAAATTATTATATGCGATTTCAATTTGTGTTTTGACGGAATCATATTCTCCCCATGCTATAGAATCCACATATTCAAGAATGGATTCCGGATCGTTATTCTCACTAAATGTTGCACTGTCTTCTGGTGCAATAAAAACATATATACCAGTATTTAAATCATCATCTGCTTTAAGAGTTCTATACGCAATACGCAAATCGTCAGTTTTAATATCTTTATTAAACACGGCATCAATATCCTCTTTTTTAATTGTAAAAGCCACATCATTTAAACGCGCCTGTAAATCTGAACCATTTGAATATAAGCCGTATGCAACGCCTGAATCGCTCTTTATATATAAATATTTAATTGGTCTATTTTTAAAGAAACTGTGTGCGCTTCTCAATTCGCCTAATTCTACAGTGACATTTTGAGTTGGTAAAAGGGCTGAAGAGCTATCTTTTAGTTTAAAAGATTTACATGATTCAACAAATGGACTATTAAATAAGCATTTTGTGTTGTTTGGTATAATATCGTATTTATAATACGTGCTAGCTTCTTCATTTATTCCAATAGACGCTTCATATAATTCATAGGTAACATTATTATTTAAACCATTTGCATCTCCATTGTATCCGTATAACGAATAGTTTATGCCAAACTGGTTTTGCCTTTTCATGTTTATTATACTAGGACACATATATCCACTTTTAGACATATCTTCAAGATAGCCTAGCGGATTAAAAGTATCATGTATAGATATGTGTATTTGATCACTGCTATCACAAAAAACACATAAATAATTACTATCCAATACTTCTATATCGTCATATACGCCGCTGCTATTTTTTTCAAACTCCCAATAATTATTTCCATTCCAATTTTTATTTTCTTTACCTGATTTGCCTTCCCCCATGGAAATATTTAAAGAATTCTTGTTTTCCCGTATAGCTGCAGTTATATTTATGTACTCAATTTTATTGACATTATATTTCCCAGTTCTTTCATCTTCAGTAATAGTAGATTCGTCAACCTTTGAGAAGTCAATTCTATATGGCACCGCAAGCTTATATTTACATTGAAAGCCGCCTTTTATAATTTCATCATAGTCAGAATATTCTTTAGCCCATACATTACAACAAGCAAAAAGTAATAAGAATAGTACTAAACATTTTTTCATATCATTGCTCCTTTCGCACAATATATTTTTATCATTACTCATATAGCTTAAATATACTTAAAAATATTTCATAATAATTATAACATATTTCATTATCTTGTAAAGAAGATAAAAAAACAGTTCTATGTAATAAAACTGTTAATTTGAATCTTCAATATATGTTTTGCTTTTGTGAGGCTCATCAAACAGTAGGTCATTGTAGTTTTGTTGTCTTAAAGCTTCATAAACCATTATTGCAACGGTATTTGATAGATTTAATGCTCTGACATTTGCACTCATTGGAATTCTAATACATCTATCTATATGTGGAGCTAGTATCTTGGGTGGAATACCTGTTGATTCCTTACCAAATATAAAATAAATATCTTTTCGATTATCAGAATAATCAAATTCTGTATGTAGTTTATGCCCATATCTCGTTAAAAAATAATATTCGCCATTCGGATTTTTCGAAAAAAACTCGTCGATGTTTTTATAGACTTTATAGTCACATTTGTCGATGTAATTTACACCACTTCTTTTTATATATTTATCTTCAAGACTAAAGCCTAACGGTTCTATAAGATGCAGTTTAGAATTTGTTGCAACACATGTTCTCATTATATTTCCAGTATTACCCGGTATCTCCGGTTCAAATAGCACTATATTAATCATATTTAATTCCTTATAATCTCGTAAGAATCTAACAGTTTTAAAAAGTCATCGTTCTTTATCATTCTTTTATCGCTACTAGACAACGTTTTTACGAACTTCCCGTCCTTATAATATAGAATAGCTGGTAAAGCTTTGATCGAGTTCTTATTATCGAGCGAAAACTTTTTATTAATAATATCCAAATAGTTATCTTCTAACATCAATTCTGTTGCATCAAAGTATAAAAAATTGTTTTGCAGATTATTTTTAAGAATTGTCTTTTTAATTGATGATTCTAATGCCTTTACTTCCTTATTTTTTACATAGCTTACTAATATAAAACTGTCTCCAGCAAGTTCATTTATAGAACTTTCCACATCATTTATTTGAACTGTTCCTAGTTCTCTTGATAAAACGCTTTCACTAAGTTTATTGTCCCTGTATATTTTATATACTTTACTTGCTATTAAGCAAACAAGTATGATTGCGATAGATACAAGTATCCAATTGATAATCTTTCTGGTACTGCTGTTTTTATTATTTCTAGTCATAATGGCCTCCCATTTTCTAAGAAAATTTTAACATATTTTTTTTTAGAAGTAAATCATATATAAAGATAAAATAATCATAATTGTTGTTGTATCTATGCTTTTTTTGTGATAAAATATTTTTGTCTTTTTAGAAGAACGGCCTGTTGGTGAAGCGGTCTAACACATAGCCCTCTCAAGGCTACATACATGGGTTCAAATCCCATACAGGTCACCAAATTGTCCCATAGCCAAGTGGTAAGGCATCAGACTCTGAATCTGACATTCCGTTGGTTCGAATCCAACTGGGACAACCACTTAGGGCATTTAAAAATCCTCAAATGAGGATTTTTTATTTTGTAGTATTTTGATAATAATCTCTTTCACTTATAGATTCTAATACATAGTCTAAATCATCACCATCATCTGGATCTAATGACTCACTTTCTAAAATGTCCTGTATTCTTATCATGAGATCTTTAAGAGAATTACATGTACGATAATCAATAAAATTTCTATCCAATATTTCTATTTCCCTGTTTGTGAGATAAAAATTTCCTATCTTATTCATTGAATTCGACTTCAAATCGATGCTCTTTATTAAGTCGTCAATGCTATATTTTTTCCCATTTACAATCATTTTTCCACCAATTTTTTAATTGCTAGAGAAAGAGCAATCTTACCGTATTCATATGTCAAACTTCCTTGTAAGTAAGCATTATATGGAGGTCTAATTGGTCCATCACAACTTATTTCAATTGATGAGCCTTGAGTAAAGGAACCAGATGCCATTATAATTTTATCTTCGTATCCTGGCATATCAGTTGGCTCCGGCATTGCATGCGCATCAATGATCGATCCTGCTTGTATTCCTTGCGTAAATTTAATGAGCTTTTCTGGATCATTAAACGTTATCATATCAACTATGTCAGCACGATGTTCATTATATCTTGGTGAAACAGTAAATCCCAACTTTTCTAAACAGTAGCTTGCAAGAACGGCTGTCTTTAAACTGCTTGCAACTGCATTTGGTGCAAAGTATAGCCCCATTAAGAATTGTCTATTAATTCCTAAACTAGGACCGACTTCTCTACCTTCTCCAGGAAGAGTTAATCTTTCTGCAACTAAGTCAATTAGTTCGCTTTTACCCGCAACATATGCTCCATTTGGAGCAATACCTCCACCTAAATTTTTAATTAAAGATCCGACAACTATATCAGCTCCAATTTCACAAGGTTCTTTTTCACTTACAAATTCACAATAACAGTTATCGACCATTATGATTATATTTTTATCAACTTCTTTTATTTTATTGATAATCCTCTCAACTTTGTCAATGGTTAAGCTCTTTCTAGTCGAATATCCTCTCGATCTTTGTATGTGTATTAGTTTATATTTTTTATTCTTAACAGCTTCTATGATTTTGTCATCATCAAAATCATCATTAACCAAATCGATTTGTTCATAATTGATATTATATGATGCAAGCGATGATTTGTTAGGGGTAATACCAATAACCTCTTTAAGGGTATCATATGGTTCACCACTTATTGCAAGCATAGTATCATTTGGCCTTAATAAAGCAAAAAGAGTGACATTTAATGCGTGAGAACCCGATATAAACTGGTTTCTAACAAGAGCATCTTCACTGCCTAACACATGGGCAAAGACTTTCTCTATTGAATCTCTTCCTAAGTCTCCATACCCATAGCCTGTTGTCGAATTAAAATGTGCTTCACTTATCTTGTTTATGTGAAAAGCTTCCAATACTTTTTTACTGTTATTATACGCTCTTCTTTCTATTTCATTAAATATAGGTTCCAATTTTTTTTCTGCTTCACCTATTAATTCATCTATATTCATAGTCTTCCTCCGTCTACTGTAATAATGCTGCCATTTATATAGGAAGCATCATCGCTTGCTAGAAATATTATAGTTTTTGCAATTTCTTCTGGCATAGCGAATCTTTTTAGAGCAATTTTATTGATTTCCGATTCCCTAAAGTTAGGGTTCATGTCTTCTGTCTTAGTAGTTTCAATCCAACCAGGTGCAATTGCATTAACTCTAACTTGGGGTGAAAAAGCCTTCATTAAGTTCTTAGTCATATTAATTAAGGCTGCCTTTGATGCATCGTAATCTACACTTTCTGGATACATAGAATCTATGCCGTTAGAAGATGCAACATTTATAATATTTCCTTTGGCCTTTGATAGCAATTCATATGCATACTTACTCATTAAGAAAGGGCCGACAAGATTAACTTCTAGCGTTTTTACAAACTCATCTTTAGTATGCTCTAATATATCACAGTCGTTATTATATGCAGCATTATTAACAAGACAATCTAACGATTCGATTCCATCAAATAATGCTATAATATCGCTTTCCCTTTGTAGGTCTAATTTCTTACATTCGATATTAATGTCATAATTAGATTTTATTGAATCTATAATCTTTTTTGCTTTTACTTCATTTGAATTGAAAGTAAATATAATATCGTAACCGGCTTTAGCGAATTCCTCGATAGTCTTAATTCCTAAACTAGATGTACCACCAGTTATAAGTGCCTTTTTTCTCATATACATCACCACTAATGGTATTATACCAAAAAAATAAGAAATAGAGAATTGTTCTACTTCTTATTTATTTTAATTCTTTCCATTTCCATTCCGTAACTTCTTCGATATCTAATCCTCTTTGAATAATTGTATCTTTGTGTTTCTTTAACATTGTTTGACAATATCTCTTTAAGCGTTCAGCTTCACTTCCCAAATTTGGTAGATATTTTAATGCATCAATTATTAAATTATATCGATCTATCTTGTTTTGTACTCTCATATCAAATGCTGTTGTGATTGTTCCTTCCTCATTATAGCCATGAACATGCATATTTTGGTTAGCACGTTTATAGGTCAATTCATGTATTAAAGATGGATAACCATGGAATGCAAATATAATATGTTTGTCTGTAGTAAATAAATCATCATATTTTTTGTCAGTTAAACCATGCGGATGATCTTTATTCGATACTAGTCGCATTAGGTCTACAACATTAATATATCTAATACGTAATTCTGGAATATATTCGTGCATAATCGATATTGCGGCTAAACACTCAAGAGTTGGAGTATCACCGCTAGATGCAAATACTATATCTGGTTCACTACCATTATCTGTGCTAGCCCAGGACCATTTATCTATACCTTTTATGCAGTGCTTTTCTGCTTCTACAACATCTAACCACTGATATCTAGGATGCTTTGATGCAACTACGACATTTATGTAATTTTTTGTGTGTAATATATGATCTACGATAGACAAAAGTGTATTGGCATCAGGTGGTAGATACATCCTTACTATATTTGCTTTTTTACTTACTAAGTGATTTAAAAGACCGGGATCTTGGTGAGTAAAACCATTGTGATCTTGCTGCCAACAGTGACTAGTTAATATTAAATTCAATGAAGATATATCTTTCCTCCACTCTAATTCGCCACAAACCTTAAGCCACTTAGCGTGCTGGCTAATCATAGAATCAACCACTCTTATAAAAGCTTCATATGAGTCAAATATGCCATGTCTACCAGTTAATAAGTATCCCTCTAACATCCCCTCACAAGCGTGTTCTGATAAGACAGAATCTATTACTCTACCACTACTATTAAGTGATTCGTCCTTCTTAGTTACTAGACCATTCCATTGTCTTTTAGTAGCGTCAAATATAGGTGCCATTCTATTAGATAGAGTTTCATCAGGAGCAAACAATCTGAAGTTTTTATTTTTTTCATTCATTTTAATGACATCACGTAAGTATTCACTAAGTATGGACATATCTTGATACATAGTTTTACCGTGTCTTGCAAGTACTGCGTATTCTCTATAGTTTGGTGTAATGAGTTCTTTTAGTAAGAGTCCACCATTAGTAGATGGATTTCTAAATATTTTGTGATCATCATCTGGAAGAACACTTGCAAAAACAGGCTTTAATTTGCCAAATTCATCAAACAATTCTTCGGGTTTATAGCTTTTAAGCCAACCCTCTAGCATTGCAAGTTTTTCATCGCTATCGATTGTAAACGGAATTTGGTGTGCTCTAAAAGTGCCTTCTATTTCCAAATTGTCGACTACTTTAGGGCCAGTCCATCCTTTTGGTGATGATAGAACAATCATTGGATAAATTGGTCTGGTACCTGTAGTTTTTTTCTTGATTGCTTTTATATCCGAATAAACTTTATCCATTGCAACGGCCATTTTTTCATGTGCACTTTTAGTCGTTGTAACATCGACAAAATATGGATTCCAACCGCATCCTTTTAAAAATGATTTCAACTCTCCTCTTGGTATACGAGAAAGTATAGTGGGATTCGATATCTTATAACCGTTTAAATGTAATATAGGTAGAACTATTCCATCAGTTTTTGGGTTTATTATTTTATTTAATTGCCAACTGGTTGCAAGTGGGCCAGTTTCTGCCTCACCGTCTCCTACAATACATGCAACTATTAGATCTGGATTATCTAATGCTGCACCAAAAGAATGAGCAAGGCTATATCCAAGTTCTCCGCCTTCATTAATGGAACCCGGTGTTTCAGGGGCAACGTGGCTAGAAATACCACCAGGGAAACTGAACTGTTTAAATAGTTTCTGCATTCCATTTACATCTTCACTTATATTTGGGTATATTTTAGAATATGTTCCTTCTAAATAGCAGTTTGATACTGCAGCATTTCCACCGTGACCAGGTCCTACTACTAACATCATATTTAGCTTATTTTTTTTAACGATTCTATTTAAGTGGGTAATTATAAAGTTTTGTCCAGGAACAGTTCCCCAGTGTCCGACTAATTTAGGCTTTATATCTTCTTTAGTTAATGGCCTATTTAATAGAGGATTATCTAACAAATAAAGTTGTCCTACTGACAAATAATTTGCCGCTCTAAAATATCCATC
>CAMOYI010000047.1 GCA_946629885.1 uncultured Mycoplasmatota bacterium | reverse complement strand
TTCTTTTAATATTTTTTTTACAACGGATAAAGTATCGTCTGAATCTAAAATTGTAAAATTGTCTAGTAGACCAACTAAAGTAGCATTTTCTCTTATAATCTTAACACCAAATGAGTGAAAAGTTCCAATAAAACTGTTAGTTTCGCCAACAATGTTTTGAACTCGAGAACGCATCTCCTTAGCGGCTTTATTAGTAAATGTAATTGCGAGTATATTAGATGGCCTTACTCCTTTATTTATTAAATATGCTATCCTACTTGTCAGTACTTTTGTCTTTCCACTACCGGCTCCTGCCATGACAAGACAAGGTCCATCAATGTGTTTAACAGCTTCTAATTGTTGTTTATTTAAGTTGTCTAAATAATTGTTCATGTCTTCACCAGCTTTACTAAAACTATTATATCAAATATTATGGCTTTTTTACATTTATTTTGTTATACTAGTAAAAGAAGACTAGAGAGGGATTAATTATGACAAAAAAGAAAAAATCAAGTTTAATAAAGAAATTTAAAAAACAGAATAAAATTCTAAGAACAATACTTTTAGTCATAGGATTATTTTATACAGCAAGCCTTATTTTCTTTTCAAAGTCTACTATTCTCTTAGCAGGGATAGAAACCCCTCTTAGAGTTACTGTTTTGATCATATTATATCTATTATTATTCATATATTTATTGTCAGCATTATTACTGTTATTTACAAACCGAAAAAAAAGTTTAATATGTTTATTTATATTTTTTATCCTTTTAACTGCAGGACTTTCGATTGCATCATATTATATAGAAAAAACTTTTGGTATAATAGAACAGGCTCAAAAGTCTAAGGTAACTTATAAGAGTGTTCTAATAAGTTTAACAGATTCTAATAAGTTAGATAAGATTGGAATTATTTCATCCAAAGATGATCCAACTGGTTATGTCATTCCTTCTTTGATGATCGATAAATACAATATTAAATCAGAACTCATCGAATACGATGACTACATAAGCATGATGAGCGACCTCTATGATGGAGTTATCGATGCGCTATTTATAACAAATGACTACACAACGATGTTTAATACTTATGAAAAATTTCAGGAAATTGCAACTGAAACAAAAATTATCTATGAAATGGAAAAAGAATTGGACAATATTGATAAGGTGTCGTATACTGCTAAAAACTTAACTGAGCCTTTTACAATCTTACTAATGGGTGTAGATGCAACTGAAGACGGGTTGTCCAAGGGTGCGTCTTTTAATGGGGATACACTCATGTTAATCAGCTTTAATCCTAAGACACTTGCAGCAACAGTATTTAGTATTCCAAGAGATACATATGTACCTATTGCGTGTAGAAATAACCAAGAAGCAAAAATAAATTCTTCAGCATACGGAGGAACTAATTGTGTAGTTAAAACAATTGAAAATCTTACTACGATTAAGATTGATTACTATGTAAAAATCAATTTCACTGGTGTAGTAAAACTAGTAGATGACTTAGGTTCAATCGAAGTAGACGTTCCAGTTGATATATGCGAACAGGATTCCCAAAGAAGATTTGGTAATAACTTGATTTGTTTAAATAAAGGCTTACAAAAATTAAATGGTGAACAAGCTCTTGCACTATCCAGACATAGACATTCTTTGCCACTCGGCGATTTCCAAAGAGTACAACATCAACAATTGGTAGTAGAAGCAATGTTTAATTCATTAAAAGGAATAAACGACGTAGATACATTTTATAAGATACTATCCGATGTTACAAATAATATAGATACAAATATGACTACGCCTCAAATTCTATCATTATATAATACTGCAAAAAAGGTATTACTCAAAAAGGGAAGCAATACAAAAGTATCTATACAAAAAACATATTTGACCGGTTATGACTTAACCATGTATTTGCCAAATACTAAAAGTTATGCATACACATTCCAGTATTATAGACAGTCTCTTAGTGATATTGTAAATGCTATAAAGGTAAATCTTGAAATAACAAAACCAGAATTGATAAAGACGTTCTCTTATAATCCGAATGAACCATATGAACTCCAAGTTGTAGGAAAAAAATATTTCAAGGAAGAAAAAAGAGAACTGTTACCAAGTTTTATTGGACAAACTAGAGATTATGTTTTATCGTGGGCTACAGAGAGAAATATACCAATTAACTTTATAGATGTAACTGAGCAAGATCCGTTGTTCAACTCCTCATATGAAAATGGCACTGTTGTTAGTCAGCGAGAACATGTTGGTCAATTGGTCGAAGGAATCAAAGAATTAGGTATTTATGTAATAAAGAAAAGCGAAAATGCTTCTAATGCACCTATTCCTACTCCCGATAATAAAACCGTACAAGAGCAAGAAAAAGAAACTCCAACTGAAAAAGAAGAAGTTCTACCTAATTTTACCGGTAAAAGTATCGACGAATTTAATAAATGGAAAAACAGCTTATCCAATGTATCAATTATCATAGAAGAAAAGGAACTGAGCATTGAAGATGCACTATCTTTAAATACGGACTTAATTAATAATCACATATATAAGCAATCCGTAACAGCGAATACTCCATTAAAAGAGATAAGCACATTAATAGTTTATGTATATAAAGAATCGAATTAGATGATTCGATTTTTTATATGTAAAGTAAACATTTAATTTTTCATTAACCTATATAAATACACGATAAAATGTTATAATTATGATGGAGAAGGATGCATTATTCTAGTCAATGAAATTTTATTAAGATGATCCTAAAAAATCATTTAAGAGCACACCTGTGAAACTTTTGGTGTTTGCCTGTTTCGCCCAGATTCGGGTGGATGCTGAAAATGAAGAGTTCATGGGCGCCCGTAACGGCATACGATAAGCGTTCCATTTACTCGCGGAGGCCCAATGTTGTGGGAAACTACAAATTGGGATTAAACCTATTTCTGGTCAAAGCTAGGAATAGTGTAGCTTGGTTTGAGTGAAAATACGGGGATGAAGACAGCTCAATAATTGGTGTACATCTTTTATTTGAGTATTGCTAACTGAAACTATTTTTGCAAAAGAACATAAGTAAAATAAATCGTTGCGAGGAAAACTTCTAGAGTGTATATTCTTTCAAGATTGCGGTAGTATCTAAGTGGCAATCAGGTAAGATGCGCGGTAACGACATCTTGATCGTTTAAAAGGTAACTGCCAAATCAGTAATGATTGGTCACGATTTAGGGAAATCCAACCTGACCTAAGAGCTAAAGTTTATTGAAAGAATCTCCTTCTCCGATTTAATTGGTGATCATATGAATAAAAAAGAATACTCAGAAAAAGTAAAAAAAGATAATAGGAAAAGTCATTTCTCTAGGAATGTAAGTTGGGTAATTAAAATAGTTTTGGCCTCATTCTTTTTATCACTTATACTTTCGTTTATGACAGACTCAATTATTCCAAATGTTCCAATAGTATTAAGTGTCATAGTTCTTTTTACATTTATTTTAATAGGAATTATATTTGATATGATAGGAGTTAGTGTAACGGTTGCAGACGCGGAAGTATTCCACTCGATGGCAAGTAAAAAAGTTAAAAGTGCCAAAACTGCATTGTCCTTAATAAAAATCAATTCAAAAGTTTCAAGCTTCTGTAATGATGTAATAGGAGATGTATGCGGAATTATTTCTGGTAGCGCTGGTGTAACAATTGCAATGACCATATCAAAAATATTTAATCTCAGTTTTGTTGTTACGAGCTTAATCGTTACAAGTATAATTGCAAGTATTACTATTGGTGGAAAAGCTCTTGGTAAGAGCTATGCCATAAATAAATCAAATTCTATACTTTATAGTTTTGCAAGATTTATAGATTTAGTTACATTAAAAAAATAAGACGAGTGTTATTTATTATCTCGTCTTATTTTTAAATACAATGGTAAATATATTAATTGTCTTCCTAATCGAATTATTGGATTAGTGTTATCTTTCAATTTTTTGAAATAGGAGTTTGCAGTCGTATACTTTATTTTGACTATATCTTCTACATCTTCAAAATCGTCATAATCTCCGTAGCTTTCGCGTTTTGCGACATATTTAAGTTTTCCACTACTCTTATATAAGCTTTTATAAAAAATGCTGCTATTTGCTTTAAATCCACTGATATTATATATTTTACCGAAGGCCTTCTTTGTTCTCAATAGACCGATGACAATATCGTTCAAATCTGAAGCATCGATGAAGTCAAACCTTCTGTCTAACGCCATATGATTGATAAAATAGTTTTTAGAAGTTAATACAATAGGCATCCTCAAAATGACGTATTTTTTTAGTTTACTTCTAATGTATTCTTCACTTCTTATCAAACTTACTGTGAATGGATCCTCTGGATGATTAGATTCGGTATCGACAGTAATCCTTCTAGTCTTTTTATTACTTGGTCCATAAACACTAATAAAAGACATATAATAATAAATGCAATCTGGATTAACTTCTAATATCGCATCGACAATATTTTTAGTTCCTATATAATTTGTAGTATTGGCAATAGAAGAATCGATATTAGCAAAAGGTGGCATTATCCCAGCATAATCGATTACCATGTCATTTTTTTTAATTAAATCGATTACTAAATCTTTATCCTCTATATCTCCATATACTATCTTTATTTTGTCTTCTATTTTAGAAAGTTTTTTTTCACTTTTTTTACTTTTCAAATCTAAAACAGTGATATTATACCTGGAACTAAGAAGCTTAAGTACTAGATTATAACCTATTTTCCCAGCGCCACCAGTTATTAATATATCTTTCATGTTTACCTCCTACTACTCGATTTTACTATATTTACTATTTCTTAGCAATTATAATATAGATATCTATAATGATTAAAAGTATGATTATCCCTGCCGTAATATATGCATAAAAACTGTCAATTTTATTATTAGATTTTGCTTTTTTAATTGTTTTTTTATGTACATTTTTTTGTGTTACTATACCATGAGAATATTCCATTATTTGTTTTTCTGGTATATTATAAAACATATCGTTATCTTTGTTCTCATATCCTACGCTTGAGTAATATAAACCAAAATACTTTGGATTATATTCTTTTACATCGTCGACTGAATTATACTTAATCCATTTACCCCAAATTAATCTAAGTTGACTTTTGTGTTTGGATAATCCTTCCATTGAAACTCTAAAGGCACTCTTACCATTATAATTTTCAAGGGGTTTATCATAATCCATAACTATTTGGTTTTGATTATACAAATGTAAATATATTTTATACGGTTTATAAGGGTTATAGACGCTTTTATAGTTTACATCGTCCATATGTTCTAAACTTTTTTCTAAGGCATAAGTTGCAAGCCTATGTTGACCGTGGCCGTATTCACCGTTTTCGTCGTGTGATACAACTATTTTAGGTCTAAACTTTCTAATCATATCGACTTCAAAATGTACTACGTCATCTATGGACATATTTGCAGATTTCAAATTTTCCAAAGCCATATCAATAGATTTGGAAAAAGCATCTGGTACTGGTCCTAAAATCGGATAGTTTCTAAGTCCTACTGCCCAAAGCCCTGCTAGTTGCTCATCATATCTGATAGGTGTTTTTAAATGTCTAGTTAAATAGACAACTTGAACGCTTTTACCACGATTTAGCATATATGGTATTAAACCTGCAAAAAATATGTGTTCATCATCACTATGAGCGGTAAATAAAAGTACATCAGCTTCACGACATGGTAAAGACCAATCTTCAACCCAGTCTGGCAAATCTTTAGAAAATACATATATTTCTTTTATTTCGACATCACTGTTATATTGAATATCGACACTTTGAACTTCTTCATCTAAATTTATTAATTCATGGAGAAATGAATTTTCTCCAAGTTTTTTTTCTTTATTATTATATTTAATAGTTCCTTTTGAACTATTCATCGAATAGATAATATATATTTTATCAAATGGTTTCTCATTAGAAACAGTTAAAATACTATTAAGGTTAATTTTCTCTATAGTATTATAGTTGTTATCAGACAATTTTTTTATCTCATTTCCCTCAACGTTAATATGAGTATTACTTAGGTAACCAGATTGTTCTTCTGCATTTACAAAAATAATATTAAATAAAAAAACAAATATAATAACAACTAACTTCATCTTCATCATATCCTATCTATAATTTTACTCGCTTTAACTAATAAAGTCCAGCGCTAATAAAAAAATAATAGATTTATCTATTATTTATAGATTGTGATGCGTTAAATCGATATCGCTAAAGACCGATAATGCTTCTTGCGCATTACATTTAGGGACGAAAAATTGTAGTTTGCCACCTATATTTTCGACAACCATTGGAAAGTTAACTCTCTTATATATATCATTAAGTCCGATTAATCCTGTCAACGAAGCAACATTCACCAATTCGCCTTTTTCCCATGCATCCCTATGTACAATAACTATATTTCTCGAATTAAAATATATATTTCGATCGGACAACTTAGAGGTAGTATAAAAATTTACCGGGCATGGTATTTTTGCAAAAAAATCACTATCAAGTAAATTCTTAAGGAAATATTTTTCACTTTCTTTAACTGTATCCATAGATATTCCAACATTAAAAATCACTTTTTTGTTTCCAACATCATTAATCTGCTCTAATAAGCCTTTTAGACTTAATCTCGGAATTTCACGCGAGTGTAAAGTATCTATTAGAGCTTTTGAAAACATCTGGGCAAAGACAGCTTCACATATGCTATAGGGGCCCTTAGGAGTAGGAGACATTGACAAATTAGTAAGATCTGATATTGAGTCTGAATTTAATTCAATATATACCATTGTACCAAAATAGTGACAATTTTTCACAATCTCTAATTCTTGAGTAGTTAATTCTTCATAAACGTGAGCTGGGTTTTGTGATAAAAGAGACGATACCGCAGCAAATAGACTATAATTATAGCCACTAATAATAATGTCTGGCATTCTTTTAACAAGTTCACTACATAATATAAAATAATAATTAGAACCAATTTTATCTGCTGGTAGTAAATAATCGCCAGTAGCGTTATCGTATGTAACTGTTTCGCCATTTATAGTATATTTATTAATACCTTGATATTGTTCTTGATTAGATGGCCTTGAACCTGGTTTATCCCATGCAAAAGGTATTAATAATTCTTTTTTATTTCCATTTTCATAACAGAATGATAAACCATTATCTTTTTTTAATCTCCGTATATTTTCGCCTTTTAAAGCATCCTGAACTTTTTGTTCTATTTCGTCTTGTGAATATTGAGACGACAAGTAATATTGATCATTTTCTATTACCAACTTAGTTGCTATTCCATTACTATTAAGGTAATTATTAATATATTTAATTAATGATAAATCATTACATTTTAATACTTTTGGCATCTATTTTTCCCCCCTACAACATTATTAATAAATGTCGTCTTGGCTTTTAGCGTTTATATCAAAGCTAGCAAACTTTTTTTGCTTATATAATGGATATGCAGCAGCTGCAATCATCGTCGCATTATCTGTGCAATATTTCATAGGTGGAATAGATATATGTATATTCTTTTCTTTAGCAAGATTTTCTAGTTCGCCTCTAATGTATTTATTAGCACTAACTCCACCAGCAACTATTATATTTTTAACGTTGTATTTGTCAATAGCTAAAGATGTTTTTCTTACTAGTTCATCTGCTGCAACACTTTGGAATGATGCTGCTAAGTCATATTTGTTAATGTCATTACCTCTTTGTTCTTCATTATGAACTAAGTTTATAATATAACTCTTAAGACCACTATATGAGAAATTAAGTGAATCATCATTCATAGGAATTGGCAAGTTATAGCTTGCTTTACCCATGCTTGCGTACTTTTCTACATTTGGTCCTCCTGGATACTTAAGTCCTAGTATTCTAGCCACTTTATCAAAACATTCTCCAATAGAATCATCCAATGTACTACCCAATACTTCAAAATCGTAATCGCCTTTCATTAGTATTAATTCTGTATGTCCACCACTTATAACCAATCCTAAAGATGGAAAGACAATAGGTTCTACTAGCCTATTTGCGTAGATATGACCTGCGATATGATTAACTGCAATTAGTGGTTTATTGTGAATGAGTGCAAGTGTTTTAGCGAATTCAAGCCCCACTAATAAGCTTCCTAATAATCCAGGCGCGTAAGTTACTGCAATAGCATCTATCATATCCCAAGAAATATTAGAATT
>CAMOYI010000046.1 GCA_946629885.1 uncultured Mycoplasmatota bacterium | reverse complement strand
CAACATTCCTCTGCTAGCTGTTTCTTAATTTCTGGATCTTTGATTAGTATATAACGTGTTGTTTGCGAGTTTTTCCAAGAAGGTGCATATGCTGCACAACTAACCAGCTCTTTGATGGTATCATCTGACACTGGCGCGTCCGTAAATTTGCGGACACTTCTTCTCGTTTTTATACATGTTTTTGTATCCATTAAAACACCTCCAAATGCCTTAATTTCTAGTGAACTGACTAAAAAAAATCAATCACACATGTAAAGAAGTTCACTAACCTAGTTAGTATAACACTTTTAATGTTTTTTTCAACAGTAAAACGGCATATTTTTTAGGTTTTTTAAGTCATTTTTAGTTATTTAAAATCTTGACAGAATGCAATTTTTTATAATACTATTTTTATGGAAATACTTTACGGAGAAATTATGAATATGTCAGCAGAAAAGACATTAAAGAAAGATCTAATATCTGTAATTATGAGCAACTACAATACTCCTATCAATTATTTGAAGGAGTCTATTGATAGTGTCTTAAATCAGACGTATTCAAACTTTGAATTTATTATTATTGATGATGGATCTACTGACGATTCTTTGGAGTTTATTAAGTCTTATGATGATCCTAGGATTAAACTTGTTGTAAATAAGAAAAATATTGGTCTTACTAAGTCACTTAACAAGGGATTAGAAGCGGCTCAAGGTGAATTTATAGCCAGAATGGATTCTGATGATATTTGCTATCCTGAAAGATTCGAAAAACAGATTGAATATATGAAGGGACATCCGGATACTATTGTATGTGGGACGTGGGCTGATGTTATCGATGAAAATGGTGTTCCTCGCGAGGAAGAATGGGCGTGTGGAATAATTGATGATATGGAATTATATAGAATCAAACTATTATTCCTTAATAGACCTCTTATTCTTCATCCATCCGCTCTTTTTAATCATAGAATGCTATTAAAACATAATATTAAATACGATGAATCCTTACGATATGCTCAAGATTATAAAATGTGGACTGACTGTGCATATTATAATAATTGCCACATTTTGCAACAAAACCTACTGAAATTTCGTTCTCATAAGAATTCCATCTCGATATCAAAAAGAAGTATGCAACTAAAGTGTGTATATATTATTATTCAAAAACAACTCGATAACCTTCAGTTGACTTTACCGGATGATCTTAAAGACTACCATCACGAACTATTAACAAATAATACTCTTTTTGACAAAAGAGTTAAGCAATGGATTAAGCAATTATTAAAATCTAACAAAAAATATCACATTTATAATCAGAAAAAGTTAGCTCATTTATTATGGTATCGCTGGTCCAGAATCTGCTATGATAAAATGTCTAATTCAAAGGCAACCGCCATTCTTTATTTGTTTTTTTCTCTTTCTTTACGATGTAAAATATATTTGATCCAAATAAGAGTAAAGAACAAAAAAAAATAAGACAATCACTCAAGTGATTGTCTTATTTTTTATTTTTCAAAACTAGATTTTTCAGGAAATTTTTGTTCAAATACTTTATCTATTCTATTTTTTAAATTTTTGAATTCTGAATCGCTAATATATTCTGTGTCATTCAAACACACCATTATTCCTTTTTCTTTCAACATATATTCTTCAGCTTCATCAATCTCATTTTCCAAATCCTTAAATAGCTTTCCAAAGTGATTATTGCTTACAGGGTAATACTCTCCACTTAGCATATCCCACAAATGAAATATTTGCTGATGAACGTCCTGTGACGATCTAAACCTATTATCGCAAGTAGTTTCGAGTGCCTCTTCAAAATTATCCCATACTTTTGTTATAGTAGATTTCCTCAATGGCATTCCGAGATGTGTATAATCTATTCCTGACAAATAGTTTTCTCTATATGCTCTTCTATGATGCTTATAGTTTTTCTTATAACATTTATTAAACCATAATACCGGATATTTTTGCATACTCTTGTTAATGTCAAAACGCCAATTAATTAAAGCTATAATATTTAAAAATTTGTGATGAAATGGTTCAGCTTTCCCAAAAGTTCTAAATGGGGTTATTTCGCTACAATATTTGGGATATTCCCCACTAAAAAAATCTTCTTTCTTTGCTGCTTTATTCAGATACATATCATCATTAAAATACACAAAATGCTCTGATAAACCTTGTATTCTATCGAAAACTAATTCTATAACGCTAGAGTTAAATGTAGGAAGATACTTTCCTGGTATGTAATCTTCATGCGCAACAATATTTATTTTTTCATGATTAGTATTCAACCATTTTGGAAGATGGCCATAAGTCACAAAATGTATTTTTCTGACCCAAGGAGCATATTTTTCAACAGCTCTAAATCAATATTTCAACTGATCCCAATCTCTATAGCGTGCCGCTCCATTATCTTCTTCCTCTTGGTTTATTCAATATTTTTTCTTTTCATCCTGCCCCTCTTTGTCGCTACTATCTACCCATGACACTACGAAATCTATTGGATAATTTACTGGTTCTTCGTGAAGCTTTTTGAATCTTCCAATAATTTCACATTTGGGTAAATATAACAAATGTTTAGTTTTACTTATAAAACCCATCTAGAAATCCTTTACTTAATCATTATTGTAATTCTTACACTTTTCATTAAATGCAATTATATCAAGAAGCAATTTAGCATCTTCTGACTTTGCTATCGCCGTTACATCCTTATCTAAACAATGACTACTCCAATAAGGATGCTCATTATATATAAATGTGTGTGAAGGATTAACTCTTGGATCTAAAACAAACAATTCTCTTAATTCTTCGTAACATACATCATGCTTTTTTGCTATCTGATAAAACTGTGAACAAAAAGATACTTTTGTAGCAAGCCAACTATTTTCCATATATTTTGCTAGTTCTGCTGTTACGCTGTCTACTATTCTAAATGTATGACGTCCATCATAAACGCTTTGTAATAATTGAACAACTTTTGCGCAGTCCTTTTTTCTTCCTCCGAGAATTGTAAACCCAAACTCATAATTATTACAGTGTTGTGTGGATCCATAATATTCTGGACTAAAAACAATGTTTTTTCCTGTTTTTTCCACCAATTTTTCAGTGGAGTGAGGCAGCATTGTGCTTTTAATTACATAAATATCCGCCTTATTCTCTTCGATTGCACTTTTCACTTCTGTAATATCGCATAAGTTGGCTTCTTTGATAGGCGTATCTACACAAATAAACGCTACATTATAGTTGTCCGTTGTTCTAGTATCAACATCCTTATATTTATCATATACCTCGGGCTTTAGTTTTTTAATTTCATCTTCTAAATTATGGCCTACAACTCCATACCCTACAATCAAAACACTCATATAAAACCTCTCATATCATTTTTATATTATTGCTGTTTATTCTTCTTTTAATTCAACATCTTGCAAGTGAACAGCTCCCCAATTATATATCTTCCACAACAATGGATCTTTTTCTGGATTCTCACTAAGATCAAATATGAATCCAGGGAAAACACCTTCTAACTGACAATCATTTCCAACATCATCCGTGGTGAATGCCACTACATCTACCTGGTATCTAGACGGAACCAAATGTGTAGTATCTAACTCTAACGTTAATTCCTTTGTCTCATTTTCGCCAAAACTTACTTTTTTCCCTGTAGTCATTGTTGCTGACTTTTTAGGAGTTGTCATAGGTGAAAATTCAAACCTAAAACTGACATCTTCTGTACTTTCTTGTGATTTTACTTTAATTTTTAATGGGATTTTATTCCCACAAACTATTCCAGAATTATCTAAATTCAATTCTTCTATTCTTAAATCACCATGATTCCATTCCAAATGTCTGTAAGTATTATTAAACTCATAATGATTTCTAATCAACTCTTTATCTGATCCTTTAGATAAATAAATGTTGATTGCTTTATCAACATCACCATCATAAATTATTTTTCCCTCGCTAAGTACAATACATCTATCGCACAAAGAACGAATAGTATTCATATTATGGCTAACATAAAGAATGGTTCTTCCTTCTGTCATAGAAACATCTCTCATTTTTTCCAAACATTTATTTTGAAAAGCCATATCACCTACAGCCAGCACCTCATCCATAATCATTATTTCTGAATCTAGATGCGCTGCCACTGCAAAAGCTAGTTTTACATACATTCCTGATGAATAACGTTTTACTGGTGTATCAATAAAGTTACTACATTCTGAAAACTCAATAATATCATCAATCTTCTTGGAAACTTCCGCACGAGTCATTCCAAGGATGGCACCGTTTAAGTAAATGTTTTCTCTACCTGTTAATTCTGGATTGAATCCAGTACCAACTTCCAGCATAGAGGATATTCTTCCATTAACTCTAATAACTCCTTCTGTTGGAGCAGTTACTCGAGATAATAGTTTTAGAAGAGTTGATTTTCCAGCACCATTATGCCCAATAATGCCTAGTCTTTCGCCTTCTCTTATTGTTAAATCTATACCGTCTAGTGCCATAAATTTTTCATTCTTTTTGTACACTTTGGAGCCTATTTTTACATTAGGATCTTCTTTCCCGCGCTTTCTGGCCCACCAACTCTGAAGGTCACCTTTTAATGTTCCTCCTCCAATGACTCCAAGACGATATTGTTTTTTTATCCCTTCTGCCTGTACAGCAATATTTTTTTCACTCATGTTAATTGTTATTAGTTAAAACTGTAACCAATACTCCTCCATTAAACTGTATCCATAAATGTTTTTTCGACTTTGTTAAACATAGTTATACCAATTAGTAGTACAACAAAAGTGGTAATCCAACTAACCCCCCAATACAAAAATGGTTGATCTCCTACACCTATCCATCCATATCTCATAAACTCAACGATTGGAGACATTGGATTAAGCATTATAAGTGTATACAATCCTTTTGACATAGTGGATGCAGCATAAATAACTGGTGTTGCATACATCCATAGTTGAACTCCAAACGAAACCATAACCTGCAAGTCTCTATACTTCGTGGTCATAGATGAAATAATTATTCCAAACCCCAAACCTAACATAGCCATTTGCACAACTAATATTGGAGTTAATAAAACAGCCCATGTAAGGTGAGCATTTGATCCTCTAAATAAGAATAGTAATGAAAATAGAATTACTAACATTATCTGAACTGCAAAGTTCACCATTGATGATATAACTGAAGATATTGGAATGGTAAGTCGTGGAAAATATACTTTTCCAAATACATTTGCATTTTGTACAAACGTGTTAGACGTAGATGTTAGACATGTTGAAAAATACATCCAAGGAACGTTACCTACCATATAAAATAGGAAATGCGACACTCCAGAAACTGGCAGTTCCATATTGGCAATATCACCAAAGACAAATGCCTGCATGGCCGCCGTAAATAACGGTTGAATAATAAACCATGTTGGTCCTAAAATGGTCTGTTTAAAACGTGTAGTAAAATCACGTTTCACAAACAACCACACTAGGTCTCTATATTTCCATAGTTCTCTCAGTTGAAAATCAAATAATTTAGTTTTGGGTTTTATTACATAAGACCACTTTTGCTCCATTGTTATACCTTTCGTACATTTTGCTTTATATTTCAAATTGCGATTTGTTTGGATATTTTTTCAAAAAAGCACTATCAATTGTTCTTCTAATACTCTCAAAATTCGAATCATTTACTGCATCAGTATCATTTAAGCAAATCATCATCTCATCGTCATTCATCACAGTATCAGGTATTACTTCTGTTTGAGTCGCCAAATTTTCAAAAAACATTCCATAATATTCTCTTCCAACTGGAAAAAACTCTCCGCTAGCCATATCCCATAGTTGAAATATTTGATCGTTAATATCAGACGGTGTTCGGAATTTTCTTTGACACGTATCATCTAATTCTTTACCGTATAAACTCCACACTTTCTCCATAGTTGATTTCCTTAGTGGCACTCCCAAATGCGGGAAAGCCATTCCATATAAATAATTATCTTTATATGCTAACTTGGTATACTTTCTTGTTTTTTTATATTTTTTATTTAACCAAAGTTCAGACTTATCTGTTATACACTTAGTTATGTCGAAGTAATCATTAATTATTCCAATATTATTAAAAAGCATATGATCAAAAAACACATTCTCTCTATAGTGTTTAAGTGGAACAGCCTCACAACAGTATTTAGGATAATTTCCATTAAAGAAATCTTCCTTGCTAACAGGCTTATTAATAAACATATCGTCATTGAAATAGACAAAATGTTCTGACAAACCGTTTATTCTGTGGATGTTTAATTCGATAGGATTAGCATTAAATGTAGGTAAATAAATTTCGGGGATAAAGGATTCATGCTTTACCAAATTGATTTTTTTATGATTTAGATTTAACCATTCAGGATAATGTCCACATGTTACCAAATGAACCTTTCTAACCCATGGGGCATATTTTTCTACTGCTCTAAACCAGTATTTAAATAAATCCCAATTTCTATATCTTTCAACTCCACTACCTTCTAATTTAGAGTCAGAATATTTCTGTTTTTCTTTCAACCACTGCTCATCACTGCTGTCTACCCATGATACGACAAAATCAACTGGTTCTGTCATAGGAATCTCTTTTATTTTTCTTGTTCTTCCTATAATCTCACTTTTTTTAAATTTTATTTCTTTTTTTATACTATTAATAATACCCATTATTCCAATCAAAATTATATTATTGTGTATAATTCTAAATTTTTAGTATGTTCTTCTTCCTATATCAATCCATATACTCCTCAAAACATAATGTTCATATAAAAACATTTGGAGCCTTCTTTTTTTTGTGAATAAATCCTTATATTTATGCCTCATTCTATTAATATATCCCTCAATCCTTCTAGATTCAGCAGAATTTTTTATAAGTAGTCTTAATATTCTAATAGACCTTTCCACACTCTCACGCACAAGTCTGTTAATTACCTTTTCATTGTCTTCTAACATTTTCTCACATTTTGAAAATGATACTATCTCAGACATGGCTTTTTGTCTAGGCAATTCTCCTCGTCTTAATCTCGCTGTCACGCTGTATTTATGCATTATGTATTGATATAATGTTTTTGCGCTATATACTATCTTGCTGTTACTATCCACACTTAGTAGATACGTAACTATAAACAATCTATCTTCATTAAGTGATACTTCTTCGTCAAATCTTATTTTATTATCATTTATGATTTTTCTTCTAAATATTTTGTTCCATATAAAACCGTTGTATTGTTCCACTGGACCATACATATTTTCTAGTAATTCTTGTGGAGAGTATACTCTATCTTTCATTTTAAAACTCTGAATAACACTTTCATCTTCAAACTTTTGCATATAATTGCACATAGCCAAACATACGTTATCCCTCATGTTTCTTACTAGCACTTCTAAATATCTTTCTAGCACATAATCATCGCTATCTAAAAAAACTATATATTCACTTTTACTATGATTGATACCAATATTTCTACAAGCCGAAACACCATCTTTTCCCGTGGATAAAACTTTTGTTTCGAATCTATATTTTCTTGCAATCCTCTCTATTTCTTCGTGAGTATTAGGGTGGCATACCAATATTACTTCAAAATTCGTAAAGGTTTGCGCACTTAAACTATCTAGACATCTTACTATTTTGTCTAGATACTTATAAACGGGTATGACAACCGAAACCATTTTATTCATATCGGTGTCCGCCCCCCCCATTTTATTTTTACCATACTTTTTACCCATAACCTCTGTAAATTATATCATATTGTTTTAATGCTTTACAATACATCTAAAGTAATAGATTAGAGAGAAAAAGACTTTGAGGCGAACAACTCACTCAAAGCCTTTTTCTATATTAACATCTATATTTTTACTATTCTTCTGTTTTTTCCTCGGGCTCGACACCTCCATGAACAATCACAGGATCTTTGTCTGGGAATAGAAGATTAAGCACAATACCTGCTATAGCTGCTACAGCAAGTCCTGATAAACTGAACGCTACAGAACCTATATTGAATTTAACAGCACCGTCAAAACTCTTCACTACATCAGCACCCATTCCTGAACTAAACTTAATACCAAGCGCTGATACAACTATGATAGCTGCCACTATTACATTACGACTCTTTGAGAAGTCAACCTGTGCTTCTACTACATTACGAACACCTATAGCTGCAATCATTCCATACAACATAAATGAGATACCACCAACAATGCCTGCTGGCATCACCTCAATAATCATCGCAAACTTAGGCGAGAAGGAAAGAAGTACTGCTATGTAAGCAGCGATTCTTACCACTCTAGGATCAAATCCCTTTGAAAGAGCAAGTACACCAGTATTCTCACCGTATGTAGTGTTAGCAGGGCCACCAAAAAGTGATGCTAAGGATGTAGCAAGACCATCACCAAGAAGCGTTCTATGAAGACCTGGCTCATTAATATAATCTCTATCACATGTAGCTCCAATAGCACAGATATCTCCAATGTGTTCCATCATAGTCGCTATAGCAATAGGAACCATTGTAGTAACAGCTGTCACTACTTTAGCCTTCTGTGAGAAATCTACACCGCCAAATACTGTTCCGTTCCAGTTAACTGGAAGTCCAACCCAAGCAGCATCTCTAATCTTCCACCATTCTACCTTTGTGAATGCTGGGATATCTAATAAGTTGCCAAATATAATCGCACATACGTAAGCAACTGCCACGCCAATAAGGATAGGGATAATCTTTGACATTCCTCTTCCCCAGATGTTAAACGCAATAACTGTAGCCAAAGCAATAAGAGCTAGCGGCCAGCATGTTGCACAGTTATTAAGGGCTGATGGCGCTAAACATAAACCAATAGCAATGATAATAGGTCCTGTAACTACAGGTGGGAATAATTTCATAACTCTCTTAATTCCTACTATCTTAATAACTGCTGCCAAAATCACATAAAGAGCACCCGCACATACTACACCAAAGCATGCATATGGAAGCATTTCTGTGTTAGCTTTTCCATCTACCATAGGAGCTATCGCTGCATATCCACCAAGGAATGCGAATGAAGATCCTAAGAATGCTGGTACTTTAAACTTTGTTAGTAAGTGGAATAGTAATGTT
>CAMOYI010000045.1 GCA_946629885.1 uncultured Mycoplasmatota bacterium | reverse complement strand
TTTATAAAAAAACAAAAAGGTTGTGTCCGCATTTTCCTTTTGTGCATTTTAACCAATATCTATAATAAGATTTTAAAGTAGGATAACGTCTTTTTAAATAAAGATTATCTTCTTCTTCCCATTCTCTTTTAGCTTCTTCCCAAGTCCACATATATTTATAATCGCAAATATTCCAAGATTCAAAAACTTTTCTATATGCTTTCCCGCTAGGTAAGTTTTTTCTATGCCGGACTGTTTTATTAGCGAATTTTTTAGTATTTTTTGTAGTGCCTGCTTTATGGTCAGTAACCCAAGGATATTTCTTATAAGAACGTGACATAATAATTTTCTCCTTTTGTTTAAAAATAAAATAGGGAGTCGGAGATTCGAACTCCGCTTTACCTTGCTAGGGCATACGGCTTATAAGGCCGTGGCTCTTACCTGCTGAGCTAACTCCCCAAATATTCTATTAAGTTAATACAATTCGGGTAAGGATTTGCACCTTACATGGCAACCTGTTATTTTAAAGCTCCCCTTCAAAGATTGTCTCTCATATGCATCTGAGTGTTGCCCATGGGAGATAGCGTCTACCTATTCCGCCACCGAATTTCGTCATCTTAATAAGAATTTAATGTATACTACAAACAGTATTTTTCAACAAATCCACCTTCAGCATGTGGTTTTTCACCATCCCACGGATCAATGAGTGTTTTCTTTGGATTTACTTTTGGAACATCGTCACAAATTAAATCCATATAGATCTTATCAAATTGTATAATAGCCATTTTTACCTACTCTTTTGCGTCGAATTACTTTAATTATATAATAAATTTAATTTATCTTTATATAAAATCTTCCCGCAATACTTACATTTCCATACACTTCTTGCATTAGCAGTATTAATTTCATCTCCATAAATATTACGAACAAATTCTATATTATTATGTCTACAAAACAATCGTTTAATAATTTTCATTATTTAATTAACTCTCTAAGTTCCTATATCCATTCAATAGGAATAGGAAAACTCTACTTTGAGTATCGTTCCATTGCATCTAATATTTCTTTTATACGAATTTTATCATGTATATATTTAGGTTTTAAACCAAGAGGAGGTATAGAAACAGTAGTTGTTGGATAATCTATCTTCATTTCTAATTCTCCTCTTTTAATTCTTTCAGCTCAGCCATTAAATTAACACAAAAGGTTAATTCAGTTTTATCACATCTATCAGGACATTTTGTTTCATGACAATAGAAACAGCATCTTGATAGTCCTTTATTTATATTACAATCATTTAATGCACAATAAATATATTCGTCCTTCATATCATAAATTTACGCTTAACCGCTTCTTGATTTATGAACTTAGTAAACTTCATACAATCAGAATAATTCTTCCAGTGAAAAATTAATAAATTATTATGAGGAAAATAACGAATATTAGCATGGTAAGTATCTTTCAATAGAAGAACATAATCTGTGGGCGCCATATTTAACATACGGGCTGGATACCACCAAGTATTTGACCCGTGTGCTAAATCTGAAGTATCTCCAGTTTCCCAACCATATGGAGTTTGCCATTCTTTATATTTAAGTAAATGACTCATAGATTCAATGAAGCTAGTAGTGTAGCGACATTCTCCTTCTCTTCCTCTGTCATTTCGACAGGTGACTCAACAACTGGTTCTGATGCAGTCGGAAATGCGCTTTCTATCACTCCACTTCCTAGAATATTTTTCGCTGCAGTTAGAGTAACCTTTACTTCAATCGGGTTCCCGCTTTCATTCATCGGAATCCGCAGAATTTTACCTTCATCCTCCCAAAAAGAGTTTGGATAAATTTCTTTTAGCTTATTGAAAATTATACCTTTTGACTCTGTACCTTTTGCGGCCATGTTACAAAATCCCTCCAGTTTTTTGCAAAATAACTCGGATTATACACCGTATAAGTTTGATTTGTTTCCGGTGAAGTATAAGTTGAATAAGAATGTCTATTCATATTCTTAATTCCTTTTTCCTTCATTCTTTGTTTTGCAATATATCTTGCTTGTCTACGTGTTACAATATACTCGGTTGGTGTTCTTGTATTTTTCATTTCTCATCCTCTTTATTATACTAAAAATTTTTATTTTTGTAAAATATACCTATTTGATTTTGCTTTAATGTACTAGCAAGAGAAGCAACCTATACACAAAAGGAACAATTAGAAATATTACAACGCTTACCGCAATCTAATCTTTTCTCTCCAAAACGTGAAAAAAGATAATACGAGTCAGTATCACCTTTAAAACCTTTTATAATTTCTTTAAGCGGTCCCGCCCATCTCTCTCCTTTATTATATAAATTATATAAAGTATTAAGAGCATTTTTATCTTTTTCAGCTTCAAAAAATTCAACCACATCTATATATTTATTATATAAAAATACATCTTCTGGTCTAATAAAAAATGTCCTTAAAGATTCTTCTTCAGGCCAAGTAGTTTGACAAACATTACAAAAAGTTCTTATTTTTTTATTTTTATCTTTAACCTTTTGTTGTATAATGTCCAATGAAAAACATAAATCTTCTGAAATGTAAATATCTGTTACAGAAGTATTTAATAATCCATTGAAAATTCCCCATCGATTAGCAAGAATATAATAATAATGCGGCAGTTGCTTCTATGCGAGAAGAGACTAGATCTATCTGGAATAGACCGGCAGCCGCATTACCAATTCACATTGGGGGTACTTTTCTCTAAAAGCTTCGATCAAAGGAAGGTCGCGTTCTTTATCAAACTCGCCTTCCTAAAAAATTAAATTAATACGTTTCTAACTATATTTAGAAATAAAATCATCTAACTCTTTTACTTTTGGTTTATAATGAATATTAATTTCAACATTAGGCTAGTTAAAGTAATTAAACTTCCTCGTAAAAGGAATCGCGAAATTCATTATTAAACTCCTCTCTGGCGATAAATTCCTCAGGCGGATTCATCATGTACTCATCTCTCAAATCAGATTCCAATTCAGCCATAAAAATAAAATCATCCATATTTATCACCTCTATTTTTATTATAATAATTATAACAAAAATTTTTAAAAATTACAAGTCTAATTCCTAAAAATTTATATGCTATTCCATATAAGAACTATAATCAATCAGAATAGGTTCACCGGTTGCTGTATAACCAATATTGGGGCCACTTAAATCATCATTCCAGTCTTCATCAATAAGGAATTTAAGGAATTTCTTTAATTTATAAGCTCCATAATGGTCAATAAAAGCATTTAACCATGAAGGCTCACGAATAGGGAGGTTAAATTTCGCCCATTTTCCAAAAACTTCTAACGATTTTCTGGAAGTTCTTTTCTCTCTACTATATCCATAACATTTGGGCTGAGTATAGATACGAACACCATTTTTTGTACTATAAACCATATTGGTTTTTGCTACATAATTAGCGAAACCATTTTCTTTGGCTATATTATATCTCTCTTCTTCTGCTTCACAATAGTCCCAAGTAGAAATTGCGGGAGCACCATAAAAGAAAACATATTCATGTCCATCATAATCCCAAGTACTATTAAAGGGGATTTTAAAAACTATATCTTCGTCATCCATTATAATAACTAACTTTGTTGCACCATATTCACAACGCCATTTATTATTCTGGTACTCTTCTGATACTTCATAAAGATAATCTATGAAAATATCTACATTATCATCATTAAAAAATTCTCCAAAAGAATACCCTTCAATATACTTTACTAATTTAACGAAAGACAAACTATTTTTCATTAACCGTTTTCTCCTTTTTTATCGTATACATATATTATACAAAAAATTTTTTAAAAAATCAAAAAAGAGAGGTTATCCCTCTCTTTTTACGATACAACGGTTAAGATATGTTTGCTTTACTCCATTGTACTCTTTATGTTCTTTTACAGTGCCAGTAAGAAGAACTACATCTCCTACTTCAATATCAGGGTCAATACCCTTTCCAGAGCAGAACCATGTAAGAACATTGTCACCCATCTTAAAGGTATAAACAAGAGAAATACCATAGTAGGTTTCAATGGTGCGGCAGCCGGTTAACATGACATGCAAGTCGCGAAGTCTCTGCTTAACTTCTCCAATGAACTCGGAGTTAGACTTAGGCATAGCCTTTGCTTTAGCGGCGTCCGCAACTTCCTTAGCATTTTCTTTTACAGAAATTCTTTTTGTAACAGGATTCCAGTCACAAACCTCATCAAAAGGAACAGGAACAATATTATAGTCCGCAGGTACATCAACTGTATGTGTGCAGTACCAACCAAATTCAGGTTTATATTTACAACCGAGTCCTTTCAGAGTATCTTTGATAGCATAGGTATTTTCACCAATTACCAACCAAATCTGCGGATGCTCGGTTTCATAACCTGCTTCTTCGAGAGCAACGCGAAGATTAGCTTCAGATTCTTCCTGGAGTTTAGCGATTTCCGCAGCTCTCTTTTCTGCCTTTCTTTCCTTTGCTCTTGTTTGAGTAGCAAGATACTTCTCATATTCATCGGGGGTATATGCTTTTACTCTTTTGCGGATAACACCAGCACCACCGCAAGCGAAGCATGTTCCCTGGAAAGCTCTAGGGATGATGTACATACCGGAGCCGCCGCATCTATCACACTGGCACTCAATAACAGCTTTCTTTGCGTCCTCATCAACAGAAACAATACGATAATTTTCATATGAAGGAGCTACTTTATATTCCATTTATATCACCTCTTTCGTTTGCTTTCTTTTCCTTACAATTATATTATATAAAAAATTTTTATTTTTTACAAGTTATCAAAG
>CAMOYI010000044.1 GCA_946629885.1 uncultured Mycoplasmatota bacterium | reverse complement strand
TCTGTGATGTCGTCTACCACTAGGTGATAATTTGGATCGAACTCTTCAGTTGATTCAAATACTATATTATCTTTCTTAGTAGTTGTTATCATAGTCTTTTCTTCTGGGAAATTTATTAAGTAATGCCCATCACTTGAGAAACTTCTTCTTAAGTCTGTCTTGATATTTTCTAATCCCCAAGAGGCCGTTATTTGTGTTTCTTCAAGTGTCATGACCGATGGAACTAAATATGGTATTCCACCACATACCACCCTTCCTGCAACTAAAGTATCTATAAATTGACGTCTTCCGTCAGCAGTCAATAAATCATTTTTTGCTGCAGTATATGATTTTAGTAATTTTGGTGGTGCTTCATTAAATTCTTGCATTGTCATGGTCATATTAACTCGAGCATAATAGAATGCATCCGCATTCTCAGCAAATTTGTTTTTTAGGTCTGTTACAGTATATCCATACTTTGGTACCTTAAATGTTACTATATTGTCACTAGTATTTATTTCAGCCTCTGTTAAGCAGAATCTCTCTTTAATTTCACTTTTCTTAGAAGCGGCCATTTTAAGTAGACTAATATCACTTTTAGTTATATTACCACCGTTGCTCGCTTTACCAACGTCGATAGGACAGCTTTTTGACAATCTGAGGTCCCAACATTTATAATAAATTTCGCCTTCTGCATTTTTCTTAATCTGGTTAGCGACGTCTATATCTAGTATTCCATCTCCTACCACAGTAAATGGTATGTAGTCATTTGAATAAAGATCTGGATATTCTAGACCTAACGCTGGTTCCATAATTTTTCTTTGATTAATCGAATTTAAATATGTTATCTTATTTGTTCCACTCACGTGTATCTTATATTCTAACAATGACCATATGTTATTGAATTCAAGTGTTATTTCTGAATTATCTAAGTATATTTCTTTATCCTTTATTTCGAATAAATCATACTTTTGATCATTTTTAATTGTATTTGTGTTAATTGTTGTACAGTTTTTACTCCTCTTATCACATATTGTGAATAAACTATAATTTTCACAATCTGAGCATAAATTATCGCCGGTAATAGTACAACATTCAACAGGTTCTTTATCGTCCACCAAGTCCCAATCGCGAGCGTAAACATTTACTGCAACAATTGATAAACACATTATACATACAACAAATAAAGTTCTTATTTTCTTCATCTTTTACCTTCTTTCTACTCTAGTGAAAGTATAGCACAAGGTTAACGTATTTTCAAGAATTTACATATTAAAAACTGTCCTGAAAGACAGTTTTATTTAATTTCTGTTAATCTTGAAAAATCGATATTGTGATATGGTACTTTAGAAAAATCACATTTTTTCTTTCCGTCTACAACCGTACTAATCGCTTTTTTGCCATCATAATTCCAGAAGCCACCAACGTTATATATCTTAGATGCATCCCAACCTAGCGCTATAAGCATTTTTTTAGTAAAATTAGCATAACCGCCTGCTCCACACATTAAGAATATGGTTTTATCCTTTGGAAATATTGTTTCTAATATGCTCATAGATTCTTTATAGTTTGCAACATAATTACCGTCTTTATCTAGTCTAAATAAAGTCTTGCCTGTATATAATCCCGTTACATTTTCACTCTTCTTTTGGTCGATGTATTCCTGAGGAAATTCAGTAAGATAAGCATAAGGGATTACTTCAAATCCTTCAACAAAACCAGTTAGATCTCTTTCTCCACCCTTGTTTTCCCAAGTGGCAGTATCTTCTAACATTCTAACATCCCTATATACGACATCGCTCCTTCCTAGATAATTATCTATAGTCTTTTCGTTGATATTTTTATCGATGTCATATACACCTCTTAATCCTTCAGATTTTTCTTGCGCAGGCAATGGTTTTAATTCATTTGAGCACCTAGAATTTAATATCAAGTATGTAGCAAGTCCTCCAACTACTATGCTTATTAGAACTATCACAGCCAATATAATTTTTTTCTTCATAACTTTTTCTCCTTTCACACTACAAACATACAACATAAGTTAAAAAAAGTCTATAAAATTAAAGTTGAAAAAAACTCAACGTCGTGTTGAGTTTTATTAATATTCGGTCCCTTGCATTTCTGTTGGTTCAACTTGAGATGCTTGTGGAGCGAATAAAGATATTAGTTCATATAGTTTTGATTCTTGTAGCTTCTCTATTAAAGCTTGACTATCCTCTTGAGTTAATTCTTCACTCTTGATTACATTCGTTCTATCTATGTCATTTACAGATGAAATCGTCGTGTACTTACTCGACATATTTGCCTTAACAGTTCCAAATTGGCTAGAAGATACAGTAAGATTAACAGTTCTTTCTTTATCATTACCCTTAATAGTGATAGAACCATCCATCATAGATGTACCACTTTGTCTAACATTATAAGTTACAGTATCATCCTGAATTTTTCCATCGATTGAGTATTCATCCATTGAAACTTCATATTCTTTTTCATTCAATTTAAAAGTAATATCTTTAGATTCAGTTATATCATCAGTGGTGATTAATTCATTTCCAAACATTTTTTCTACTTCGGCCTGTCCACCTACTGCTGTTACAAATTCACTATCAACTCTCAAAGTATTTATTAAGTTGGCAAATCTACTTATTAAGTCTTTACTACTTACCTTCCAGATATAATACCCGTTTTCATTTGAACATTCATCTTCTTTTATTATTTTAGGTAGTTCTCTTTTTAGAATTTTCTCTATTTTGTCATAATCATACTTTTTATCTAACATTTCTGATAAAGAACTTAAATCTGTTTCTTCTGCTTGGATGTATTTATCTAGAAGTCCAGGAAGAGAAACGTAAATAGTATTCTTATCTAATTCTGTAAATATGTCAGCATTTAATAGTGCCTCATTTTGATATGTAGAATCCAATTTAACAGATACCCTGTGATTATTCTTATCCATTTGAATTACTGATTTGATTCGTATATTATTTATCAAATCTCTAACCTGTTGCGGTATTACTTCATCTTTCGCATCGACATTTACATCTAATGCCATCTCATATTGATATGCAGAATCTGGATGCGCACTCTTAAATACATTGCCGATAGCTTTTTCTACTGCGGTTTGGTAAACTTTATGCGATATGTTTCCGAAGAATTTTAAATAAACATATGCACCTGCGACTAAAGCTATGAGTAAAATTATTATTGCAATCAGTATTCCATTTTTGCTTTTCTTTTCCTTTGGTTCAGTAACATTTGCGTTATTTTCAACTACAGGTGTAGGCGTACTAATGGTACTTATATCTGGCTGAATAGTTGTGTTAACACTCTCAGTAAAAGAATTCGTCATCTGTGGCTGACTATCAGTCATCATACTTACACTATTCGGAGTTTCACTTTGAATAGGAGAATTATTCATCTCTGGAATTGCGCTTTCACTCATTGTTGGTATGCTCGTTTGCATAACGGGTTCCTGAGGGTTCGAATTATTACCATCAGGATTAATAACATTTTGATTATTTAATGAAGGATTTATATTTGAATCATTATTCATCTCATCATTATTCATTTCAACACCTCTTTACTATAAAAATATTAACATTTAAGTCGATAATTGTCAATTTAAAATAAAAACTAGAATAATCTAGTTTTCATCTTCAATAGCCTCTTGCCAACTCCAAAGTTTAAACTTATTAAAAAGCTTAAATTCCTTTTTTATCACTTTTACAATTTTATTATCACTAGTTGATTTCAAAGATGAGTGATAAGTCATATTTACCTTGTATCCGACACCTTGATATTCCATGTCTAGTGTTTCACCAGGCATAATACAATCAAGACAATATTTTGTTCTATCTAAAATTACAATTGGTCTGGCATTTGGCTCTACTTTAAGTCTAATTGCCTCTTCAATTATGAGAGTTGTAAATAGTGCAATAACAACAAAAATAAATTTAAATATAAACTTCATAATACCACCTAATTAAATGGAGTTAAATCCATGACTGCTTCATTTGGTTTAATTATAGCATCTTCATTATCTATGTCGACTAACTTATATTTGGTATTACCCATACCAATTTCGTGCATGTATGATAGTTGTCTTAATCCATGACGTGTTTCAATTCTCTCAACTAAATCGTGATTTTCTTCTTCTTTCATGGCATAGACTAAATCTACACACGCAGTATCTAATGCACAGATATCTTTAGACGCAAGTATTCCAACATTTGGCGTTACTACTGGAGCTGCATGTGTTCCTTCGCAATCACAAGATACACTCATGTTTCTCATGACATTTACAAAAGTTATTTTATCTTTAAAATGATCAAGTACAGCTTTTGTACTTTCTGTCATTCTTTCCATGAAGCCTTCTTCTTTGATTGACCACTGATCCTGTCCTTCGAAAGTATGTATCATCTTTTTGCCAATCCTACCATCTGCACAACCTATACCTAAGTTTTTGTTGCTTCCACCAAAACCGCCCATGGCATGACCTTTAAAATGAGTTAAAGCGATTAGTGAATCGTAATTTGTTATATGTGAACCCATAGTCATATGGTCAAACCATTTGCCATTATTAACTGGTAAATCTATAGTACCTTCTTCATCCATAATATCAACTGGACAAAAGTTCCAACCATTTACTTCGAGAGTTTTTCTGTGTTGGCTTGTAGTATATCTTTCACCAGCATAATAGGTATTCGTCTCTACAATTGTCGCATCTTTACATTCACTTTCGATAAATTCTTTTACCCACTCTCTTGGTATAATGTTCGGCCCATCAGGTTCTCCTGTATGTAATTTTATGGCGACTTTACCAGATATGTTCTCGTTGACGCGCTCGTATATTTTCTTAAGTCCTGCTCCACTTAAGTCGCGTGTAAAATATACTACTGATTCACCACTAGTTCTTTCATCAAATGGTATATACTTATCTCCTCTAATTCTTTCTTCGTTCATATAATCCTCCTAGCATTATTATAGCACAGCTTGTCAATATTTATATTTATAGAAAACATTATTTTAAATCAAACTTAACTGACATTTTTTCTCCTTTTAGTTCTGGTAGTGAACTTATATGACCAATTTTCGTATACTTATATTTAGTATCAAACGATTTATAAAAGATAACGATGCAATTATCTTCATATAGCATTACATCTCCAGCATATATTTTTTCGACTCTTTCTGGATTAGATTTTAGACTTGTATCCATATAGACATAATACTCATTTCCATTTAGTTCACTCATGGTAAATTCTTTAGGTAATATACTAACGAAGTCTTTTACAGTATCATTATCTTCAAGATCGATAGTATATTCCTTCCCATCTATTATTGCATTCATTTGGCTAACCTCCAGATTATCGTTACTTATATTATTATTAGATTTTTTGTTATTTGCGCACCCCACAAATAACGAAATAATTAACACATAAAACAGACAAATTATAACTTTTTTAATCATGTTACTCCATCGATAAAAGTTCTTTTACTCTATCTTCTAAGTCTTCAGGGCGATAAGTTGGCGAGAATCTACCAACTACTCTACCAGTCTTGTCTACTAGAAATTTAGTAAAGTTCCACTTTATATCCTCTTTTTGTGTTGCAGTTTTGCTTATTTTTTCAATTGCCTTCATGGACATTTTATTTTTAACTCCTATTATTTCGTCGTCTGTAATCTCGTGTTTTAGATAGTCAAAAAGTGGAGATGCAGTCTCTCCATTGACATCAATTTTTGCAAATTGGTCAAATGTCGTATTATATTTAAGAGTACAAAATTCATGAATCTCATCGTTACTTCCTGGTGCTTGGCTACCAAACTGATTACAAGGGAAATCGAGTACTTCTAGTCCACTATCGTGGTATTTTTTGTATAATGCTTCTAATCCTTCATATTGAGGAGTAAATCCACATCCTGTCGCAGTATTGACAATTAATAGCACTTTACCTTTATAATTATCTAGTGCAATTTCTTCACCTAGTCTTGTTTTAACTTTAAAATCATATATATTCATACTTTACCTCTTCCTTCCATTTATTTTCTATATCCAATTTTCGATAACAGTTTTTGCATTCTTTGCTTGTGAACCTTTTATTGCAATGGCATCGTCGAGTACTATCGCTCCAGAACAAATTCTTTTTATATCACTTGGTACATTAGCAAGACCACTACCTTCATGTGTAGTTACAATTCGTACTATTTTGCCAGTGAAGTCTAGGTCCTTTAGTGCTGTTTCCATTTCTGGAGCATACGTACCCCAATATATTGGTGTCATTATATAGATTACTTCATAACTAGAAATGTCAGTTATTTTGTTCTTTATAGGAGCAGCACCAATTCTTTCTTTAGCTTCCTCTATACAAGTTTTATAATCTTTAGCGTAGGGTACTAGTGGTTCAACCTTAAACATGTCGCATCCAATATAATCCCTTATATATTCAGCAAGTACTTCTGTATTTCCTTTGTCGATATATCCTACAGCGTAGTTTTCATCCGCTCTACTAAAATAAATTATTAAACTTTTCTTATCTTTCATAATATACTCCATTCATTATAAATTATATCATAGATGCAATGGCTTTTATATTTCAAAGTGCACTTAATAATTATCTTGTATGTTATTCTATATGCTTTCTTATATGTTAGTAATTTTTTATATATTTTTCTGATTAATCTTTACTTATAAAATAGTTAGTATATTTATAATCTTCTAAATATAGTAATGAATTTATCGCTAGTTTTTTCATCATATTTATTCATATCGAAGTCTCCATATATATCTACTAACTCATAATAGCCTTTCATCGAATGATTCAATTCATCTATCATATAAAACCTTACTAGTTCTTCGTCTAAAAAGAACTTCTTTTCTTTATTATCATTTATAAATAGTAAATACTGGGAATTCTGAATATTGTCTGTGACGTATTTATTTATCAATATTTCCATTTTAAAGTTTCCATCTTCTGTAATTCTATTATATAGTCTATGTGAATCTAGTCTTGGAATATTTTTGCTATCTAGAACTAAAATATCGCCTTTATTCTGATGATTATAATTAGAGATTATGAATTTTTTTAAATCTTCTTCTTGCGATAAGTAATTGTATGTAGTCCACATGCAGTATGACATATCATATTTCTGTGATAGAGTTATATCTCTTACATCCATTACATCGTAATTTACTAATTCGTGGTTATGTATCTTTTTGGCGTTTTCTATCTGATCGCGCGAGAAATCAATTCCAGTTACTCTATATCCCTTTTTAGCAAGTAAATAAGCATGTCTTCCTACACCACAACATAAATCTAACAGATTGCCACTTTCTTTTTTCACATATTTTTTGAATACTTTACTTAAAAAGTTTGCCTCTTTCTCTGTATCGTTACCTAGTGTATACATGTAGTAATTAGAAAAATCGTGATAATACTTTTTATTCCTTGCAAGTTCGGTAAAACTAACGTTCTTAAAAGCAGTAGTATCTATCATTAACTTAATTGGGCAGTATACAATGTTATCGTTTTGCGAATCTGTAGTAACACCACTCTTAAAATAAAGTATCCAGTCACATAGAGCTTTTATTTCGCTTACATAAGACTCTCTATCGAAAGAGTCTGTTATTATTTCTTTGAAGATGTCCCTTAACTCAAAATGTACCGGAGACTCTAAAAATTTACTTGTCGCAAATAGATAAACATCATGTAAAGATGAAATCTTTTTTAATAAATCTATGTTTCTATCAAAACTAACTTTATCGTTTTTATAACTACCTAGCGCTTCACAATCTACTAATACCTTAATGTTCATATTATATTAATCACCACGTTATCCATATATTTATAATATCATATTGTCATAAAATAACAAAATAAAAGATGTAATGAATATCTTTATTACATCTTTATTTTTACTTTGTTACTCTTTTTCTTCATATTGGAACTAATAAATACTACTGATACAAAGACTAGAAGAGCGCCTATTTCTATTAATAATGCTTTTAAAAGTGTATCACTGATATTTCCGTTTTGTTTTTCTAATCTATTGGATTCTACATTGCTAGTTGTAATTACTTCACCACCAGAATAACTATTTATCTTAGTGTATAATCCATTTGTTTCTTCTCCATCGATAGTACCACCCGTATAAATTTTGTATGAATCTGTATGCAAGTTTTCACTACTATATAATAGAGTTTGAATACCTCTATCGGTCTTAAAGGCAGCGATTATATCATCAGATTCATCTTTAATTGCAATTAGTGTATTTTTTGCTATTTTAGAGGTTCTTACATATATATATTTTTGCTTAGAGTCACTAGAGATAGCATCTGTCATATTACCTGTTGCAATAATTGTTCCTCCATTGATGTATGTACCATTTCCTGAATCTAATCCAGCATCTCCACTAGTAGGATGAGCGAATGCATAGATTGTACCTCCTTCGATAATTAGTTTACCATTAGAGTCTATTGCATCTCCTTCATCTGCTTCACTCGATACAGATGCTAAAAGTGAATTTACATTGATCGTCAAATCGTTTCTAACAGTGGTTCCATTTTTAGAAGCAGTAGTAGTATTTAAACAGTCATCTTGTGCGATTATCTCATAGTCTCCAGTACCACCTGTAAAACTTAAATTGCCTTTTGTTTCAATTCCTTCTTTGTTCTTGCTAGTGACATTCAAGTAACCTTTTCCTTCAAAATATAAATCTATATCAGAACTTATTGCACCACTTGCTTTGTAGAAATAGTATGGATCTCCATCAGCTAAATCTTCATTATCTGCTTGGACAATAGCAAATAACACGTTTTCTATTTCTTCTTTAGTATATATACCATAATAAGATGGATAAGCGTTATAGTTTTCTAGGTTTTCATTAGTATAGTAAGTAGCATATTTTTCAAGTTCTAAAGAGTCTATCAAACTAACTTTCTTTAATTTTCCACCTTCGATATAATTTTTTGTACCAGCAAGAGTACTAATAGTCACTTTACAATCAGTATAGTTTTTGTCTTTGTTATAAACATATATAGCAGGAGCTTTCTTAGAATCGGTATCTATAGTTACATTATTTAAAATGATATTGATATTACCCTTTTTGTTATTAGTATCTACTCCTATCATCGTACCAGTTGTCTTTCCAGTTAAAGTTATATTACCTAGAGTATTTATATTTAATACTTTTATTTCGAGAGTTTTTATTTTAGTATCATTAGAGTTGTTTTCGATGAAATCATCTAGGTCTGGAGTCTTTACACTGGATACTCCATCAAATAGAAAGTTAGTAATATAAATATTTGGTAAAGTTTTAGAGTTGTAATCTTTTAAGAAAGAATCTAATGTAGCGTATTCTTTTATTTCACTATATTCACTTTTATCGATTGAATAAGTGAAATCATCTAAATTTACATACAAATTATTAGTTTCAGCCTTTACATTAAAAGTAAACTGTAATACTAGCACTGGTAATAATATTAGTAATTTTATTATTCTTTTCATGTCTTAACTCCTAATTAGCGCTTTGTCGTCTATTTTGAAAATTTCCATCAGGATTGCTTGGCGGATTACCTTCGTTAAATTTCATTCTTTGATCCATGTTATTGCTATTATTATTAGTATTTGATATCGTATAGAAATAGATTGAACCAGTCGATATAATCGCTCCTAATAATAATCCTACAATAAATATAATTGCCTTTTCTTTCATTATATATCTCCTTTCACTTTTTTAAGTTCGTATACTTCGTCTACTAATGTACAAACATTTTGTGAGTGTGTAATAATTATAGCACACTTATTTTGTTTGCGAGCAAGATCATTGAATATCTTCAAAATATCGTTTTCTGTATCGTGATCCAAATTACCTGTTGGCTCGTCTGCTAGAATTAATTCAGGATTATAGGAAAGACTTCTTTTGATGTTTATGAGTGCATTTTTTACAACATACATTTTATCATCTCCCTTTGTCGATATAATAGTATAGCGTTTTTATTAAATAGACATTAAATGAATCTAATTTAACAAAAAAGAACTTGTTTGTCCTTTTTTGCTAAATCTATTATATTTAAATTATATGCTTATTCATTCTTTTTCTTCTATTCATTATCACCTTCTTTTGATAAATCGATAATAACAAGTGAAAATTAAAAGAACATTAAATGTTCTTATTCATATTTCTCTTTCTTTAATCTATCTCTTCATCCTCAACTATCAATATTTTCATATAATATCACCACACATATAATTAAATACATTATTGTTAAATAAACATTAAATACGCGTTATTCGAATTTGTCTTTAATAAACTTCACCAATTTTTTAGCGCTATCGCTTGGAATATACTTTTCTTGATTACCAATCATGGTATTGTAAACATCTTTATTATTTAAAAGCGTATCGATATGTTTTATTAATTCCTCGTTGTCATGAGCAATTAAACTCATCTTTCGCGAACTAAAATATAAAGTGTTTGTAGTTTCTACACCTGGTATTGGAAACATGTGTATTAGCCCTTTTCTAAACGTTGCAATTTCTGTAGTAGATAAACCACCTGGCTTAGATACTACAATGTCTGCTGATTTAATCAAATCATTAACATTATTAGTAAAGCCTAAAATTCTCATGTTATTACACTCATACTTTTTTAAAGTATCGTATAATTTTTGGTTTTTACCACACACTATAAAAAATGTCGTATCTTTAATATTTAGTAAGCCGCCAATTACGCTCTCAATATTTCCAAAACCCATACTTCCGAGTAAAATCAGAACCATCTTTTTATCTACTTTTAAATCTTTTCTAATGTTCTTAGCAGTTTTAACATAATTAGTAGAAATTGGAATACCTAAAGAAACGAGTTTATTCTTATCTACGCCCCTTGCTATAAAAGTACCTTCTAGCTCTTTCGGTATTATGTAGTAGTCTGCTAATATTTCGTGAGTTAATGGATGATATTCGTAATCTGTATCGACGAAAATAAATGGTACTTTGTGTTTTTTAT
This sequence comes from uncultured Mycoplasmatota bacterium, assembly GCA_946629885.1. Classification (GTDB taxonomy): domain Bacteria; phylum Bacillota_I; class Bacilli_A; order RF39; family UBA660; genus RUG11867. The sequence continues at coordinate 120 of CAMOYI010000044.1, read as the reverse complement.
TGATTGCAGTCATCGCATGAGCCGGAAATAGGTGAGGACATATTACTAAGTCATAGCTATTATTTACGATAAACCTATATAACCTACTCGAATAGAGTTTGTTTACCAAATATACTGGCG
>CAMOYI010000043.1 GCA_946629885.1 uncultured Mycoplasmatota bacterium | reverse complement strand
GCAAAACTTGGGTATCCAAAGCTAGAAGTTGTGGGCACTGTTATAGGTGAAGTAGATGAATCTGATGCCCCTGCGTGGATAAACCAAGAAGTAAATAACGAAGAAGAAGGCAAGGAAAAGGCAAATGATGCCAGCGTACTGGTGAAGGGACCATGTGATCTAAAAGCATTATTCTCATATATTGATTTAGGGAAAAATTCAGATAGTGAATTTACTTTCATAAATGAAAGAGGAGTATCTGATGAACAGATAAACCACACAACTCATATAGTAGAGGCAAAGACTTTATCTAATGAGCAAAAAGACATGTTATTTAATGAGCTTCCTTTTGCGGATAAAGAAATGTATTCTGACTTAATCTATAGAAAGAAATATGATGTTGTATTTATAAGTATTTTAAATGAAGCTAATCTTGGTTTGTATAAAAGAAAAGAAACTGGAGAACTAGTTGCATTTACAGAATCTGTATTTCCAATGACAGATAAAGAAAACTGGGATGGATATATTGACGGAAAACTATGGACGGGTGGATGCAAGTTTACAAAAGAATTTCTAGAAGATTTTTCTCGCAAGTATGAGTTTTTAGGAAGAATAACAGTAGAAGACTTTACTAAGAATTTAGAGTTTATTAGAAATAATCTTTCTGATAATACATTACTTGTAATAATGCTTGGATCAGAAACTCAGTTTGAAGGAAATGAATTTGCTGCATATAAAGATAGAGAAAAAATGCACAAAGAATATAATGATGCAGCAAGAATATTTGCTAAAGATAAAGAAAACACAACAGTACTAGATGTAAATAACTATATAACTGGTCAAGAATCATTTTATAAAAACATTAATCATTTTATTCCAAAGATTTACTACGAAATGGCACAGGACATGATTAAGTTAATTAATGATTGGACTGGACAAAAAGTAGCAAAGACAAGTTTTATTCTTAAGACAATTGCAGATACAAAACAAAGAATAAGAAAACTATTAGGAAAGAGATAATAATGGCTAAAAACATTTGGTTTTACTCAGGTGATATCACAAATAGTGGTGGAACGGAGAGAGTAGCAATAACAATTGCTAATGAACTGAATAAATGTGAAGACTTTAATATATCAATAGTAAGTCTAGTAGAAAAAGATGAAGAACCTTTTTTCTATGTGGATGAAACTATACCTAGATATACTATCTACGACCATGTGGTGCGTGGAGTAACACATCTTCCTGGAATCATTAGAAGAACAAGAAAACTAATGAAAAAATACGATGTGGATATATTGATAGATATAGATGGAATACTAGAAATGTATACTATTCCAGCCACATCATTTTTAAAAACCAAAGTGATATCTTGGGAACACTATAACTACTATCAACATCCAGTAGTTTCTTATAGAAAATATACTAGAAAGATGGCAGCTAAATGGGCTGCACAAATCATTACTCTTACAGATGAAGACAAAGGATATTATGAGAGCAATCTAAAGTGTAGATGTCCAGTAACTAGAATATATAATCCAATCATTTGGCCAGATAAGGTTTATGAATATGATAAAGATTCTAAAACTATTATCAGTGCGGGTAGATTAACATACCAAAAAGGATTTGATATGCTAGTGGATATAGCAGATCTTTTTATAAAGAAATATCCGGATTGGAAATGGCTAATCTTAGGAACCGGTGAAGACTATGAGATACTTGATAATAAGATAAAAGAAAAAGATTTAGAAAACCAAGTAATACTAAAAGGCGAAGTAGACAATATGGAAGACTACTATTCACATGCGGCAATGTATGTAATGACATCTAGATTCGAAGGTCTTCCAATGACCTTACTTGAAACAAAACCATATAAACTCCCGTTGGTTAGCTTTAATTGCAAGACTGGACCTAGTGAATTGATTCAAGATGGTATTAATGGATATTTGGTAAAAGATGGAGATTTGGAAGGACTTGCAAAGAGAGTGGAAGAATTAATTAGTATTCCAGATATTAGATTTAAGTTTTCAAATGAGACACAGTATAAACTTGAGAGATTTGATTACAATTCAATAATTAATGAGTGGAAAGACTTAGTGAGTAATTTATAAAAGAGGATAGAATGAAAACACTTAGTGTAATAGTGCCAGTTTACAATTCAGAAAAATACTTGCAAAGATGTATTGATAGCATCTTAAATTCCACATACAAATATATTGAATTAATACTAGTAGATGATGGGTCTAAAGATGCTAGTCCTCAGATTTGTGATGACAATGCTAAGAAGGATAGTAGAATAAAAGTAATACATCAAGAGAATGTTGGCATTTCACAAGCAAGAAATAATGGAATAAAAATAGCTACCGGTTATTACTTAGCGTTAGTGGATAATGATGATTACATTGATCCGACTATGTATGAAAAGCTTATTAGATGTTTAGAAGAAAATAATGTTGACTATGCAGAATGTGGGGTAAATCTCGTCTATCCAGATAAAACTTTTTGTGATAATGAATACAAATATGAACAACACATATTTGATACAAAGGAAGCATTAGAATTATTTGATGGAGATGTAAGACCTTATGTTTGGGATAAAGTTTTCATTAGAGAAAAAGCTAAAGACATCAAGTTTAGAGATGGATATGGTGAGGACAGATATTATGTACTAGATTACTTGATTAATAATAAAAAGTTTATGTATATAAATGATCCGATGTATTATTGGAATAGATCAAATGAGAATTCATTTACGAGGAGTAAATTTACTGAAAGAAACCTTACATATGTAGATTTCTATAAATATATGGCGGATATATGTTATGACTACAATATTCCAGACACAGCAATTAAATATGAAGAGCAATACTATATAAAACTCTTTGTTTATTATTGTTTAGCAAGGAAGTATAAAGTTAATAATTATAAGGTGCATACTCAAAAGTTTTATGATAGTTTTCACAGCTGTTATAACAGAGCAAAACAAGTGGTGAAAAATAAATGGCTTAGAATTGATATGGCTTTATTTGATAAATGCCCTAGGTTAGTAGGATTTTTTAATGGAATAGTGATTTACTACTATAGAAAAAGAAGAAATAGATTAGCATAAAGGATTGCAAAATTGATGTTTAGAGAAATATACAAAAAATATAACGGAAAAGAAAAAATACTCGGAATTAAGAAGGAAGTCTTCATAGGATGGACAATCTTTTTAGTTGTTTTTGTAATTATCCATTTAATAGCGGAACCAACATTTGTAGACGACAAGAAGTTTAGATTAATCTCTGAAAAGAATAACTACGATGTTTTATCAATTGCCATAAAAAGATATAGCACGTGGACTTCTAGGTTTTTGATTGATCTTACTAATTTCGTGTTTATTTCACTACCATCTTTTATTTGGAAAGTGATTGATATTGTTGTACTTGCTTTTTGTTATAAAGTATTGGCTAAATTATCGAACCATTATATTGGTATGGCACTTTTGATATGCGCATATCCATTCCAACATATGGCATCAGCAGGTTGGGTTGCTTCAACTATTAATTATGTATGGCCTTTTACAGCAGCACTGGTTGCATTTTATATATTATATAAAAAAAAGAATGAAAAAAATATAATATATGCTTGCATCTATATTTTACTAATGATTTTTGCATCATTTAGTGAAATTATGTGCGTGTTAAATATTATTACTTTATTGGCTTGCATATATTTCTCTAAAAAATACGATGATTGTAGTTTTAATATAAGATGGATTATTCTTTCAATCATTATTAGTGTGGGAGGTCTCATAAATACCATTATTTGTGTGGGTAATAAACAGAGAATTCCTTATGAAATAAAAACACATATGCCAGAGTATAATATATTAAGCTGGTTTGATAAGATAAGGATATGTACTGTTTCCACGCTGCAACATTTTACCTCACTACCTAATATATTATTTCTTACTTTCAGTTTATTACTCCTTATTCTGGGATGGGAAAATTCTAAAAAAATATACGAAAAAGTAATCAACGTAATACCATTATTATTAAGTATTGCCTTATCTGCATATTATTTCGTAGTAAATGTTTTAATAAACAGAAATTTCCATTATGTTTTTACAGATATAATCCTAAAAAAGGGAACAAAAAACTATTATTTCAATTACGTTCTATTTATATTAGCATTAATATATTTCGTTTCAGTAATTTGGAACATATTAATTGTTTACGGAAATAGTAAAAAAAGAATAATTATGATATTAATACTACTGGGGGGATTGATCTCAAGATTCATACTGATAGCTTCCCCTACAATGCTAGCATCAGGCCCTAGAATGTATTTCGTTTTATATATGAGCATTATTTGGATATGCGCGAACATGATAAAAAAAATAAAACAAAAAAGTATAAAAACAGTTATTGTTTTGTTACTAGCAGTAGGAATTGTTGCTAATATTGGTATGGTATATATAACTCAAATTCATCAAGGATAATGATAGGGAGTAAAATGACAAAAAGAGCAAGAATTAATTATATAGATATAGTAAAGGGAGTAGCCATACTAGCCATAGTGCTTGGACATGTTATGGGAGAAGCACCATCCAGATATGGTGCTGATTTGAAACAAACATCTCTTTATATGTTTTTGTTTTCTTTTCACGTACCAATTTTTTATTTAGTATCTGGCATATTATTGAAAACAAATGAAAAACAAGAAAGCATAAAAGAATTCATTTTTAGAAAATGTAAAGCATATTTATGGCCATATTTTACTTTCTCATTAATAGCAATTATCACTCGAGTGATATATAAGATAGCATATCATGAAATGGATATTGCTCAGTTTGTTGGAAAAACTATATTAAAAACAGTTATAGGAGATGGTTTTTTAACCCTTTGGTTTATACCTGCCTTATTAATAGCTGAGATTATTTTCAAACTTAGAGAGTTAGTTAATCCTAAAGCTGAATTAATCTTTAATACTTTCTGTGTAATTATTTGTTCATTGATCTGTATTGCTTTAAAGAACCAACTATTACCTCTGAATAATGCGGTACAGGAAATCATAATTATTATAAATAGAATTATAACCGCATATGTTTTTGTTGTAATAGGATATTGGTTGGCAAAAATAAAATGCAATAACAAGTGTTATGCTATCATAGGTATTGCAGTTATAGTATTTAATGTTTGTTTTTGCAAGTATAATGGTAATGTAGACTTGAAAGAATCGTTGATGGGGAATAATGTGTTATTGTTTTGGTACTTCGCGCTATCTACTTCAAAATCAATAATTATTATCGCAAAAACGATTATTGTTAAATGTAAACCTATAGAATATCTAGGGAAGAATAGTCTTATAATAATGGCTACGCACTTCCCGATTCCTTTTATAGAAATACTAAGGAAGAATACATGGGATATACCGTTGTGGGCTAATATAGCAATAACGTTTTTAATATTAATGATCATAGAGTTTATATTGGTATATCTAATTAATAACTATGGAAGAAGAATTGTAAAGATATGAATGATACAGTAGCAATTGTAGTCACATACAATAGAAAAGAATTATTGAAAGAGAATTTACTATCACTGCTTAATCAAACATATAAGCAGTTTGATATTATGCTTGTTGATAATGCAAGTACAGATGGCACCTATGATTTCATTAAGGAACTCATTGATACAAATGATAGTATTTTTTATTTCAATACTGGAGAAAACTTAGGAGGAGCAGGGGGTTTTTCTTTCGGTATAAAAAAAGCATGTCTTGAAGGATATAAAAAGATATGGATAATGGATGATGATACTATTCCTGAAAGAACGGCATTAGAAGAACTTGTTAATGCCGATAGTGAATTAAGTGGTAATTATGGATTTTTAGCAAGTACAGTTTTATGGAAGGATGATACTTGGAGCAAAATGAATTTGCTGCGCACTAATCCATGGCATACATTTGAGGACTATAAATATGTTGAAAAAGGAATAGTGAGAATAAATAGAGCATCTTTTGTATCTATAATGATTAACTCAAAAGCTGTATTTGATGTGGGATTACCAATTAAAGAATTCTTTATTTGGTCAGATGATCAAGAGTATACAGATAGAATTTCAAAGAAATATCCGTGCTATTATGTTTCAAGAAGCAAGGTGGTTCATAAAATTAAGACAAACGATGGTTCTAATATAGCGTTAGATTCTGTTGATAGAATAGATAGATATAAACTCGCTTTTAGAAATGAGTACTATATTGCTAGAAGAAACAAGACAATGAAAGAGTATAAAGCAAATTTCAGAGGACACTTTTTGCTAGTATTGAGAAAAAGTCCTGATAATAAGTTAAAGAGGATAAAAACACTAGTAAAAGGAAGAGTGGCTGGAAGACATTTTAAACCAGAGATAGAATATGTTGAGAGGTAAATAATATGTATGACTATTTAGTAGTAGGAGCAGGACTTTTTGGAAGTATTTTTGCACACGAAGCAAATAAAAAAGGAAAAAAAGTTCTTGTTATAGATAAAAGGAAGCATTTAGCTGGAAATGTTTATACAGAAAATGATGATGGTATAAATGTTCATAAATATGGAGCACACATATTCCACACTTCTGATAAAGAAATATGGGATTATATTAACCAATTTGCTGAGTTTAATAGATATACAAACTCTCCTATTGCAGTATATAAAGATGAAGTGTACAACCTACCATTCAATATGAACACATTTAGTCAAATGTGGGGTGTTAAAACTCCTGAAGAGGCTAGAACTAAAATAGAGGGACAAGTTAAAGAAGCAGGCATTACTAATCCAAAAAATCTGGAAGAACAAGCGATATCTATGGTAGGAATAGATATTTATGAAAAACTAATAAAAGGATATACTGGTAAACAGTGGGGAAGACCATGCAATGAATTACCTAGTTTTATTATTAAAAGACTGCCTGTAAGAATGGTATATGACAATAATTACTTCAACGATAAGTATCAAGGAATCCCAATAGGCGGATATACACAAATAGTTGAAAGAATGTTTGATGGAATTGAGGTAAGGCTTAATACAGATTTTTTTGATAATAGGGAAGAGTACCAAAATTGTGCAAAGAAAATATTATTCACAGGAATGATTGATGAATACTTTGGTTATTGTTATGGTGAATTAGAATATAGAAGTTTAAAGTTTGAACATGAAAGATTAGAATGTGAGAACTACCAAGGTAATGCCGTGGTTAATTATACAGAATATGATATTCCATACACTAGAATAATTGAACACAAGCACTTTGAGTTTGGATGTCAAGGAGAAAAAGAAGGAAGTATCCCACACACCGTGATTACTAAAGAATACCCATCAAGTTGGGCTAAGGGAGACGAACCATATTATCCAGTTAATAACGAAAAGAACAATTCGCTATATGAACAATATAAAGCACTAGCAGATAAGGAAGATAATGTGCTCTTCGGGGGAAGATTAGGAATGTATCAATATTTCGATATGGACAAAGTTATAAGGGCAGCATTAGATTCAGTGAACCAGGAATTAGGATAGGATTATTATGAATAGTAATAAGATTAGTGTAATAGTGCCAATATACAATTCGGAAGAATATTTAAATCAATGCATTAGAAGCATTGTTAATCAAACATATAAAAATTTAGAAATAATATTAGTAAATGATGGTTCTACAGACAATTCTTTAAATATTTGTAATGAGTGGAAACAGAAAGATAATCGAATTGTAGTAATTGATAAACCAAATGGAGGGGTTGCTAGAGCTAGAAATCTAGGACTTGATAAAGCAAGTGGAGATTTTATAGGCTTTGTAGATCATGATGATTACATAGAAAAAGAGATGTATGAAACCATGATGAATAACATGATTAAACATAATGCAGACATCGTTATGTGTAGCAGTAGCGGAGTTTATAGTGATGGTACAAAAACAAAGTCTTATACTAATTACAAAAGTTTTGAGATTAATAAAGATGAATTAATAAATAGAATGCTCAGTTATGAAAAAATATTTTGTTCATCGGTTTGGAGCAAATTATATAAAAGAGAAGTTGTTTCTAGTATTCGGTTTGAAACAGATATAACTCTGGGAGATGATTATTACTATAATGGAATAGCTTACACAAATATTGAAAAGTTTTACTATGATGAAAAGTCTTTGTATAATTATAGAGTAAGAGAAGGAACAATAAGTAGAAATATTGAGGATAATCATTTTTTTGACAAATATATAGTGGTGGGAAGATTATCACAATACTATAGTAAGAATGACATAAGAGAATCAGAGGCATTTAATACTTTCAAGTTTGCAACATCGTATGAAATACTATATAGATTATACGAGTACAAGGGAAATTCCATAGAAAAAAAGAAGTGGAAAAAAACATTTAAAAAACATGCAAAAAAATATCCTAAAAAAGGATTCAAAGATTCATTAAAAATATTCATGATGAAGTATTTAACCTTTTTGTATACCAAAATTACTATTAGCATCAAATAATAGTTCAGATAGGAGTAGAGATGAAAACTCTAACGATTTCGATAGCATCATATAATATTGAAAAATTTATTAATAATACACTAGAGAATCTATGCAAAGAAGATGTGATAGATGATTTGGAAATCATAATTGTAAACGATGGTTCAAAAGATAATACTTTATCAATTGCAAAAGAGTATGAGATTAGGTATCCAGAATCTATTGTCATTATTAATAAAGAAAATGGTGGATACGGATCAACAATCAATGCAAGCTTACCAGTAGCTAAGGGGAAATACTATAAGTTGCTTGATGGTGATGATTGGTATGATTATAATAATCTCAAAAAGCTGATAATATTTTTAAAAAAAACAGATGCAGATTTGGTTATAACACCTCATATTCAAGTTATTGATGAGACAAGAGAAGAAGAGATAATTAAACCTTTTGATGATAGTCTTGTTAATAAAATGTTCACATATAAAGAGTATCCTGTTAATAATAGAATATGTATGCATCAGGCATGTTTTAAAACAAGAAGTATTCAGAATGAAGAAATATCAATAAGTGAAAAATGCTTTTACACGGATACTGAATACTTACTAAAATGCATGTCGAAATGCGATACATTAGTATATGTAGATTATCCGGTCTATATGTATAGAATAGGATTAGATGAGCAGAGTATGAGTGTGGAAGGGATGAAAAAGCACTATAAAGATGCTGTAAAATCTTATAAAGAATTGATAAGATTTAGAAATGAGGATCAAAATAATAAAGAATACAATAGATATCTTGATGAAGCTATGATATCTCTTGGTAGATACTATTTAAATCTATTCTTTATTTTAGATAGAGATAAGAAAAAAGAGTATGTTGAATTTGATAAGTATATCGCTGAGAATGCAGGTGATATATATGATAAAATGAGCAGCAGAACTCTCAGCTTAATGAGAAAAACACATAATTGTTTTTATGGATTAGTTTGTTTTTATGCTAGAAAAAAAGTGAAAAATGCTATTAGGTTATAGTTTTTGGAGACCAACTATGAAAAGTCAATAGAAAAATAGCAAATAATTAAATTTTTTCATTGACAAAAATAATCACAATATTAACAAACCTTCCAAAAGGAAAGTTTTTGAAAATATAAAAGACAAATGCTAATCTAGGTTAAATTCAACATTATCAGATAGCATTTTGTAAATAACACGAACAAGTTTTCCAGCACAATGACCAAGTGCATTGTAGTGTGAACGACCTTCTGAACGTTTTGAATTATAGTAGTCTTGAAATGTTTTGTTATGTCTGACAACATTGTGAGCAGCATTAATTAATGCATAACGTAATGTAGGAGAACCACGTTTAGACATTTTGGTTTTCCTAGCAGAAAAATTTCCAGATTGATAAACAGAAGGATCTAATCCAGCAAAAGCTAGAAGTTTGCTAGAATTAGAAAAACGTTTCACATCACCAATCTCCCCAAGTATCATTCCGCCATTAATAGGACCGATACCTGGAATGGTCATAATAACAGTATCAAGTGAATTAACTATATCTGTTAGTTCTTCTTCAATATCTAAGATTTGCTCATTTAATAGTTCGATTTGAATAATAGTATGAGTAATCTGAATGGATAGAGATTTGTCGTAAGTACCAACAGATTTCTGTGCTAGAACTCTTAATTCTAAGGCAGTTTCCTTCTTGAAATGTCCATGGGAGTTAGACATAAGAAGTGTCTTGAGATGAGTCAAATGCATAGAAGCAATATCGCTTGCACATGGTGATTCCTTCAAAAGAGCATAACAAGACTTTTGATGGATACCTGCTTTGAAGAAGTATTGTAATTCAGGAAATACTTGATCAATGTAAGAAGTTAATTGAATCTTAAGCCTAGTTCTCTGTTTGATTAACTTCTGGCGAAAACGTCCAAGATTTTTTAGTTGCATAAGAGAAATATCATAAAGAGTAACAAATCTTGGATTATCCATTAAAGCGATAGCCTTAGCAATGATAAATGTATCAACCTTATCAGTTTTGATTTTACGAATGTTGTGTTTACGTAAAGAAGCAGTTTGAATTGGATTAATAACACAAACATTGAAACCTTTAGAGACAAGAAAGGATACAAGATTATTGCCATAGTGAGCCGTAGATTCAAGACCAATGATGGTTTCATCCTTATTGAAACTAGATAGTTTAGCAAGAAGTGAATGAAAACCATCACTGTCGTTCAAGAATTCGAATGGCTCGAAGAGTACCACGCCATCAGAATTGATGGCTGAGGCAAAATGATTGAGTTTGGCAATATCAATACCTAAATAAATCATTGATATAGCCTCCTTTCATAAGAATTTCGACACTGCGATGTCCACCTAAACAATATCATCGTAAACTTGATTGAAATAAGCACTCAAAGGTACATCCAACTAATAAACAATTCAGATAAAGTAGCGGCAATACACTCCAACTGAGTAGTCAAACTACAAGGAAAAATAAAAAGTCCACAGTATCTGAATGTATTATGAAATACACAGAATAAAAAAAGAAAGGAATGTATGATATTTACTTATAAATAATCATACAAGGAAAGATGAGATTTGTTAAACCTATAGTGATAGTGGCGTTTTTAATAGGAACAGCTCTATTTATATTTAAATGGTGGTCTTTTAAAGGATCATTGGATACAAACCCACCTAAAATAGAAATTGGTCCTAAAATGTTATCAGTGAACGTTGATGCTACTGATAGAGAATTAATGAAAAGTGTAAAAGTCACCGATACCAAAGATGGAGATTTAACAGCGGGATTAGTAATTGAGTCAATTTCTAATTTTACAGACAAGAAAAAGCACATATGTAATATTACATATGCTGTTGAAGACTCAGATCATAACGTGGCAAAAGCCACTAGAAAGATAAAGTATAATAATTATACCCCTCCTAGGT
>CAMOYI010000042.1 GCA_946629885.1 uncultured Mycoplasmatota bacterium | reverse complement strand
TGCATTTAGATTCCGCTTAAATCTAACTGCTGTTCGTTATATCATATAAAACGAGGGTTGGTTTCGGATCCTTATGGTAGTCCTAGATACCAAAAATAAGTAAAAGGCGTTAGCCGAACGTCTTTCCTCGATGAGGTTGCCAGAAAACCAGTATACAGCAAAATGCTACTAAGTCAACTTGTCAGCCGATCACTGACTTAGATATGTAGCTGAATAGAATACTGAAAATGTGTTTTAAGTATTTGGAAACATTTACTACGCTGTAACTGATTGATTAGTCAACGAATGTAAAACGAAGGCTAGTCTTTAGTATGTAGTATCCTAAACTGAAAGGCATGGATAACTACATATAGTGAGTGCTACAACACTTACAGTCACGAAACGGGCTACGGTGTTTGTATACGCATCGTGCAAGGCAATAATTAGATAAAAAATTGCGTATACTTCCAAAGCACAATGAAAAAATGGCAATTACTAGTACGTTAGAACATTTCTAAACGCCCGCAAGCGTTGAATCCTCGCAAGGGAAGTACAGTTTTAATTGGAACGTAATAAAATGCTTTTGGAACTGCTAGCGAGAAGCATATTCTCGTGCCATTGCATACTACTCTATTTAACTGCTCCGCAAGAGTATGAACGTAGAGTGTGATGAACGGTTATCCCAATGACCATTAATGTATGTGTGAAAGTTCAACATCTCAGGCTTTCAATTTTGCTGATAAAGTGCAAATATGAGAATATTTGCAGGTTTACAGTGGGTTCGAGTCCCATATCGGCAATTTGAGTACAGACGTACTCGCTAAATATATGTACATATATAAAACTGAAAGGAGCAAAGGGTAAACTTTAGGTTGTCCCGATACCAATGCAGTAAGATTATATTGTAGATTTGTTTAGATTATTAATTGAATATTAAGTATGACACTAACAGCAAAAATTATACTATTCTAATCATAAATTGATAACAACAAATATAGTGTCATAAATGATTGTGACTGCAACAGCAATCTTTTAATAAAATTATATCATATTGGATGAGCATATATATGCAGTCATGTTTTATTATGCATCCGTGGCGAAATTGGCATACGCAAGGGACTTTGACAAAATTTTCAGAGAGGAATGTTATTATGAAACTAACCATCAAAAATACTTATAAAAGTAAAGATGATGGTAGATGGAGAGCCTACTGTGTAGATGAAAATGGCAAACCTCATATAGTTTCATATCCTCGAATTCTAATGGAAGAGAAGTTGGGCAGACCATTAGAGCCAAATGAAGTTGAACATCATAAAGATGAAAATGTCGATAATAATGACATTTCTAATCTTGAAATACAAATTCATGGTATACATCAACAACAACATTCAATGAAATATGTAAATACTGTTGAAACTTGTATTATTTGTGGATGTAAGTTTGAAATGAGTTCTACTTCTTGGTCAAAATTTTATGGTGACTTAAAAAGAACCAATAAGAGAAAACGTATTTTAACTTGTAGTAAATCATGTGCAGGTAAAGCAAGTAGTGGTAAATATACATATTTATACAATTTAGAAAACAGATTACATGAAGTTGAAAAATTGTGGTTAAAGTAATTTGGTGAACAGGAGCAGCTAAATAGGAATATTTAGGCTGAATGGGTACTAAACGGGGAAACCTCACCCAATGGTAATCCCGTACCAATCTTAATATTATTTATTAAGAGTGTGTAGAGAATATACATACCCCATCCAGAACGGATGAAGAGTGATTCCAGACTACAAACCAAATACACAGTTGGGTAGTGAAAACTATAGTAGTAAGAAAATCCCTCGGTGGAAACATCATGTGGGTTCGACTCCCATCGGATGCACTAAAATGCTAGATTAGCCCAAAGGCAGGAGGCAACAGACTTAGAATCTGTTCAGTATGGGTTCGAATCCCTTATCTAGCACTTAAAAAATATTAAGGAAATATTGTTATGAAGGACTATTTAAGTATATATACAATGTATAGTATATATTGTGGATTAGGATGTTTTATTTCAATCATTCTAATTGGTATAATTAGTCATTCTATAACTTTATTATATTTAACTTATAAAGAATATAAGGAGAGTAAAAAAATGAAACGAAAACCTAAGAAAGAAAAGAAATATCGAAAACTTTAAGCGTCTGTCGCTTAGTGGTTTAGCACACGACTTTTAATCGTGATCACGTGGGTTCGAATCCCATCAGACGCATTTAATCTTATGAAAGGGGATTATTTATATGGAAGTTGACTATTATTATATCAACGGATAGTAGCATAGTGGCGAATGCATATGAATAAGTATTTAATGGATCAAACTTTATATTGTGTATATTGTAATAAAGAATGTAAAAACAGAAATTCATTAGTACAGCATGAAATAAGATGTAGATTAAATCCAAATAGAAATGTACAAGATAATTTAAAAAATTATAGAAATAAACTTAAAAATAAAGAAATAAGTATTTGGAATAAAGATCTTACAAAAGAAACCGATGAAAGAATTTTAAAAGGATCAATTACATTTAGTATAAATGAAAAGAATGGTTTACATATTAATCATCCTAAACATATAAGTGAAGAACATAAAAATAAAATAAAAGCATCTAATTTTGGTGGCTATACAGGAAAACATAGTATTGAATATAAAGGTATTAAATTAGATTCTAGTTATGAATATAAAGTGGCTATATCATTAGATAATAATAATATTAAATGGATTAGACCTAAGAAAAAAACTTTTAAATACTATGAATATAATGA
>CAMOYI010000041.1 GCA_946629885.1 uncultured Mycoplasmatota bacterium | reverse complement strand
TCATACCACCTATAAAAATTATATAAAAAAGTGTTGCATGCGCAATAAAAATTTATTTACAAAAAATCAGTAGTTTTTTCAATTATATGGGACTTCAGTTTTTTTCTATTATATAAAATAGTTCATTATCAAATTCTGCTTTATCTATTATTTTATATAAATCTTTTATTTGACTTTCGAAATTCGTTTCATAATATGTTTTCATGTTTTTGCTTTTACCGCTTAAACTTTTAAGAGGAAAACTTATAATCGCTCTTTTAAATGAAATATTATTTAATAATTCTTGTGAGCTACCCTTTTTAAACGAATCAAGTATTGGTAATATTTTGAAAGATAACAACACATCACACTCTTCATGAATATTGGTAATATCTCTAACAGCAGCATTATAATTCTTACTATTATAAAATTTTTCAAAAAATATATTTATCGTATCAATTATATCACTACTTACATCATATGCCATATATGTTTCAAAATCATTATTCCATAAAGGTAATGTTATAGGATTTAATCCACAACCAATATCAATAATGCTTTTATAATCAGTAGTATTTTTTTTAATATAATCGTATATAACATTAACGCTAGATAATCTTTCTTTGGTCGATTTATGTTTTATAATAACATTATTTATAACCTCATTTATATCATTACTATCTGTAATAATTTTACGAGCATTAACTAGATTATTATCAATTAAAAATGATTCATAACTGATATGTAGCTCTCGCTTAACAGCATTTATAATATCTTTGTTCTTTTTGTATCTTTGAGACATTGTCGTAACCAATCTAGTAATTAAATCTCTAGATACATATTTATATTTTTTACTTTCTAAAATGGTTTCTATAATTTTGTCAATCATTTTGGCTCGCACTTTCCCTGTAGTTTTTCCATAAGTCGTGAATAAAATCTTAAATTATGAATTGTTGCAAGCCTATATCCCGTATTTTCCCCAACTTTTAATAGGTGATATAAATAGCTTCTACTATGGTTTTTGCATGCATAACAGTCACAATCCGTACTAATGGGCGCTTTTTCTTTACTATGAATATCATCTAAAATGTAATATGTTGAATAATTTAAATTAGTTCCATCAAATTCATCAAAAACATATAAGCGGTTATGCCTAGCATCTCTAGTTGGTATTACACAATCAAATAAATTATATCCCATTTTATAACACTCAATTATGCCATCTGGCTTTCCTAACCCCATAGCGTATTTAATCTTATCATCTGGCATGAGACTAGCAGTATATTCTAAAATGTCTAAAATCAGTTTACCATCTTTATCAACAGGATAACCGCCAAAACCAAAACCATCAAAGCCAATTTTAATTAACTCTTCAGCACACTTTTTTCTTAAATTTTTAAAGTTACCACCTTGAATAATACCAAAAAGCAACGGCCTCTTATCATTAGGAATTTTTCTCATTTTTAATTGATTCTCATATTCCTCCTTACATCTTTTGGCCCATTTAATAGTAACTTCAACTGAAAATTCATTTTCTTCATAAGTATCTTCTGGAGAAGTACAATAGTCTAAACACATAATTATATCTGAAGCATAATTGAATTGTTCTTGAATACAGCGCTCTGGTGTAAAAATGATTTTATCTTTACCACCATCTGGTCTAAATATAATTTCATTTGACCTAATTTCTCCATATTTTGGATTAGTTTTAATTAACGAAAAAACCTGAAATCCACCGGAATCGGTAAGAATAGGATGAGACCAACCAGTAAAGTTATTTAATCCACCAATGCATTTTAAAATGCCTATGCCTGGTTTTGATAATAAATGATAGCTGTTCATAACCAAACCGTTAATTCTAGCTTCTTCCAAATCTCTATTATCAACACACTTAACAATACCATAAGTGCCATCCGGAAAGAATGCTGGCAACTCTATTTCACCATGAGGTAATTTTAGTTTTTTATCCATAGTTAGCCTCCCTAAAAGATTTCTACTAAAATTATAACATGTTTAACGTATTTTAAAAAGAATTATAAAAAAGAATAGTGAAATCACTATTCTTTTGGTCTAATTACATCTAATCCACCCATATATGGTCTTAATACTTCTGGAATTACGACACTGCCATCACTTTGGTAGTTACATTCTAATATTGCAATTAAACTTCTAGGACTTGCAATAACGGTATTATTTAGTGTTGCAACAAATTTGTTACCTTTTTCTGTTTTCATTCTAATACCTAAGCGTCTAGCTTGTGCATCTCCTAGAGTTGAACAAGATCCAACTTCATAATATTTTTGTTGTCTTGGACTCCATGCTTCTATATCACATGATTTAACCTTTAAATCGGCCAAATCACCACTACAGCACTCTAATGTTCTAACTGGTACATTTAGACTTCTAAAGAACTCTACAGTATATGACCACATCTTATTATACCAGTCCATTGCTTCTTCCATCTTGCATAGTACAACCATTTCTTGTTTTTCAAATTGATGTACTCTATATAGTCCGCGTTCTTCAAGTCCATGTGCTCCTACTTCTTTTCTAAAACATGGCGAATATGATGTTAATGCAATTGGAAGTTTCGCTTCATCTATGATTTGATCTTTAAATTTTCCAATCATAGAGTGCTCACTAGTACCAATTAAGAATAAGTCTTCTCCTTCAATTTTATACATCATCGCGTCCATCTCTGCAAAAGACATGACGCCATTTACAACATCACTTCTAATCATGAATGGTGGAATACAGTAAGTAAATCCTTTATTTATCATGAAATCTCTTGCATAGGCAATAGTTGCTTCATGTAATCTTGCAATATCTCCCATCAAGTAGTAGAATCCGTTTCCACTAGTACGACCTGCAGCATCTTTATCTAATCCACCTAATGCTTCACAAATATCTGCGTGATATGGTATTTCGTAGTCTCTTGTAAATGGTTCTCCAAATTTTTCGATTTCAACATTCTCAGTATCATCTTTACCAATTGGTACAGACTCATCTATGATATTGGGTATAACCATCATCTTTGTTTTTATTGTACTAGATAATTCTTCTTCAGAGGCTTCAAGTTCTGTGATGCGGCTAGCAATTTCGCTAACTCTATTTTTAATATCCATTGCTTCATCTTTCTTACCATCTCTCATTAGAAGTCCTATTTGGTCAGATAATTTATTTTTCTCGCTTCTTAAATTATCCCCTTCAAGTTTAGCTTCCCTATACTTCTTATCTAGCTCATATACTTCATCAACTATAGGTAGCTTTTCATCCTGAAACTTCTTTTTAATATTTTCTTTAACTAACTCCTTATTAGTTCTAATTAATTCGATGTCTATCATATTTTTCCTCCTTAAAATAAAAACCGCGACTAACACTAAGGAGCGTTAATGCGCGGTACCATCCTAATTTTAACTCATATATTTTAACGGATATAACCCGGCAATTATTAGTTGCACTCAGAAATTAGATTCGCATACCATCTTGTCTAGTTTTCACCATCCACTAGATCTCTACATTTCAAAATAAATATGTTACTTGTATTTCTTCTTCGCTTTACAGCCCTATATTTTATCACTAGTATCTAGTTAATTCAATACTAATCTTCTAATTTTATCTCATCTAAATCTTCAATAGTTTGCATTTGTGTTTGAAGAGCAGCTTTTATTCTTCTTTTGAATACTATCATGTTTCTTCTCAATTGTTCTGCATGAAGTTCTGTTCTTTCGGCTTCTATTAATGCATCATTAACTATCTTAGATGCATTTCTTTTGGCATCATCTATAATCATGCGAGCTTCACGTCTAGCAAGCTCTTTTATTTCACTAGATTCAGATACTACTTGAGGTTCACTTTGCCTATTTGCAAGCATCTTATAGTGCTCTAGTTCACCTTTTAAATTAGATAGTTCTACATCTTGGGATTTAAGTTTGGCATACAAAGCTTCATATTCTTTTAGAGTATTATCGACAAAAGCATTGACTTCTTTTATATTATAGCCTCTTAAAGAACTATTGAACTTTTCCATTATGCTTCACCCCAATACTTTTAAACTACCAATTAATTTCGTCTTCGTCTTTATCTTTTCCCTTGTCTTCTTCAGACTCACTTATCTTACCTTGTACACTTACGTTCTTTGGAGTACATAAATATATTCCTGGACCAATCTTCTGTAGATCTCCTCCAATTGCATATAAAGTACCAGTTAAGAAATCTATTATTCTTTTAGCTTGTGCAGCAGTTACCCTTTTTAAATTAACTACTACAGTATTTTTAGACTTTAAATGATCTGCGATAGTCTGACTTTCAGAATATGCACGTGGTTCAATCAAAATCATCTGATTACCAGAAGCATTAACTGTTTTATCTTTTCCATTTTCGTCATTTACATAGAATGATTCTTCATCTACTTCACTATTGACATCGTCGCCATCTATAAATTTTTTAAGTTTTTCAAATGCCATTATTTCACTCTCCTAATATATTTTCTACCATATAAATAAATTTTATCACAAAGCAAATCTTTTTAAAAGGGGTATTTTTAAAATAAATTGCAAATAAAAAATCAAGATTAACTCAATCGATTATTTAAATTGATATCTGGCTTTTTTACCAGGCTTATGTAATAAAACTCTTTTTAGTGGCATTATCTCACTATGTACGTTAATCATTATTTCTCCTTCTAAAAGAAAAAGGAAGATAAAGCTATATAAAAGCCAATCTTCCTTTCTATTCCATAAAAACATTATAACAGTATTTAATCCTAAAGTAAAATACAATTATCCTATTATTTTTATGACTTCAATATAATTGACATTGATTAGTTCATTTGTATCAAGTGCAATAAAAGGGGCACCGGTAGTGTAAAAACCGATTACAGTTCCCTTAAAAGCTTCTTTTGAACCCGTACCATATGGTTTTACAAATATTTCCACTTTTTTACCTGCAATTTGCCCATACAAATCTTTTATTATGTTCATACATATCTCCTTTCCTATTTATCAAACATTTATTTCTTATATCTACTCATAAATCTTGCAAAGTTAGCTTCTTGATACTCAATATCTTTATCTTTTACTTTTGCTACTTCTTTTAAAACATTTCTTCCACTGACCTTTATATATACTTTTTGTATTTTTTTATTTAAAAAATTAAAGTTTTTTATTTCGACTGACTCGATTGTTTCATTTGGTATAAATACATACTTGTCTAATTGTGGCTCCATCTTAGAAACGTTTATAACCATTTGTGCTTTACTTTTAAGTGGTATTAGTCCTAAACCAGATTCCGTTTGGTTGACTAGGAATGCCTGTTCATTTTCCACCCACTCTTGTGGACCTTTTGACATAGCGGCGATTGCACCACCAACTGCACCGAACATTGCATATTTAGCGGCATCGACATTTGGATCTTTATATATAGTAAAAATGCAATTATCGCTTCCAACACAGTTAACCTTTCTAAAAATTTTCATTGCTTCTTCTAACGTATTAAATTTCATATTTAATCCTCCTTATATAAAATAAATTTTAATTTTAATTTTAATTATTTGACTAAAGCTTATCCTCTTTTTTGTTCGATAAGCGTACATATACGGCATTTCTCAATAAATCATATAGTGTTCCACTCTCATCGCTTTTTTTGGACTCAATACTTTGTTCTTTGCATTCACTGTATGTTACTTCATTCATAGATACAAATGAGTTTAGCAAAAAGTATTGTTCTTTAGGCATAACAATTTCGTTAGGAAAATCTATGATAAAGCCATATTCATCTAGAACTACAGAATGATAAAACTTTCTGTGTAAATCGCCTTCCGATATACCTGTTATTGCTTTAAAATCTGGATAGAGTGTTATTAAAAATTCCGACAACTCGTGACATGCATCTTTTAAATTATCTTTTAAGCTCGATACTTTTGCCATTACTTCAGTGTCACTTGCAAAGATATCTCGAGCACTATAGGATACAATAGTACCAAAATTTCTTGTTTTAAGATCGCATTTACCATCTTCGCTAAATGAAATATCGTCTAATATATCAGCAGATTTCAATACATTATATATAGCGAATGCTCTTTTTTCATCTCGGTATAATGTTATTAAAAAACTCATAATAATGCTCTTTTCAAAATCTTGAAAAGAATATCCTATTTTCAAGAAAGCTTGTTCTATTCCTTTTTTATTATTTTTTAATAGCAATACTTTTAATCTCTCATAAATATCTACAGGGTCAGTAGATTTAGCAATGTGCTCTAAATCTAAGTTTGAATTTTCCTTAAGAGAGTCTACTACCTTTTGACATAGCATTCTATAATCATAGTAAAAGCGTTCACTATTATCGCTAATATACTTTGAGAGTTCCATTCAATCAACATCCTTTTTAAGTTCTACGATAGTTAATCCATCATTTGAACCATAAATATAATATTTAGAAACCCGTTTGTCTTTAGACAAATATTCGTGTATACTCCTTCTTACTATGCCTCTACCTTTTCCATGAATAACCACAAGTTTGTATTTTTTCATTTTCAAGTTGATATTAATAAAGTCATTTAAAAGCCAAACCGCTGATTCACTAGTTTCACCATGCAAATCGATAGAAGGCAAAATTTTTATAAATGGATCGATAAATTCTTTTTTCATAATTTTAGTGAAAAGTTTATACCTACTTAAATAGCAAATTTGCTACAAAGACAACGAGACAAGAACCTGCAACTGCTGTTATTACTGTTCCTAAGTATCCTGCGATTGAAATTCCCAATAAATCGAAGACATAGCCACCTACAAAACCGCCAATAATACCTAAGATGATATTTCTTATTAGGCCACCTTTAGTACCCATAATCATGCTTGCTATCCATCCTGCAAGAGCACCTGTTCCAATCGCAATTAAAATTGTCATACGTTATTCCTCCTATCCCTACACTAATTCTAACATTTATCGTATGAAAAATAAAGTTTTATTCTCCCCAAATTTCTATCTCTGGTTTTATCTCAACACCATATTTTTCTTTTATGGAATTGCTTATTATATCGACTAATTCCAAGACATCCTTTGCTGTAGCATTTTTATTGTTAATTATGAATCCAGCATGTTTAGTCGATACTTCAGCACCCCCTACTTTATATCCCTTGAATCCAGATTCGTCAATTGCCTTTGCAGTGATAAAACCATCTACTCGTCTAAAAGTACTACCTGCGCTTGGTTTATCGATTGGCTGTTTAGTTTTTCTTTCGTTAGATATTTCAGCAATTCTAGCTTCGATATCACTTCTTTTTCCCTTTTTTAATTTAAACCTTGCTTTTATTATAATTGCGCGTTTTTTATCTATAAAAGTACTATAGCGATAACTAAAATTTAGCATATTGTCTCGATAGGAATACAATTTTAAATCGTCCATGTCCAAAAAAGTGACTTCTTCGACTATATCTTTAAATTCTCCACCAAACGCTCCAGCATTCATGCGAATCGATCCACCTATTGTACCAGGTATACCTGCAGCAAATTCGAATCCGGTTAATTCGTTATCTACTAAATACTTTGAAAAAAGTGCATTAGATAGACCTGCTTCTACCTCGACAATAGCATCATCTCCAGTATAAAATGTCTTTACTCCCTTCATATCTAATTTAATGACTATGCCTCTAATACCATTGTCTTTTATTAATACATTGCTTCCGTTTCCGATTACATATAACGGGATATTCTCATCTTTAGATATTTTTATTATTTCTTTTAATTCATCGACGGTGGATACAATTATAAAGTAATCAGCTGGACCTCCTATTTTAAATGTAGTATGTCTACTCATCAATTCAGATTTAAAAATCTTGTCTCTTGCCACAACTTTCGTCAATTTATCTATCATAAAAACTCCCTACCTTATAACAATATTATATCATATATTGTATGAATTTTTTTACAATAAAAAAGAGAACAAGTGTTCTCTAATCCAATATTGCTTTAATACGTCTAATCCCTGCACTGGATGCTTCTTCTTTTACTATTTTAAAGTGATGGAGGACATTGGTATGTTCAACATGCGGGCCAGTACAGATTTCTTTGGATACGTTTCCGATAGTGTAAACTGTAACTAAATCAGGATATCTTTCGATAAACATTGCTTCCGCTCCAGCATTTACGGCATCCATTTTATTCATTTCTTCGCAGGTTACTGTATAGTCATTATTAATCCACTCGTTGACGAGATTTTCTATCTTTGAAATCTCATCATCGGTAAGTTTTCTATCGAAGTTGAAATCGAATCTCATCCTCTCCTCTGTTATATTACTTCCTCTTTGATGAATGTTACCATCGTTTAATACCACTTTAAGTGCAGCATTTAAAAGATGTGTAGCAGTATGATATTTAGTCTCTATTTCTCCAGTGCCAGATAGTCCGCTTTTAAATTTTCCACTTGCTCCAGCACGAGATTTTTCTTGGTGTTCACTAAATAATTTATGGAATCCATCAATGTCAACGCTTAGTCCTTTTTCATGAGCTAGTTCGCTAGTTAACTCTATTGGGAAACCAAATGTATCATATAGGTGAAATGCTTTTGTTGCATCGATTTCATTAGCGCCTCTATCGATAATTTTATTGAACTCCTTTAGTCCTTTTCCGATAGTATTCGAAAACTTTTTCTTTTCGGTTTCGACTACATCTTGTATCAAGTCTCTATTTGTTTCTAACTCTGGATAATAACTTTTAAACTTTTCTATAACCATATCTATTAAAACACTAAACAAATCACTATTTGTATCGATGCCAAGTTTTGATTCGTGTCTTATAGCGCGACGAATTAATCTTCTTAAAATATATCCCTGATCAGTGTTAGATGGTCTAACACCAGAGTTTTCCCCAGTAATCATCACAATCGTACGAATATGATCTGCAATAATTCTCATACTAGGTGCATATTCTTCATCATATGGTTTACCACTATATTTAGCTATAATATCGATATAGTCTTTAAATATTGATGACAAGTAGTTATCGTTAACTCCTTCTAAAATTGCAGTTGTCCTTTCGACTCCCATACCTGTATCGACGTTTTTCTGAGATAATTCAGTAAATCCGTTCTGGTCATGATTGTATTGCATAAAGACGTTATTCCATATTTCTACCCAACGTTCATCAGTTAAGTCTGCCTTATCTGGAACTGGTTCATCACTTCTCCAGTAGAATATTTCTGTATCAGGCCCACATGGTCCTAATAATTCCATATTTGGCCACCAGTTGTCATCGACACCTAAATAACAGATATGATCTTCCGTTATTCCAAGGCTTTTCCATAAATCGTGTGATTCTATATCGCGTGATACTAATTCATTTCCTTCGAATACAGAAACTGCGATTCTTTCCTTAGGAATTCCCAATACATTAGTTAAAAATTCAAAACTCCACTTAATGCTATCATCTTTAAAATAATCGCCTAAACTCCAGTTACCAAGCATTTCAAAGAATGTGTGGTGAGTGCTATCACCTACTGAATCTAAATCGTTAGTTCTAATACATTTTTGATAATCTACCAATCTGGTACCCAAAGGATGTGGCATTCCTTTTAAATAAGGAGTTAATGGTTGCATACCAGCAGTATTAAAAAGTACGGTATTGTCATTTTCTGGAATCACTGGCGCACTCGGTATCTGTTTATGTCCTTTTTCGATAAAAAAATTTATATATAAATCTTTTAAGTTCATTCTAATTCTCCTTCACGTTAGTTAGTATAATAGTTTTTTTTAATTTAATCAAGTTTTAGATCTTCTAAATCAAGTATAATTACGGGAAATATAGCTTGTCCTGCTGAATATATTGTTTTAGAGAATCTACCAAAATATAACATTTGTGTAACAGTTTTATTATCATAAGTATCTTTTAAATAATAGCTTTTATTATATAGCCATGATAAATTTTCATTACAACTATCAGTAGTACATCCAAGACTTATAAAATCCTCTTTACTCGGAATATCGCCTTTTAGTTTTAACCCCGTCTCATTTGATAGCATAGAAACATAGCTATTTACATGTTCTTGTACTAAACTACCTTCATATCTACTATAACATGGTTGCTCTACTCCACTAGCATCATTACAAGTTCCTTGGTTTACTACGTGTTCGGCATCGCTAAAATTGACAAAACCATAATAGTCTCTAATCATACCAGTGTCTATTTTACCATTTTCCAAATACCTATTAAAACCAAGTACTTTTTTATCTTGTCTACCAAAATTGAACTCACTAGAAGATATATTTTCTTCTTCTTTATATTGATATCCATCCGGAGTCATTTCATCTGTCCAGTCCCATGTTATCTTTTTCCCAAGAAGTAACCCGTACTTTGCAAGCATTATTAGTTTGCCATCACTGTTCGCAAGTATATTGAAATGTTCACTGCCAATTTTAACTTCACTTCCAGGCGTAGAAATATCTCCAGATATGACTCTCAATTTACTAGACTTAATAGTAGGAGTAGATTTAACTACAATCTTAGCCTGCCAAGTTTTATTCAAAACATTTTCCTGAGTGCCATTTTCATTTATCCAAACTCTCAAATCAAAAGTTTCACTTTCCCTTGCTACAAGTGAACCTTCGTATATTTTATATGCTCTATCATATCCAGCGCTAGATGAATTAACTTTATTATTCTCAAGATTTACCTGTAAACTGGTACTTATTAAACTATCATCTATAGTACTAGTGCTTTTAACTTCTAGTACTATTTGATAATCTACTGAAGTGGTATCACTATTATTGGCAATACGAAAATAATATGGTTCAACATTTTTTTTGCTCGCTTCTTCACTCATGGGATATGTATTGCCCAAGTTAATATTATCAGCTTGTCTAGTGACAGTGACAAGGTTATCTATCATGGTATGATCAGCTTTACCAGAAGATGAAAAAATGCCTCTATTAATTACTTTTGGTGTAAAATATGCAAGTGAAAATGTGGTAAGCGCAAAAATTATAGTACCTAAAATATATAAAGTAATCTTCTTTGAATTATCCATCATACTCACCATATATAATTTTAAGGTAACTTTAATTTTTAGTCAATAAAAAAAGCCGACGTTCATCGTGGCTCTACTATAAAAATCGTTTCGTCAGATATCATTATTTTATCATACATATCCTTAATCGTTTTAAAGTTAATTTTACTATACTCATCTAATACTCCTAAATTGATTTTCCCTGTATCCAATATATCGGATGCAATAGATTCTTGGATAGACAATATATCATCAAATGATCTAATATAAGATGCAATATAAACTTTTTTAATTCTTTCTACATCATCTTTATCGAACGAATTATTTAAAAAGTTGTCTTTAATCATTTCGAGAGATTCATCTATATATTCACTCGAATAGTTAAAGCCAATCTTTATATAATCATCTCTTATTTCACAGGAGTAAGAAAAATCTTTATCAATTATATGTTCATTTACACAATTTTCATAAAAATCACTCGAGGAAGAATATATTATATCTAATAAAATATTTAAACAAGTACTCACAAGAAAAGTGTCATATTTTTCAAATGGTTTTTTGTCTATCTTGAATGCGTAATTAACTTTTTTATTATCGATATCCATTTCGACGATTTTCTTTGGAATTGATACTTTTAGAGGTTCTTTCTTATTTATCTTTTTAAATTTCTTACTAGGAATACTTGAAATAGTTTTAACGCATTCTTTAAGAAGGCCAAGGGCTTCTAGGGGATGAAATGCTCCAGTTATTACTATGAAGCTATTTTCGTGACTATAAAATGTATTATATGCCCTGTTGAGTGTTTTCTCATCGATTTTTTCTATATCACTTTTTTCACCACTTATCGTATATTTGTGAGGGTCGTTAATATTAAGATTATACTCTATTCCAAATGTAGCGGTGGCTCCTGGAGAGTTTTTATACATATCTATTTCACTTGCTATTATCTTTTTTTCATTCTCTATACTCTTTTCATCAAAAGCTGGTGTATTTACGAACTTATAAAGTGCTTTTAGGTTTTCCTTAAAAAGAGTAGAACTTATCACTTCATAGCAAGTCACATCATAACTAGTATATGCGTTCACTGAGCTTCCAAGTAAACTAAATTCCTGAAATGCGTTTTTTCCATCACCATTTTGAAAGAGCTGATGCTCCAAGAAATGAGCAGTTCCAAAAGGAAAAGAAATTTTTTTATCGCTTCCATCTATTTTAATGTCATTATATGTACTTCCATATTTTACATTATATGTAAGATAAAAAGATTGAACTTTATCATTTGGATACATGTATACATCTAAGCCAGTAGTTAATTTTTCATAATATATTGATTCATTTGTCCCTGATACTTTGAGTTTTTTCATTTCAATCCATCCATTCTATAGGAAACTACAAGTCTTATTTTTTTTGCGACTTTTTTTATATCGCTTTTGCTAACTTTATCGAACATCTTTCTTCTTTCGTCTATACTCTCAATAAGATTCATATTTCTAAATAGTGCATTATCTATTATCTTAGTAGCGTTATCACATGTTAGCAGTAAACTGTTCTTGATTAACATTTTAGATGAATCGAGTTCTTTATCGCTTACTTCAGTTTTAACCATTTCTATAAGAGTCTTTTTAATTATTTTTTCTACCTCTTTAATATTTTTAGGATCGATTGCAGTATGAACTATCAAGCATCTATCATATTTTTGATAATAGGCATTTACGTTATAACAAAGTCCTTTATCTTTTCTTAGGGCTTTGTACAATCTACTTTCTAGAGAACCACTTCCCCATATTGCATTAAATATAGTTATGACATAATCTTGTTCATAATCAGTTAGACCGTTTAACTTATATATTTCTACATAGTTTATTTGATCGCCCTTAGCTTCTCCTACTTTTTTCATTCGTCTTGTTTTTATTTCATCTAAGTATATTTTAAAATCTCTATTTGGAATACTATTAAATTTTACGTTTTCGTGTATGTATTCATCTATTGCACTTGGATCCACATTGCCGAGTACATAAATTTCTTTTATAGTTTCTTCTAAAAAATTTTTATAAAAATCATGTAGACTATCTTGGGATACACAATCAAGCACATCTAAGCTACCGCTTATAGACAATGCTCTAGGGCTCTTTTCATCTAGCAAACTTAAGGCATTTAATATGCTAGTTTGCTTTGCATCTTCGCGAGCACTTTTAATCTCTTTAACAAGTTCTCTTTTTACTTTTTGTATTATTTTATAAGAAAACTTATCATTCACTAGATTTGGATTAAAAATACACATAAATAGTAAATCGATTGCTCTATAAATAATGTTTTTTTCAATTTTTCCGTAATCGATTACATCTATAGTACAACTTATTATTAACATATCACCTACCCTTGTAATATTCGAATACATATTTGCATCATATAGGAGTTCAAGCGCTCTTGTTAACTCTTTGTTTGTCTTATACATTTTGTTGCTATCCATTAATACATCAAAAAGAAGTGCAGAAAGGGTTAAATTTTCCTTTGTGCACTTCATTTTAAAAATTATTTCTACTTTAAACGAATTAAATTTAT
Source organism: uncultured Mycoplasmatota bacterium (assembly GCA_946629885.1). Lineage (GTDB taxonomy): Bacteria > Bacillota_I > Bacilli_A > RF39 > UBA660 > RUG11867. The sequence goes on along the minus strand of CAMOYI010000041.1, from coordinate 1,115 downwards.
CTGTCTTAATTGTATATAGATCGTAACAACTGTGCCTAAAAGTATCATATATCATGTCTGTCACCTAATTATATTATGGACAAAACAATTTATATTATTATATTTCTTTTAATAATCTATTCAATTCTACAGCATATTCCATTGGAAGTTCTTTTTTAAAGTCAGAGATAAACCCAGAGATAAACAGTTCTTTACTAGCTGATTCGCTTAGACCTTTGCTCATCAAGTAAAATAATTTATCTTCGCTTATCTTAGATACGCTCGCTTCATGTTCAATTGTCGATGTTTTGTTAGCAACTATGTTAGTTGGATATGTATCACTCTTACTATTTTTATCGAGAAGTATCGTATCGCATTTAACTGTAGCATGAGAATTTACCGCATCTTTAGTGATTTTAACTAATCCCCTATAGTTAGCGATTCCTCCATTGGATGCGATAGATTTTGAGATAATATTGCTTTTAGTATTCTTACCTAAGTGGATCATCTTAGCTCCTGCATCTAAAACTTGACCATCTTTTGCATAAGCGATACTAATCGAATTACCTTCGGAATTATCTCCCTTTAGTATGCAGCTTGGATACTTCATGGTAACTCCACTTCCAACGTTGCCATCGACCCATTCCATAAGCCCGTTATCTTCTACAATGGCACGTTTAGTGACCAAGTTATATACGTCCTTACTCCAGTTTTGAATAGTCGAATACTTCATGTGGGCACCCTTACCTACAAATATCTCTACGACACCAGCGTGAAGTGAATTGACTGAGTAACTCATCGCAGTACATCCTTCAATATAGGATAATTCAGCTTCATCATCTACGATTATAATGGTTCGTTCAAATTGACCGAGCGCCATAGAATCGATTCTAAAGTACGACTGAAGTGGTCTATCTAACTTAACTTTAGGAGGTATATATATGAAAGATCCACCACTCCATAAAGCACCATTCAAAGCAGTAAATTTATTCTCGTCGTATTTAACTAAACTATTAAAATATTTATAAAATAACTCAGGATAATATCTTAAAGCATCGTCCGTACTTAAAAAAATTACACCCTGTTCATTTAGTTTAGCTTCCAACTTATGATATATAACTTCACTCTCGTATTGA
>CAMOYI010000040.1 GCA_946629885.1 uncultured Mycoplasmatota bacterium | reverse complement strand
TTTGAATATATATCATATTTTGCATCTTTAAAGGCTGATGAAATAATTTTCAATGTGGAATTAGATGCTGATATCAAAGAATTACTAAACTATATTAAGTCTAAAGGAATCAAGTGTGGACTTGCCTTAAAGAGTGAAACGAGTGTAAGTTCAATTAGAGATTATTTGCCATTACTAGATGCAGTATTAATTTTAAGCATTATTCCAGGCAAGAGTGGACAACCGATGATAGAAAGTGTACTTGACAAGATAGACGAATTAAAAAGCATTCGAGAAAGTGAAAAACTTCATTTTGATATAATCGTCGATGGTGGAGTAAATGATGTAACTATGAGAAAGGTATACGAAAAGCAACCTGATATAGTAGTATCAGGCTCATTCATTTGGAATAGTGAAAACATACAAACTCAGATAGATAAACTAAGACTTTAAAATAACTAAAAAACTTGATAAAATACATTTAGGGAAGTGAAGTTATGCAACAAATTATAATAAAAAGTTATGAAACAAAGAGAAATGTTATACCACATATTGTTTTTCTTGCGATTGGACTTATTCTATTTTTAAATCCTGGAGGTATAGTAGAATTTATTTCATATATTATCGGCGGAGTTTTTCTAGCATTGGGTATTTCTAAGTATGTAATAGATGCAAGAAGACAGGATAGAACCACTGGTGACATGTTCTATAGTTTTATCATGATTGCTTTAGGATTAATTTTTATATTTTTCTCGAGTACCGTAGAATTTATTTTGAGACTATTAATAGGTATTTGGATTATAATTAATGGAATTAATACCATCGTTATTGGTATTAGTACGCTTAAAGAAGAAAAGAAAAATATAGTTAGTATGGTTGTGGGGTTAATTCTTGTCATTATCGGTCTATACACAATATTTGTATCTAATTTGATTCTTTCAGCTTTAGGATTAGTTATTTGCATTTATTCTGTCTTAGAAGTAATAGACTATATTTATGCCTATATAACTAGCAAAAAGTAGGTGAAGTCATGCTAAAGATTAATAATTTATGTGTTGAGGTTGAAGATAAAAAGATTTTAAATAAGCTAAACCTTGAAGTTGGCGATGATGAAATACATGTAATAATGGGGCCAAATGGCGCTGGAAAAAGTACAATATGTAAAGCAATCATGTCTCATCCCGATTATAAGATTACGAAAGGTACTATTTCATTTAACGATAAAGTTATAAGCAATATGAAGACTGATGAAATAAGTAGAGAGGGAATATTCTACTTAATGCAGTCTCCAACCGAAATACCTGGAGTTACTAATGCCGAGCTATTAAGAGCAGTCAGTCATGAGAAAAATGAATCGAAAAGTATATTCGAATTTAATAAAGAACTAAATAATGCATGTGAGGAATTGGGAATCGATAAATCGTATATTCACCATGAAATCAATGTAAGAATGAGTGGAGGAGAAAAGAAAAAAAACGAGTTTTTACAGTTATATGAACTCAGACCAAAGCTTATATTACTAGACGAATTAGACAGCGGTTTAGATGTAGATGCGTTAAAAGAATTATCGGAATCCTTAATGAAATATAAAAAAGAGAAGCATGCTTCTATTTTAATAATTACACACCACGTAAATATACTAGATTATATTAAACCAGATTGTGTCCATATTTTAAAAGATGGAAGTATTTTTAAGTCTGGCGATATTTCACTTGCAAATAAGATTGAAAAAGAAGGTTTTTCTAGGGCATTTGAAGTAGACGAGGTGTAAAGAGATGAATAAAATACTCTTGAGTAGTGGTAATTTTGATTTAGAAAGATATACTAGTCCTGCAAAACTTGTTGTAAGCGATGATACTACTCTAAACGCAATAAATATTTCTAACAATTTGGAACTAGATATCGAAGTTAAAGACAATACAAAGCTTGTATTGAATTTATTCAACTTCGACGATTCTATAGAACACAACATTAAAATTTCGTCGTACGATAATGCTTCAGTAGTGCTAAACGTAAGTTTTATCGCAATAAAAGAATATAAATTAAATATCGATTCTCAAGTCAATGGTAATAACTCTTTAAATGATGTAAATATAAGGGGTATAAATGAAGGAGCAGATGTCCTTATTACTTTAAATGGTACTCTAGCTGATAATTGTATTGATTCGACAATAAATGAATATGCCAAAGTCATTAATACATCTGATATGAGTAATACTCTCATACCAAACCTTATCGTAAATAATAATGAAATAGTAGCAAATCACGGTATCAGTATAGGTTCTATCGACGAAGAAGAATTGTTTTATTTAATGACAAAAGGAATTAGTAAAAATGAGGCTATTAAATTGATAGAAGAGGGCTTTATACTATCTATAATGGACGAATCGTTAAAAGCAAGAATTAAAAATATACTTTTGGGGAGGTGAATTATGAAATATAAGGAAGATTTTCCTATGTTAAGAACTGGAATCATTTATTTTGATAATGGTGCTACAACATTCAAACCAAAATGTGTCATCGATGCAATGGACAAATACTATAGCGAGTATTCTGCGAATGCACATAGAGGTGATTACGATATTAGTCTAAAGGTCGATATGGCATATGAAGGTGTAAGGGATAAGATTAAGGACTTTATCAATGCCAGATATAGGGAGGAAATCATATTTACTAAGGGAACGACGGAGTCTATAAATATGATTGTGGAATGTTTTTTTGCAAATATTTTAGAACCTGGAGATGAAGTATTAATAACCAATTCAGAACACGCATCAAATATTCTTCCATGGTATAAACTATCTAAAAATAGTGGTATAAAAGTTAATATGATACCTTTAGATGAAACACTTCACTTGACGCTTAACAATATTAAAAAACAAATAACTGACAAGACTAAAGTTATCTCAATCGCAGAAATTACAAATGTGGTTGGTGACATAAGGGATATCAAAGCAATAACGGAATATGCTCACGCAAGAGGAATATTTGTGTTAATAGACGGTGCTCAAAGCGTACCTCATAAAAAGACTGATGTGCAAGATACGGATATAGATTTTCTTGCATTCTCTGCGCATAAAATGTGTGGTCCTACTGGTGTTGGAGTACTTTACGGAAAGAAAGAACTACTAGAAGAATTTGATCCATTATATACAGGTGGTGGAATGAATGAATCTTTCGATAGTGTTGACGAAGTATATTACAAAGATCTACCTCTTAGATTAGAAGCAGGAACGCAAAATATCGCAGGTGTAATTGCATATGGAAGTGCAATCGACTATTTAAATATGATAGGTATGAATAATATCTGCAGTATTGAACAGCAATTGTGCAAATACTTAATAGAAAAACTAGAAAAAATAAAACACATAGATATTATTAATACGGAACCAGATAGTGGAATTGTATCGTTTAATGTCGATGGAATATTTGCGCAAGATGTTGCAGTATACTTAAATAAGTATAATATATGTGTACGTGCAGGTAATCACTGTGCTAAGGTGCTAAAAAACACAATAGGCGTTAAGAATACTGTAAGAGTTAGCCTATATTTCTATAACACAAAGGACGAAATTGATAAGCTCGTAGAACTATTGAGCGATAAGGATAAAATAATGAAGGAAATGATATAATGGATCCAGAATTGAGAAGAGAAATTATTTTAGATAACTATAATTCTCCCGTGAATAAAGGACAGGGAACGAGTGAATATATTAAAGTAAATACAAATAATTCGTCTTGTATTGATAATATCGACCTATGGATACTAATCGATAATAACATTATTAAAGATATAAAGTTTGATGGTGAAGCATGCGCAATAAGCACTGCAAGTACATCAATTATGACCAAAGAACTCATAGGTAAATCGATCGATGATGCACTTACTTTTGTCGAGTCATTTGAGTGCATGATAGATGAAAAAGAATATGACTCTGAAATACTTAATGAAGCTAACGTATTTGATGAGATTTACAAGCAAGCCAATAGAAAGACTTGTGCAACTCTTCCATACAAGGGAATTGTAAAGGCAATCGAAGAATATAGATCAAGGAAAGAATAGGCTTTCTTTTTTTATTTAATTATATTATAATTAAACGCGGACGGAGTTAAATTAATATGAATGAAGAAATTATAACATTTTATTTTAGTAGAAAACATAATGCAGTAAGTATCATGAGCATGTTAAAGGATATTTTATTAAATCAAAATAGTATTTTAAGGGATTTACCAGAAACTTATTCAAGTGAATTTCAACCGTACACTATAAATGAAAAGTATAACAGTAGTGAATTTCCAGAAGATGAAACTGGTTTTTCCTTTAATTATAATGGCCGTTTAATTCGCATTAGGGCAAAATCATGCGATACAATATATGACTGTCTACAAAGTGAAAAGAGTTCTCCTAGTCGGCTCGCATTTATCGAAGCTGGCAATATGTGTTGTGAGAATAGTGATACTCCAGTTATAGGATTTGGTGATAAAGAATTAGGTAGAATTCAAAGTGGAAGTGCTGATCTTATACAACTAACAAAGAGATATGTTCAAGAAAATGGTGGTAGTTATACTGATAATGAAGCATGGGAAAAATTCTTAGGAGATTTTCCTTGTAACGTTATGTTAATTACTAATGGAGAAAACTGGACATCACATGTATCTTCTCTTGATATTCCAGCCTTAAAAGATAGAATATTAATAATTAAAAATCCAGCTCAATCTAGTAGAGGAACGTATACATATGAAAATATACCAATTAATAATTATCCAAGTTTCTTTACAATACTAAACAAGAACAATATTCAAGAAATATTAGGAATCGATATCAGTGAACAAAACCAGGATGTGAATATTGGATATGTACAAACAGTACTTGATTTATTAGCATGCATTTTATATCCGGAAGTATGTATGCCAGAAAAAACAATAAAATCTCCTGTTTCCCAAACGCATGTCAATTTACCACATAATCCCTTACCATAGGGATTTTTATTTGCAATAATTAACCATATTATGTATAATCTTTATAGTTGGAAGTGGTAAGATGAAAAAACTAGTCGATAATTTAAAATTTGCTTGGAAATATTCTAAAGATGAAAAGAAAAATCTTATAATATTCGTCATAAGCGAAATTGTAGGTATAATTATTAGTATAGTCGTTCCTATATTAATGGCAAAAGTCATAGTTAACTTTACATCGAATAAGCTTCTACAAGTCGTACTAATCATGACACTAGTATATTTAGTCGAGAATATCAGAAATGTTGTATATTATATGAACAATAAGTGTATGCAAGTCATTTATAGGGAAACGATGGTAAAAATACAATATGATTTAGGTAAAGAAATGCTAAAATTATCTAATAAGACTTTGGATAATGAAAGCTCTGGTGTATTCATTCAAAGGCTAAATAGCGATACTAGTACTATGAGTGATGTTTTTGCCTACATGATACAAATATTAACTGATGTTATCGCGAATATAGGTGTATTTATCGCAGTATTCATCATAAACAAAATAATGTTTGTCTATCTTTTAGTAATGATAATAGTCATCTATATTATAGAAAAAATTAGAACGGAAAAGAGAAATGAACTCGATAAAAATTTCAGAAAGAAGAGTGAAAAAGTTTCCGGATTTATAAGCGAAATGGTAAGAGGCGCGAGAGATATTAAAATGTTAAATAGTGAGGCTTCTTTTCTCAAAGCTATGAAAGATAAAATACTAGATCAAAACAATGCTCGCTACAAAATGAGCTCAATAAATAGAAAATATAACTTATTAAGAGGTTGTGTACACGATTTCTTCGATTATACTTTAGTTGTAATCATGGTATATTTAGTTTCGATTAAATCACTAAGTGTTGCAAGCGCAATAATTATATTTAACTATTCTGGTAGAGTATCATCATTAATATACTGTTTAGGTAATCTATTAGAAAGAAGTAAAGAATTTAATTTATCTACCGATAGAATTAGAGAAATATTAGAGAGTAGTGCTTTTTCAAAAGAAACTTTTGGCGAAAAGCATTTAAAACGAGTAAATGGAAACTTTGAATTTAAGAATGTTACTTTTTCTTATAGTGATGAAGAACATGAAGTTTTAAATAATCTAAGCTTTAAAGTAAATGCCAATGAGACCGTTGCTTTTGTAGGAAAGAGTGGAGCTGGTAAGAGTACGATATTTTCTCTTCTTTGCAAGATGTATGATATCGAATCTGGAAGTATAACAATTGATGGAGTCGACATTAATGAGCTCGATAAAGATTCTATTAGGGGAAATATCACGATAATTAGTCAAAATCCTTATATATTTAATCTCAGTATAAAGGATAATATGCGATTGGTTAAGGAGGACGTCAGTGATAGAGAAATCAAAAAAGCATGTAAAGCTGCATGCTTGGACGACTTTATAGAATCCCTGCCAGATAAGTACGATACTATAGTTGGAGAGGGAGGAGTAAACCTATCAGGAGGACAGCGTCAACGCTTAGCTATTGCAAGAGCGTTGATTCAGAAAACCGAAATAATTCTTTTCGATGAAGCAACAAGTGCACTTGATAATGAAACACAGGCAAAGATTCAAGAAGCAATACACAATATGAAAGGTGAGTATACTATTTTGATTATCGCACACAGATTGTCGACAGTTGTAGGAGCAGATAGAATAATGCTTGTAGATAATGGCAAAATCGTTGCAACTGGTACTCACAGCGAATTATTAAAAAAGAACAAGAAATATAAAAGCTTATATGAAAATGAGATGACAAAGTAATCCTAATTTACATTTAGTCGAGTGTATGATAGAATTACGTAATAAGGAAGTGAACTTATGAAGAGCGGTTTTGCAAGCATAGTAGGTAGACCTAATACAGGGAAAAGTACATTGTTAAATTCTATAGTCGATGCCAAAGTAGCCATTACGAGTGATGTCGCAGGAACTACTAGAAATACGATCGACGGAATATATACAGATGATGAAGCTCAAATAATTTTTATAGATACTCCTGGTATACACAAGCCTCAAAATAAACTTGGAAGATTTTTGAATCGAGAGTCATATAGTTTTTTAAGAAATGTGGATGTCATATTATTCTTAGTAGATGCAAGTGAAAAAATTGGATCAGGAGACGAATTTATAATTAGAACGCTTAAAAATACAGATGCTCCAGTAATATTAGTTATTAATAAAATAGACAAAATTAGCGATGAGGAACTACTGTATAAGATTAACACATATAATGATATGTACGAATTTTCCGATATTGTACCTATTAGTGCTTTAAATGATGATAATGTAGATGAACTTTTAAAGGTGGTTAAAACATATCTATCAGATAGTAATGTGTATTACGATAAGACTCAAGTAACTAATCTTAGCCCTAAATTTATGATTAGTGAATTAGTAAGAGAAAAGATATTGCGCCTTACAAATAACGAAGTACCTCACTCAGTAACTTGCGTAACTACTCATTACGAAGTAAAGAGTGACATAGTTGAAGTGTACGTCGATATAATTGTCGATAGAGACTCCCTAAAGAAGATCATTATAGGCAAAGGTGGCTCGATGCTAAAGGAAATAGGGACTCAGGCGAGAAAAGATATAGAAGATATGTTTGGTAAAAAAGTTTACTTAGAACTATATTGCAAGACAATACCTAAGTGGCGTGATAAAGAAGCCCATTTAAAAGATTTGGGATTTTCTAAGACAAATGAATAATTAATTTATAATTTCTCCAATATAATAATAGAAAAGGGGAAATTATATGACAAGCGAAGAGGCATGGAATAAGTTTAAAATCTCAGGAAAAATAGAAGATTATTTAGAGTATAAACGCATTATAAAAAAGAAGTAACAGCATGGAAGTGGTTTAGATGATTAAGGAGTTTGAAGGAATTATTGTCAGTGTTACACCGTATGGTGAAACTAGTAAAATATTAAATATTTTAACTAAAGATTTCGGTATAATAGGTGTAATGGCCAAAGGTGCCAAGAGCATGAAGAGTAAGCTTAGAAGCGTTACAGAAAAGTTTACTATTGGAGTGTTTAGTGTCTATTATCACGAAGGTAAACTTTCAACTCTAATTCAAGCTGATGTTACAGAACCACTGATGAATACCAAAAAAGACATAGTTAAGATAGGATATGTAACATATGTAGTTGAACTAGCACAACAAACCGCTAAACAAAACAGTGATCCTTCAATCTATAATATTCTAATAAGCACTATTAAAAAGATAGAAAATGGACTTGATCCAATGATAATGACAAATATTTTAGAATTAAAGATGCTAGATTATTTAGGTGTTGGTATCGATTTAAATAGATGTATCAAATGTGGTAATACAAGCGATATCGTTACTATAAATGGAGATGCTGGCGGATACCTTTGTAAAAACTGTAGAACTACTGAAGAACTATATGATGTTAAAACTATTAAAATGTTTAGAATGTACTACTATGTCGAAATTGATACTATAAGTGATTTGAAAGTAAGTAGTGAAGTAGCAAACAATATAAATAAAATATTGACGGATTACTATGATAGATTTACTGGTTTATATTTAAAGAGTAAGGATTTCTTAAATTCCATAAAATAAAAAAGCCATTTGGCTTTTTTATTTGGAAATTAAATCATATAGCACTTTAGGCAATTCAAATTCACTCGTATTATTATAATGTATAATGTCTTTGATCATTTCGTTACTCAGTCTATTTTTTAAGATATCCTTATTTATACCTTAAGCATATTGCAAATTTGTTCTTGTGTTAAAGTAGGTTTTTCACTGTAAAATGGTATGAGATGCATGTGATAATGTTTTATCGCTTGCTCACTTCCATAGTTGACTACAACTTTAACTCCTGTAATATTTGGCAATTTTTCTTCCATTCTCTTAATCATCGTTTGAGCAACACTATGTATTTTGGCTAACGTTTCTCCATCCATATCTAGTATAGTTTCGATATGTTTTTTCGGTATAATTAGGTTATGTCCAGGATATACTGGTGTTACATCCATTATACATTTAACTTCTTCATCTTCATAACAAACTCGAGAATCTAATTCCCCATCAATTATCTTACAAAATATGTCTTTTTCCATTCTTACACCTCATACAATATTTTATCAATATTAAAAAATTATATCAATACTTACTCACTATTTTTGGGCAGGTGCATATCTTATGATAGGAGGAATGAAAATGGCATATTTTAAAGAAATAGTGACTAAAGCTGTCATAGGGAAGGGGAAAAGAGTTACTACTAGTACTCATACAATTAAGCCAAATAATAAACCTGACACTGTTTTAGGTTGTTGGATAATAAATCATTCATTTAATGGGAAAAGCGTGAATAATGACGTTTATGTAGATGGAAAATATGATGTAAATGTTTGGTATTCATATGACGCAGACAGTAAAACTGATGTATGCAGTGATACTTTTACATACAGTGACAGAATGAACGTACCAATAACAACGAATACTAACTTGACAAGTTCTAAAGAGATAATAGTGAACTCCTTGTCTGACCCAAATGTTGTCGATGTAAGTATCAATGGAACCGACATTACATTTACCGTAAGAAAAGAATTAGGTGTCGAAATTATTGGTGATACTAAAATGAGAGTCAACGTATCGGATGATTTCGACGACTATCAAGAAATCTATGAAGATGATATAAATGATGATGTATTAAAAGATATTGATGAATCTATAAATGAAGATTATATTAAAGAAGAAAACACTAATCAGGAATAGCGATTAGTGTTTTTTAATTTTTTCTTTCTCTATCTATCTTTGCCAAGCTTTCTTCATATTTATTGTTTTTAGCATGGTAATAGACTCTATCGATAAGATTGTCTGGTAGATATTGCTGTTTAACCCAATATTTTGGGTAATCGTGAGGATATTTATACTCCTTCGAGTGCCCCTTAATTACTTCAGGTATATCTCCAATCAGTCCCTTTTTTATATCTTCTGTTGCACTTGCTAGTGCCATGTAAGCACTATTCGATTTTGGTGACAAAGCCATTTCTGTGACTATTACTGATAGTGGTATTCTTCCCTCTGGGAGTCCTACCAGTTTAACTGCTTCTATAGCGGCATGAACTTTAGGACCAATACCCGGATTTGCAAGTCCAATGTCTTCGTAAGCGATTACAGAAAGTCTTCTAAAAATGCTATCTAGGTCTCCAATTTCCAGAAGTAATGCTAAATAGTATATTGCTGCATTTACATCACTACCTCGAATTGATTTTTGTAGAGCACTCAACAATTCATAATGTCCATTGCCGTTTTTATCCGTGTATAATACTGGTTTATTGTTTATCTTTTTGACGTTATCTAATGTTATATTATAATCACTAGAAGAGTAGTATGACATTTCTAGCGTATTTAGAGCATTTCTAAAGTCTCCATTTGACAACTCTGCAATATATTCTAACACGTCATCCTTAATTTTTATATTATCTAAATTCTTTATGGCGCGTTTTAATCCTTTTTTTATATCTTGACTGGTTAAGTCTTTCAATTCAAATATTTGTACGCGACTTCTGATCGCTGGATTTATCGAGTAATATGGATTAGATGTAGTAAGACCGATAAGCGTTATTAATCCGCTTTCGATATGAGGTAAAAGTAGGTCTTGTTTATCTTTATTCAAGCGATGTATCTCATCCATTATCAAAATCATTTGACCTTCCATCTTGGCTTCTTCTATGACGATATCGAAGTCAGTTTTATTGTTGATCGTAGCGTTAAGCATCCTATAAGGCATTTTAAGTTCATTAACAATCGCAGTTGCAATACTAGTCTTTCCAGTCCCAGGTTTACCCCATAGTATCATAGAAAAAAGACGTTTATTTTTAACCAAATTAGACATGACAGCATCTTGACCAATTAAATGGTCTTGACCAATTATATCTTTTAATTTAGTAGGTCTTAATGTATTTGCAAGTAATTCCATAGTTATCACACTCTTTAATTATTATAAAACAAATGATGGCGAAAAGCCAGATGATTTGGTATAATTACAGTATATTAGGAGTAGTTATGAATTATATTAATGACTTTGTGATAGACCTTACATACGTAAAAAATTATTCTTTAAATACTGTTAAATCTTACGAAACTGATTGCACATTATTTCAGGAATATTTAAAGCATAAAACAATAGAAAAGGCTAGTAGTAGCGATTTACGCTCATATTTTAAGACTATGGACTTTAAAAGCGAAAAAACACTAGCTAGATCCATGAGTGCTCTACGGGCATTCTATGATTTTTTGATACAAAAAAACATAATAAAATCTAATCCTATGGATAATATAACTAGTCCAAAGATAGGAAAATATTTACCAGAAGTATTGACTATCGAAGAGGTCGATAAATTATTAGATTTTGAGCCTCACGACGCCTTTACTTTTAGAAACAGATGCATACTAGAGCTACTTTATAGTACTGGACTTAGAATCACTGAGCTAGTCACTTTAAAGTTTGAAAACATAAGTATAGATGATGCTTTAATCAAAGTAATGGGGAAGGGGTCTAAAGAGCGGATTGTACCGATGAATGATATTACCTGCGATTATTTAAAAAAATATATTGAAGAGATTAGGCCTACAATGATTAAAACTGTACAGTCAGACTATATATTCTTAAATAATCACGGTAAACAATTGACACGGCAGGCTGTATTTTTAATGATTAAAAAACGCGCTAGTGAAATAGGAATTAAAAAAGATATCAGTCCACATACTTTAAGGCATTCATTTGCAACACACTTATTACAAAATGGTGCAGACATAAGGTTTATTCAGGAGCTATTAGGGCATTCTGATGTTGCAACAACTGAAATATATACTCACATAGCTAATGAAACACTCAAAAAAGACTATAATGACTTAAATCCAAGAGATAATTAAAAAAGAAAGACATTATGTCGTCTTTCTTATTCTTCGCTAGCTCTATTTGAATTAGAGTTAGAACTTTTTCTTGCATTAGCACGCGCATTACTTCTAGAACTATTTGAAGAAGTTCTAGCATTATTATTGCAACTATTACTTCTTGCGTTAGTACGTGCTTGATTTTTGGCTTTATTATTCATAATTAACCTCCTTAATTATAGTATGGTTAAATTGGATAAATAAATGCTGGCAATATGTGGAATTTATAACAAATTACGTATTATATTGTTTTTTTAAATAATATTTTGTATCATTATAGGTGGTAGTGTGGTGAATAAAATGTTGAATAGTAAAATATATAGATCACAATTAGATAGACGTATCATATATAGGTATTTACTAGTATATTTTAAAGCGTTATCACGTGAATTTGGAATTCCTGCGATCAACTATACATTAACGAAAGATTATCATTTAGAATCAGCTGATTATGATGTAAATTTTCCGGGCTATAGAATATTAGAATTTACTGAATTTAATGATGATGTACTTGGTTTAATTAATCATATAAAAGACTATTTCGGCGATGTATATGATGAGTACTTGCAACAGTTACTTTTAGCATATTTTATATCTGACTTTGATAGGGACGGCAAAAATATAAAGATGTATGAACAAGATGGTGAAATACATTTAATACCATACATGGATATATCTTCTATTTTTAATTCTTTGTTTTTGACAGATTTAGCAAGTGACTACTATTATTTTCCAGCCGACGATATGGAAAAATGGGCTGAAGAATCAAATAAACTTTCAGATGGCTCTTTTATAGTTAGCACTGATTCAATTAATCAAGAATTTAATAGACTACTTAAAGACAATAGCGATGCTCTCTTTTCACTTAGGGAACCTCTTTGGTCAGACATTACTTGGGAAACTATATTAAACATTATCTTTACTGATTTAATTGATAAGACTGTCATTGAGAGAATAGCTAATACGCCTTTTGGATTTTTAAAAGAAAAATATTTTGCCAACTTTCCAGAAAATGTTATTACGTTGATAGAATCTTTATATCTTCATAGACAAAGAAGATTAATCGAATTATATAATCAATATAATAAGGAAATTAATAGTACTGCGACTCCTATTTAAGAGAGAAAATATGAGTATGATAGAAGCTGGGATGAACATAATATTGCCTTCAAAACACTATAGGAGAAATAATTTGCGTTTTCTAAGCATAAAATAATCTGATGAATATGAAATTATTTTATGCTCTTTTTTTATCTACTATAGCTGGGCTTTCTACTATGCTCGGTAGCTTATTTATTTTTATTCCAGTTAAAAATGTAAACAAATTTATAACTTTCAGCCTATCATTATCTATGAGTGTAATGCTCGGATTAAGTGTTTTTGACTTAATTCCAGAAGCGATGAATTGCTTAAAAAACATTAAAACGATGTATTCACTAATCATAATAATAGTTATATTTATATTTGGATCTAGTGTATCATATTTGTTATGTAAGAATGTACTAAAAGAGAAGGGGAGTAGTCTATATAAAGTAGGAATACTATCTTTTATTGCACTAATAATGCATAACTTACCAGAGGGCATACTAACATTTATGGCAACCTATAAGAGCTTTAAATTAGGTTTATCAATTTGTATAGCAATAGCGTTACATAATATACCAGAAGGTATAAGTATTGCAGTACCTATATATTATGCGACTGGGAATAAGTGGAAAGCAATAGGGAAAACATTCCTTTCCTCCATTGCAGAACCGATTGGAGCAATACTGACTTTTCTATTACTTAAAGATTATATTACAAACGAAATAATAGGGTATATGTTAATTCTCGTATCTGGAATCATGACTAGTATTTCTATTGAAAAAATATTACCAGAAGCTTTATCGTATCAATTAAAAAAACCAGTATATGCTGGTTTAATAGTGGGGAGTATTCTTGTTTTATTAAATATTATTTTATGATTTGAGCATAGGCAAGTAGGGCATACATTACTACAGTTAGTCGGATACCGGCTGGAAGAAGGATAGTGGCGATAAAAGCTGCTTTTTGACCAATATATCCCCTATCACCATCTTCGGTAGGGATGTACTCACGTGAACGGGGCCTTTGACCAGCAGGTAGTAAAGATTTTACCTTGCCTCCATAGCCAGATGTATTTGAATTAGATATACTATCATCTGATTGTCTTTGAGCTTCCTGAATAACCGATATACGATCTTTAATGTAATTTAAAATTGATCTTTTTTGAAAAATATTAACATTCTCATATGCATTTAGTTCTTTTAATAGATCTACGAGAGTAGGTATATCATCAGTAAAGTCTATAAATGAAATGATAGCATCAAAATTAGATATATTACCATCTATAATCTGAAAGAAGTTCATAAAATAATCACCATCCAGGAAGTTAACATAATATTGATTATGTGAAGTTAAGCTTTTTGAGATAAATCGATTGAGAACTACTAATCTCGAGGCCACATCAAGCATAACTGACATCTACTATAATTATTTACTATATCTAAATATAATTATACAATATATTATTTTGTATCGCAATAAAAAAGTCTAAAGTTTCCTTTAGACACGTCTACATTCAATTTCTGCAATTTTTTCAATAACTTCGGCTTGGTTTTCATTAGTAAACTTAGTATATCCAAGTTCTCTAAGGGCTTGTAACTGTATTAGATTTAATTGTTCAGTTCTCGATAAAACTTCTTCTTTTTTTCTTTCAATTTCCTGTACAAATCTTGAGCGAGCTTCAATGACTTTTGTTTTATTAGCCCCTCCATTGGTATAAAGAGACATAGCAGAGTGAATTATTCCTTCAAAAATAAACTGCTTATCTTCGTTATATTTAAATTCATTAGGTTGGGCGAAACATGTCAATTTACTAATATATGCCAAGAAAAATTTAACTTCCTCAACATTATCTATGCACTGCAAGATATGATAAATATATGTAAGTGATGCAATAGTTTCGTCGTGTTTGTACCCTTCTGTTAATTTATCTTTTATTAAGTACGCTATATCTGAGTACAACTGTTGATCTGATTTTGGTAGTTTTTTTAATTCAGCACTACCTTCTATTTCATATGTCTCTTTTATGTTTTGGTTTAGCCTACCTTCAACTTCCATAATATAATCAGGAGTGATCTTTATTCTAGATAAAGTTTTGTCACTACCCTCTTCTATATCCAATAGTTTTAATAGTAATAATCTTTTTTCTTTGG
>CAMOYI010000039.1 GCA_946629885.1 uncultured Mycoplasmatota bacterium | reverse complement strand
GCCAGTTCTGGTAAAAAGACCGATAAAAAGGATTTATTTAAAATAGCAATGAGTTATCCTAATTGTTATGTTGCAAGCATTAGCATGGGCGCAAATATGATGCAAACGATTAAGGCATTTAAAGAAGCGGAAGAACACAAAGGCCCTTCGATAATAATTGCATACTCTCCATGTATAGAGCAAGGAATAAAAAAAGGAATGGGATGTGCGATGAACGAGCAAAAATTAGCAGTCGATTGTGGATATACAATGCTCATGAGATATGACGGAGTAAACTTGACAGTAGACTCCAAAGAACCAGATTATGAAAAGTATGACGATTTTCTTCAAGGCGAAGTGAGATATAACGCTCTTAAAATTAAAAATCCTCTTCTTGCTGAGGAATTACTAGAATTAAACAAAAATGCTGCTAAAAAAAGATATGAATACTATACACATTTGATGAGTAAAAAAGAACAATAAAGTTGACTTTTATTCAAAACCAGTTTATAATTTTTTTAGAAAGTAAAGGAGGAATTAAAATGAAAGGAAATAAAAAAGGTTTTACATTGATTGAGTTGTTAGCTGTTATTATCGTGTTAGCTCTTATACTTGTATTTGCAATCCCTGCAGTATTAAATACATCTGAAAAAGCTCAAAAGAAAACATTTGCAACTTATGCTAGAAAGGTACTTACTTTGGGGCAAGAATTTATCGAGGCTGAAAAGTTAGATCGCAATATAACTAAGAAAGCAATTTATAATCACGCTACTAAGGGATTTAGTTTAGGAACAAACGATAATGATTACTATGCTTGCGTAGTATATGATTCATCAGAGGAAGGCAACGAAAAATATAAAATATATATGTTCAACGGTTCATTCTATGTCGATGGAAAAAAAGACAGTGAGCTAAAAACGACTGATAATGTCGAAGCTATTGATAGTGACCATCAACAAATAACTTTTAACGAGACTGACAATACTTGTACTATAGGTAGATAAAAACATCGTTAGATGTTTTTTATTTGACTTTTTTTAATAAGTAATCTAATATTTTTATAGGTGATAGTATGTTATTAATCGGGAGTCATGTAAGCTTTGGAAAAGATCAGTTAAAGGGGTGTGTAGAACAATCATTATCATATGGAGCAAATACATTCATGTTTTATACAGGAGCTCCTCAAAATACAATTAGAAGTGCGGTTAATACTGATATCAATGGAGAAGCATTGAAGCTCATGGACGGTAAAATATCCATAGAAAACGTAGTATGCCATGCGCCTTACATCATAAATCTTGCCAATAACAAAGATGTAAGTAAATATGAATTTGCAATAGATTTTTTAAAAAAAGAGATTAAAAGATGTCATGAATTGGGAGTTAAACGTTTGGTGTTGCATCCAGGAAGTTCTGTCGGCATAAATATAGATGATGCACTAAAAAATATAACTTATGCTCTAAATATAGCTTTAGAAGATGATGAAGATGTCATTGTCGCATTAGAAACTATGGCAGGAAAGGGAAGCGAAGTAGGCTCAAACATGCAAGAGTTAAAGACTATAATCGACGGTGTAGAAAAGACAGAATTAATAGGAGTATGCTTAGATACTTGTCACTTAAATGATTCCGGAGTGGATATATCTAGATTTGATGAATATCTCGACGAATTTGATAGAGTTATAGGTATTGATAAGATTCAAGTTGTCCACATAAACGACAGTAAAAATCCAATTGGTTCGCGAAAAGACAGACATGAACTAATAGGAATCGGTACAATAGGTTTCGACAATTTAATTGATGTAATATATAATGAGAGATTAGAACATGTACCAAAGATACTAGAGACACCATATATTGGAAATAGTGACGACGATAAAGAGAGAATTTATCCGCCATATAAATTTGAAATTGCTTCTATTAAAGCTAAAAAATTTGATGGGAACTTAAGAGCTAATATTAGGGACTTTTACAGACAGTAAAAGTCTTTTTATTGAAAAATATTATACGTAATGGTAAAATTTTATTGAATGGTAGGTAATAACAATGAGTAAATCTTTCTTTAAGTTAAAGCTTTTACTACTTTTTTCTATCGTGGTACTTTCACTAATCACGGTTACCTATGCACATTTTTTTGCAATCGATAGGCAAGATGATGATAATACTATAGCCTCGACTTGTTTTAGTGTTGACTTTACTGATGGACAGTCTATAAACATGAGTGGTGCACTTCCTATGGACGATATAAGTGGAATGTATCAAATGCCATATGAATTTTCATTGACAAATAATTGTACTTACGACATGTCATATCAAGTTGTCACTATGGTTCCAGCAACTTCTATAGATAATCAATATATAAAGTTTATGTTCTCCGGTTTCAAGATTGGAAAAGTGAACGAACAGGAAAGTGGAAAAGAAATAGATGGATTCCAAATTCCAAAAATAATAGGGACGGGAACAGTAAGAGCAAGGACTACGATAACAGAAGAGATAAGGTTCTGGCTAGATGAAGAAACTCCGATAGAGCAAGTAAAAAATAAGTCTTGGAATGCTCAAATAAAAATTATAAGTAGTGTAAAAGATGCGAGTTGAATCTAATACACTTCTTTTTTTACATATAAAATATCAAGAAAAACAACAATTAGTATATTGAGTATTTCTCCTATTACTAATCCATATAATCCGATATTTAAAAAACTCAAACTCGCTATAGATATTGTCTTAACGAGTACACCAATAGTAGTGGATCTAAAAGCTTTTTTAGTTTGGCCAACTGCCTGTAATACACTTGCAAGTGGCCCTTCTAGATTGTAAATGATGAAAAATGGTGCTAATACTTTTATATAGTTTATTCCTTTACTTGTGTTATACACTATTTTTAAAAACAACTCTGGGAACAAAAAAACTATAGCGTTAGTAATCGATCCAATTATTATGGTAATTGAAAGAGATTGTTTCAATCTCTTTATAACATTTGTCTTATCATTGCGTTCGTATGATTTACTTATTTCTGGAACGAGTGCTGTAGATATTGCCTGGACAATAAAAGAAGGAATTACTAAAAGTGGTAAACTATATGCATTATAAACCCCATATTCACCTTGGATAAATGAAATAGGATATCCTGTCACTTTTAATACATACGTAAGAATAACAGGTTCTAAAAAATATGCAACATTCCCGATTAACCTACCACTAATAGTAGGTAGACACAAGTTTAAAACTTCCTTTGTGGTATTTAAATCTGGTTTGAATTCACTTTTTGATATAGTAAAATTTTTTGGTAAATACACTAAGAAGACTATGATAGATATGAATTCTGATATTGCACTCAATAGTATGAATCCACTGACGGCATATACAGGTCCTTTTTTAGCTAATAGTGGCAAAAACAATATAATAATAACTAGTCTAGCAATCTGTTCTATTATATTTGATATGGTATGTGGAACCATTTTCTGCTTACCAAAAAAATATCCCCTCAAAATAGATGAAATAGATATGAAAGGTAGTATTACAGAAAGAGCCATTATAGGGTAAGTAGCATCTCGATTATTTAAAAGATTTACAGCGATATATTTACTCGATAATAGTATTAAAGTAACCATTAAAATATTTAAAATAACTATGATTGGTAGTACTGATGTGATTATTCTTTTACTGCGCTTATTACCACGTGCAACAAGAGTACTAATTGCTGTAGGTAATCCCAATTGAGTAATTGAAATTATCAATGAATAAGTCGGCATTATTAGACTATATAGGTTAATTCCATCATTTCCGATTGAACGCGTGAAAACAACTCTTATTATTAATCCCAAACCTCTTGTAAGAAGAGAACCGATTATCAGTATTAACGTACTTTTAAAAAATATACTTTTTTTCATACCATAATTATATGGAAAGAAAGTGATTAGTATTCTAATATATGGAAAAATAACTTTCTATGTGATAATATTATATAGGTGAATCTTATGGATGGTTTTAATAGTATTGAAGAATTGTATAAGAGATTAACGCCTGCTTTAAAGAGTAAGAAAAAAGAACTTACTAATTATGGTATGGATTCCATCTGCGAAAAAGATATATGGTCATATTTAAGTACTATAAAATGGATTAAAGCTACTAATTTGACACTAGCAGATATGGTCAACGATATCATGACTGTTACCATTGATGAATTATCAAAATATATTATTGAAAAGGAGCAACACAATTGATGAAAGACATCGACGAATTAAAAGACTTACTTAGGAATTCTGTAGCTAAATATATAGAAAGTCAAGAAGAATTAGACTTAATAGATAAAGCTATAGATTTTTCAATTCTGCATTATGACGGAATTAAACATTACGATGGAAGCGAATATGTAATTCATGCTCTTAGAACGGCCATTATTTTAACCGAACTTCATAGTGATTATATTACAGTAATTGCAGGGTTAATTCATTGGTTAGTTTCTTTAAATGAAAAGATAACTGTAGAAATGATAGAAGAAGAATTTGGAGAAAATGTCGCTCTACTTGTGGAAAACTTACAAAAAATAAACAGTTTGAGACTATTAAATCCCGATGAATTAAGTGCAACATACCTAAGAAAAGTGTTAGTAGGTTTGAGTAGTGACGTTAGAGTAATTATCATCAAACTTTCAGGTAGACTAGATAACCTAAGATATGTATACACAGTAAAGGACCAAGCTCAAAAGGAAAAATGCATTGAGACACAAAGCGTACTTATCCCAATCGCACATAGACTCGGAATTAACTATATTAAGAGCGAGCTAGAAGATTTATGTCTAAAATATTTGAATGAAGAAGCCTATCGAGAAATTGAAGAAGATTTAAATGAAACCAAAGACAATTTAAGTGCATATTTAGATGAAATGAAAGATGAATTGAGTGAGCTTATGAGTGATCACTCGATCAAATGTCGTATTAAAGGAAGAGTTAAGAGCATATATAGTTTATACGAAAAGATGAGTAAAGGAAAAAGCTTCAATCAAATATATGATGTTTTAGCACTTAGAATTATTGTTGAAAAAGAATCTGATTGTTATCTGGCAATTGGATTAATACATGCAAAATATAGACCTATTCCAAAGAGATTTAAAGATTATATCGCTCATCCAAAGGAAAACATGTATCAAAGTATACATACTGGAGTAATAGGTCCAAACGGAAATATCTTCGAAATACAGATTAGAACTGAAGAAATGGATGAAATCGCTGAATGTGGTATTGCTTCTCACTGGTCATATAAAGAACATGGTTCACTCGCAATTCAATCACTAATGGAACAAAAGTTGGAATTGTTTAGAGAATCTATGGAAATAAATGATGACGTTGCAACAGCTATTAATGAGTTCAACGAATTATTTGTCGACAAAATGATATATGTTCTTACTCCAAAGGGAGACATAATCGAATTACCAGAGGGATCGACGCCTATTGACTTTGCATACAGAATTCATACTAACATAGGCAATACCATATCAGGCGCAATCGTAAATGATCAAATGGTACCTATTGATAGTGTTCTTAATACAGATGACATTGTAAAGATAATTACAAATCCAAATAGTACTCCTAAAAAAGAATGGCTAGACATAGTTAAAACTTCAAAAGCCAAATCGATAATAAAGGCATATCTAAATAGGCAAGATAGAGAAGAATTGATAGAAAAAGGAGAATGCTTACTTCAAAAAGAGCTAAGAAAACGTAAAGAAAGTATCAATGAATTGTTAAGCGAAGAGAACATAAAAAAAATATGTAAAGAGCTGAAGGTTAGTGATTTTGATGAGATTAAAGTTTTTTTGGGATCTTTAAAATATACTGCAAAGAGTGTACTAGACATTCTCGATAAAAATACTGAAGTACAAAAATCAGAAGAACTGTTTAATCCGCATCGACTAACTCCGAAAAAGGCAAGTGATGTGATAGT
>CAMOYI010000038.1 GCA_946629885.1 uncultured Mycoplasmatota bacterium | reverse complement strand
GTTTTAGCTCAAGTACTAGGTGCATTAGCAGGTAGTCTTCTATTGTATCTAATACTAGGTGCTAGAATTGGTAAGGATGCATTAGGTACAAACGGTTTCTTAGAGTTATCTAGTACTGGCATATCTCTATTAGGTGCATTGCTAGTAGAAGTCATCTTAACGTTCGTATTCATCTATACTATATTAGGTGTTACTAGCGATGAAAAATATGCAAGTGTATCTGGTATTGTCATCGGATTAACTTTGGCATTTGTGCATCTATTAGGAATAAGACTAACTGGTACATCTGTCAATCCCGCAAGAAGTTTAGCACCTGCCATTTTAGCTGGTGGTAAATCTTTAGAACAGGTATGGGTATTCATAGTTGCACCTATGGTTGGTTCACTTTTAGCAGCATTAACTCATAAGTACTTAAATAAAGGCGACTAATAGTCGTTTTTATTTTGCATAAATAATATATTTTAGTATGATGAATAGTGAAAGTGATTCTAGACTAAAAGAAATAGCGATTGAAGATTTTATATGGGTAATATATTTAGGTATTATTCTTTTTAGTTTTATATCGAATGACTATGAGAAAAAATATATACTTTATAAAAATGAGGAAGATAAGAAAAAATATAGGGAAATTATCATAGTCATCTTTTCGATACTCGTAATAGTCTATGGATACTTCTTGATAGATGCTTATAATGGAGTAAAATCACTAAAACAAAGTGATACTGACAAAAAGAAATT
The DNA here is from genome assembly GCA_946629885.1 of uncultured Mycoplasmatota bacterium. Taxonomy (GTDB): domain Bacteria; phylum Bacillota_I; class Bacilli_A; order RF39; family UBA660; genus RUG11867. Next base: position 54,921 of record CAMOYI010000038.1, on the reverse strand, counting down.
ATTAGTAACTCTTTCCTTTATCGCATCATTCTTAATCTTTATAAGTGGCATCATATTTTTGTATATAGCCTATAAAGATGAAGATTTAGATGTAGAACTTGCATTTAATTAGTGACTCTACATTTTAAATGTGCTAGAATAAGGTTAGAAAGGAACTAGAATTATGAAGAAAAAAGTAAAAGAACTATTGGGAGATTTTAAGGCATTTGTCTTAAGAGGAAATGTCATGGATATGGCAGTTGGTGTCATTATAGGTACTGCTTTTGCAGGATTGATAACTGCTTTGACTGATGATTTCATCAATCCATTGATAAACGGCATAGGTGGTGCTGAAATCGCTGGACGCATCAAAATATATGGTGGCCAATATTTAAATTGGGGACATTTCGTAACTAGCGTTATTAACTTTCTAATAATGGCATTTGTTCTATTCATGCTTCTTAAAGTCTTCACTGCTTTAACTAAAAAGAGGAAGAAAGAAGAAGTTAAGGAAGAAGCTAAAAAAGATGAGCAAATCGTTCTATTAGAAGAAATTCGCGACTTACTTAAGAAGCAAAAATAATTCACTTAATGTGAATTTTTTGTTTGGTTTTATTGAGGTAAAAAAATAACTATGATATAATTATTTTTAAGAAAAAGAGTGATACTATGTATATATTTTTACCGGATATTTATCAAAAAAGTGTTTATTCGATCGATTATGAAGCTCTAAAAAATGCAGGAGTTAAAATTATATTATTCGATTTAGATAACACTATAATTCCTGTGAGCGAAACGGAACCAACTAAAAAGCTCAAAGACTTAATTAGCGATATAAAGCTTATTGGTATTAAACCTGTGATTATGAGTAATAGTGGTAAAAAAAGGGTTGGACCATTTAAAGAGGGATTGGTTGTAGATGCAGCTTGCTCATCTAAAAAACCATTTAAAAGCAAATATAAAAAGATATTGAGTTTATATAATGTCAAACCTGAAGAAGTTGCATGTGTAGGAGACCAGTTAATCACTGACATATTTGGTGCTAATAGGATGGGAATGTTTAGTATCTTAGTTAATCCGATAAGTACAAATGACTTTAAGAAAACTAAAATCAATAGATTTTTTGAAAGACTAATAATAAAGCACTTTACGAGAAAAGGTGTATTTGAAAGGGGGAAATACTATGAGTAAGGTATGTTTTGGTTGTGGAGCAAAAATGCAGTGTACAACCCCTGGAAAAATGGGCTATATTAGAGAAGAAAAAATAGATACGAGCGAGTATTGTGAGCGCTGTTATAAGATGATACACTATGGAGAATATGAAAAAAACACTGAACCAAAGAGTACTAAGGATATAGTTTCTACGTTAAATAAAAATGCAAAGTATGTCGTATTTTTAGTAGACTTCATAGATATATTCGATGACGTGATAAACATATTTAAATCCATCAAGGTAGAAAAAACTCTAGTCGTTAGCAAGAGCGATATAATACCTAAGAATGTATCATTCGATCAAATTAGGGCTTACTTAAGAAAAATATATAAAATAAAAGAAGACATAATTTTTACTAGCAACAAGAATAATCTAAATACTTTTATAAAGAGTTTATACGGTAAAGACGAAATATATTTTACAGGCCTTACCAATGCTGGTAAATCCACCCTTATCAATGCAATAATGGATAAGTATGACTCTAAAAGAAAGAGAATTGCAACTAGTTATAAGGAAAACACTACGATGGATTTTCTAAGGGTACAACTTGATAAAATGACAATAATCGATTCTCCTGGATTTGTGGTAGATAACTTTGAATTACGTAAAGATTCAAATATTCTTACTGAGATTAAGCCTATTACATATCAAAATAAGGAATCGTGTACTTATAAGATATCTAATCTATTCAATATTAGAGTATCCAATAAGTCTAGTATAGTTTTCTATTTTAGTAAAAACTTAGAAATCAAAAGACTTTACGATAAACAAATTATCGGTATGACTTTCAAAGTTAGTGCCAATTCTGATATTGTCATATGCGGGCTTGGTTTTATTAAAACTACCGATGAAATAGAAATAACTATACCTCAAGATCTTATGAAATACATAAATATTCGACCAAGTATAGTAGGTGGAGTTTATGAGTAAAATCAAAGTAATGGGGGAAAATCTTGCCAATAAGATTGCCGCAGGAGAAATCGTCGAAAAGGTTTCTAGTGTCGTAAAAGAATTAGTCGAAAATTCGATAGATGCTAAGAGTAAAAATATCAAAGTTGAATTAGTAGATTCTGGAAAAAAAAGTATCGCCGTTATAGATGATGGAATAGGAATGGATAGTGTCGATGCCAAAAATTGCTTTCAAAGGCATGCAACAAGTAAGATTTATAAAGAAGATGATCTATATTTTATAAACTCTCTAGGCTTTAGAGGTGAAGCTCTTCCGTCCATCGCTTCGGTAAGTGATGTAAGGCTAGAAACCTGTGATGGCAAAGAAAGTAGTTCTATCCATATTAAAGGTGGGGAAGTTTTAGATATTTCTGTAGCGCCTTTTAGAGTTGGTACTTCTATAACTGTATCAAACCTCTTTTATAATACACCTGCAAGACTAAAGTTTTTGAAAAGTGAAAACTCAGAACTTGCAAGCGTGGTTTTGTTTCTAGAAAAGCTAGCGCTATCTAAACCTGAAATATCATTTACACTAGTTAATAATGACACCAAAAATTTTTCTACTAGTGGTAGTGGAGATTTGCTAAAAACCATACACGAAATATATGGTTTAGATATCAGTAGAAACATGTTAGCAATAAAGGCTTTCAATGATGACTTTTCTATTAACGGTTATATAGGTAAACCATCTATATTGAGAAGTAATAGAAATCACATGACGACATTCATCAATGGTAGAGTTATTAAAAATATGGACATTAACAAAATGATAAACGAGGCTTATGCTACATATAAACCTGATAATTTATATCCAGTAGTCATCATCAATATTGAAACAGATCCGACTTTAGTAGATGTAAATATTCATCCAACAAAACAAGATGTTAAAATATCAAAGATGGACGAGTTATCTAAAGTGTTAATAAGAGCGATAAAAGATGCGCTATATGCCTCTATATTGATACCGAAAGCTGTTTCTACGAGTGAGAACGATGAAGAAGATGCAAATTGCGATGAAGAGATAATTAATAGGCTACCTGCCAGTTTATTTACAAGTGAAGAGAAAGTTAGTTACTCAAAGTCAACTTTTGAAGAAAAAAAAGATGAACAAGTAACTATGGAATTTTCTTCTAACAATAAAAATGCAGACATTAAAAAACTTGAATTGTATCCTGTCGGTATTGCACTAGGTACATACATTATCGCAGAAAATAATGAAGGAATATTCTTAATCGATCAGCACGCTGCTCAGGAAAGAATTAACTATGAAAAAGTATTAAAGGGAATAATAACACACAATATTATGGCATTGTTAGTACCTATTACTATAGAACTATCTAAAAGCGAATTCGAAGTAATCAATAACAATTTGAGTTTAATTAGAGATATGGGCTTTGAAATAGATGAATTTGGGTTAAATACTTATAAGATAAGTGCACATCCTTCTTGGGTAAAAAAGGACAAAGAGTATGATACGATCAAAGCAATAATAGATACAATAATCGAAGAGGAAACCCACTTTGACCCTCTTAAGTTTAACGATAAAGTTGCTGCAACAATCGCGTGCAAAGCATCGATTAAGGGGAATTCTAGAATTACTTTGGACGAGGCAGAATTTCTGCTTAATGAACTAGTTTTATGTGATAACCCATATAACTGCCCACACGGAAGACCAACCATAATAAAGTTTACCAAATACGAAATAGAAAAAATGTTTAAAAGAGTGATGTAAATGAAAATAAATTTAGTTGATATGAATGGATATAAAGCGAGGATGTATAAAACCAATAAATATACTTCCTTTTTAGCCTCATTCATGTTTGAGATGGATTATACGAGAAGAAATGCTGTACTAGTCGACTTGTTATTGGATTATCTTTTAGAAACTAATAAGAAGTACAAAACCAAGGAAGCCTTAGATAAAGAATTTAGAGAAAACTATGGCATACGTACAAAGATGTATAATTACAATAAGGGAAAAAAGTTATTCGTAGAATTATTAATTATCTTTGTCGATCCTACTAAAATAAAAGAAGAATACTTAGATAGAGCATTACACTTCGTTCACGACTTATTTTACAATATCAACAAAACAAACAGCTTATTAAATAGTAAAGCCTTAAAACAAGTGCGCGAAGAAAAAATCGATATAATGGGTTCAGACTTGTCATATCCAACTATTAAAGCTTCGAATAAATTTAGAAAGAGTGTCTATAAGGACTCAGAAGCTGTGCTTACTGAATATTTCGATTCTAAGAAAGAATATGCTGATTTTGTTAATAGCTTCACTGATAAAGATATTATAGATATGCATTCCTACTTAATTGAGGATTGTTTTGTCGGGTGTAATCTCATGGGTGATTATAGAAAAAAGGATTTAGCACTCGTAAAAAAATATTTTCCTTTTAGAATACATAAGTGTGATACAGACTACAGTTACTCCATCAATTTTGACAATGTACCAAAATATATAGAGTATTCCGACAAGACGATTAGTACATCGTATCTAACTGTTGTCTATAGGGTTAAGGACTATGACAAAAAGGATAGAGAACTGTTTTTGGCAATTAACTCGTGTTTAAATGAAGTAGGAATGCTTTTACATAGGATACTCAGGGAAGAATATCAACTCGTCTATAAAGCTAACTCAAGATTTTTATCTACTACTGGAGTCTTAGAAGTCAATGCCGAAATATCCAAAGAAAATGAACAAAAAGCTGTTGAAGCAATTGACGAGATTTTTACTAGGTTGCGAGATACTAAAACAATCAAAGATTTGCTCGCGAAGGGTAGAAGAGAAGTGAAGATTTCTAACTACATAGAAGATGAATCCTATATTAATGTCTTTAATAGAATGGAAGCTGAATACTTTAAATTTCGTTTAAAGAAGAGTGTCAATACTAAAAAATATATGTCTATAAAAGAAAAAGATGTCATAAGAGCTTTGGATTTATTAGAAAAGGTAACAGTATTCATCTATAGAGGTGATAAATAATGCAAGAATTCATAGAAAAAAAATTATCCAATGGTATAACAGTTTACTACTATAGTGATAAGACTCTAAAAAGAGTGTATGCTTCTGTAAATGTAAATTATGGAACAGATGGTTTTTACGATAAGTTTATTTATGATGGACAGTCATTTGAAGTAAATCCTGCTATGGCACATTTCTTAGAACACTATTTAATAGAGACTAGTAAGAATGGGAATATGCTTCTAAGATATTATGACAAAAACTACGCGGCAAATGGATTAACATATCCAGACTTAACTACATATTACTTTGTCGGAATAGATTCTAAAAGAAATATATATAATTCCCTTATCGAATTGATTAGTATGATAGAAGAGCCAGTATTTAGTGATGATAATGTCGAAAAAGTTAAAAAAGCCATTTGTCAGGAATTAATTAACGAAAATGATAATAGATATCAGATTGCAAGAAGTAATAACAGACATAATCTTCACGTTTCATATGATCCAGTTCCAGTTAATAATAATGTATTAGGATCAGTAGAAACTACTAGTTCGATTACTTTAGATGAAGTAATAACTTGCTATAAAGCATATTATAACGATGAAAATAAGTATATCATCGTTGCAGGTAATATCGATATCGCCAAGACACATAGACTTTTAGAAAAGTATTACCGAGATAAAAAGCATCCAAATAAACTTGAAGAATATCCGTATAAAAAAGATATCGGTGTGAGGAAAGAATTAGAAATAATTAACTTTCCTACAGATGTCGATTTTGTTACGATGTCTTTAAAGATACCTATGGATGAAAGTTTATCGATGCTAGAGCAAGATTATTATTTGGCGGTTTTCCTTAGCGAAAAATTAAGATCTTCTAGACCAGAGGTACAGGAGTTAATAAAAGGGAAGTATGTTATAGGAGGTATATCGTCATCTAGTGATTACTTTAACGGCTACTGTGATATTACTCTTTCATATGAAACACATAAGGCAAAGCCATCTATTAAACGCGTCGAGGAATTGCTCAGTGATAAAAAAACAAAAAGAGCAAACTTTGAATTAGAGAAAAAAGATTTCCTTGTTGGAGAGATAAGAAAATGTGATCAAATATATCGAGTGTTCACTTCATACCCGATGTATAGTAGATTTTGTAAAAAAGTAAACAAGGTAGATATAATAAACGAGTTTAGTTATAAAAAATATAAGGATTATATCTCTAAGATAAATTTTAAATTTGAAACGGCAACAATCATAACTAAAAAAAGAATTAGAAAGTAAATGTTTCTAATTCTTTTTCATCATTACTATTATCTTCGACATCTTTTGTATTGCAATCGACAGGCTCATACGAATTCATTTCTTCATCATCTAATTCGACTAGTCTTAATATTTCATCGAAAGTGGTAGTTCCAGTAAGAATTTTTTTTAACCCGTCCTGCAATAGAGACGTTATGTGAGAATTTTCTGAAAATACGAGTTCTCTTAGTTTTGACTTTGGCCATCCCTGTGATATGGCATCTTTTATTTCCTGATTGATTAACAATACTTCATGAACTGGTATTCTACCTCTATATCCGTTTGTACATTTAGAGCATCCCTTAGCTTCATATATTTCGTTTACATCTAGTCCCAAGTTCTTTTTAAATACTAGTTTCTCGTAGTCTGTAGTAGGGCGCAATTTTTTACAATTATCACACAGCTTTCTTGCTAACTTCTGTGAAATAATACCTGAGATAGCAGCACCCAATAAATATCTTTCTACATCCATATCAAGAAGTCTTTCAATAGTGTTAAGTGAATCATTTGTGTGAACAGTAGATAGAACTAAGTGACCTGTAATAGCGCTTCGTACTGCGATCTTTGCCGTCTCAGAGTCACGTATTTCACCGATCATTATTATATCCGGGTCCTGACGTAAAATACTCCTTAAAGCCGAACCAAAAGTCATTCCTATTTCGCTATTTACTTGTACTTGATTGATTCCATCGATGTTCATCTCTATTGGGTCTTCTACAGTTATTAAGTTTCTATTTTCAGTGTTCAACTTTTGTAACATTGAATAAACCGTTGTAGATTTACCACTACCAGTTGCACCAGTTACCAATATAATCCCGTTAGGTATCGCTAACATCCTATTTACTAATACTAGATTTTCTTTCGAAAAGCCCAAATTTTCTAATCCGGCACTACTCATAGAATAATCCAAAATACGTATAACTATCTTTTCACCCAAATTGGTAGGTAGGCACGATACACGTAAATCCACGTTATAGTTTTCAATCAATCCCTTTATTGCGCCATCCTGAGGTAGTCTCGATTCAGTTATGTTCATATTAGAGATGATCTTTACACGAGTAATCATGTTTTTTTTCATCGATAGAGGTACAAGCGTATAGTTATGTAAATCGCCGTCAATTCTAATTCTTATGTGTATTCCAGTATCGAAAGGATCGAAATGTATATCAGAAGCTCCTCTTTTAATAGAATCAACTATCATATCGTTTACTATATCTACTATAGGGATATTTTCGTAATCAAATGTTGGAACATTTTCCAAATCTGAAATAAATTCTCGTTCTTGTGAGATAGAAGCTGTATTTGTTGAGTTGTTTTCATTTTTATTGTTATCGCTTGATGCTGTATTGCCCAATAGTTGTTCTTCAAACATCTTCATCACACCCTTTTATTCTTATACAATTATATAATATTAGAGATAATTTTACAATACTAAAAGAGAATAAAACTATTGAAAATAAGTATGAGCTAGTGTATAATCAAATTAACTTTTGAGGAGTTCTGAGGAGTACTTAGAGAGTGCTACATAGAGAGTTAGTGGTTGGTGTAAACTAATTAGTATATCTAGGGAATGTTGCAGAATGAGAAAGATCGAGCATTACGCGTTAAGTAAAATAAGTTAACTAGTAGAGTTATAAAGCAAGGTGGTACCACGACAAAATCGTCCTTGTATTATAGCTCTTTTTTTAAAGGAGTTGGTTATATGAAAAAAAACTTATTAAACATGATCATTATTATTCTCGTCCTTGCGGGAGCGTTATTCCTAATTAATAAAAAAATGGATAGTATAGAAAAGTATGAAAAAGTAAGACAAGACAATTCCAATTTTAATCTTCGACTTATAAAAGAAGTAAATAAAAATAAAAAAACCAATTACTTGATTAGTCCATATTCAATTGAAATAGCGCTATCTATGTTAAAAGACGGTTCAAGTGGTAATACTCATAAAGAATTGTCTGATATCATTCCAAATAGAAGCATTAAACTGTTGGATGTAAAAGACCATATTTCTGTTGCAAACGCATTATTTATTAAGGATACATATTCAAATAGCATCAAGAAAAGTTTTGTTAACGACATGAAGAGTAAGTATGCAAGCGAAATAATTTATGATAGTTTTAAAACACCTGATATGATTAACAAATGGGTAGATGAGAAAACTAAACATATGATTAATAAAATACTAGATTCTATCAATCCTAATTTTGTTGTTGGATTATCAAATGCGCTTGCAATAGATGTCGAATGGCAATATAAGTTTGAATGCAATATGACGAGCAAGGAAAAATTTAATTCGCCAACTGGAGTAGTATATGTCGAGGGAATGAATAAAGCATTTGACGAAATTGAATATATCGATTTAGATGGAGTTAAAGGAATTGTATTACCATATAAGACTTATAGTGATGTTAAAGGTGAAAATATAAACCTAGAATTTATAGGATTAATGCCAGAAAAGAGCTTAAATGACTACATAGATAATCTAACTGAAGATGACATTTCAAAGATTATTGACTCGAGAACAAGTTTAAAAAATAACGAAAGATTGAATTTAATGCTTCCGAGATTTGAATATGATTATACAATCGATGATTTTATTGGGGTATTAAATGCTATGGGAATTAAAGCTGCGTTTACGGAAAGTGCGAATTTTAAAAATATTACTGAAAAGGAAATATACGTTGGTGAAGCTGTACATAAGACACACATTGACTTGAGTGAAAATGGCACAAAGGCAGCAGCGGTTACATATTTTGGTTTACTAGAAAAATCTATGGTGGTACAAGAAAAAAAAGAGATAAATATGGCTTTTGATAAACCATTTATGTATATAATTAGAGAAAAAAATTCTGGAGAAATGCTATTTGTAGGTGCAGTATATGAACCAAACAAGTGGCAAGGTAATACTTGCAAAAGTGAGGAGTAATATTATGAAAGAATTAGAAAAGAAATATGATCATACTGCAGTTGAGCAAGACAAGTATGAAAAGTGGAAAGCTAATGGCTACTTCGCTTGTGATGTAAAATCGGATAAACCACCATTTTGTATAGTTTTGCCACCACCAAATGTTACAGGTGTTCTTCACTTAGGTCATGCTTGGGATGTTACACTACAGGATATTATAGTTAGATATAAAAAAATGGAAGGTTACGACGTTTTATGGCTTCCGGGTATGGATCACGCGGCAATCGCAACAGAAGCTAAAGTTGTAAAAAGATTAAAAGATAATGGAATCAATAAATATGAATATGGTCGAAATAAATTTTTAGAAGCCTGTTGGGATTGGACTAAAGAACACGGGGACATAATTAGAGCACAATGGGCTAAAATGGGTATCGCTTTAGATTACTCAAAAGAGAGATTTACTTTAGATGAAGGTCTATCAGAAGCTGTTAGACGCGTATTCGTAGACTACTATAACGAGGGACTAATATATAGAGGAGAAAAAATAATAAATTGGGATCCAGTAGCAAAAACTGCATTATCCAATGAAGAAGTAATCTATTCTAGTGAAAAAAGCGCTTTTTATCATATCAAATATAAAATCGAGGGATCTAGTGAATATTTGGATGTTGCAACAACGAGACCTGAAACACTATTTGGGGATACGGCTGTTGCAGTAAATGAAAATGACGAAAGATATAAGCACCTAATAGGAAAAAAGGTAGTGCTACCAATTGTCGGTAGAGAAATACCGATAATTGCAGATGAACATGCCGATCCAGAAAAAGGTACAGGTGTAGTTAAAATTACACCTGCCCACGATCCTAACGATTTCGAAGTTGGACTAAGACACAACTTAGAAAGAATTAACATAATGAATGACGATGCCACTATGAACGAAAATGTTCCTGAAAAGTATAGGGGATTGTCTAGAGAAGAAGCAAGAAAAATCGTATTAGAAGATTTAGATGCCTTGGGCCTCTTAATTAATATCGAACCTTTAGTTCACGAAGTAGGACACTCAGAACGGACTGGCGTGATGGTCGAACCTATGGTAAAGAAACAGTGGTTTGTAAAGATGAGACCTCTTGCAGATACAGTTTTAAAAAATCAAGCTGATAGAGAAACAAAAGTCAATTTTATACCTACAAGATTTGAAAAAACGATGAATCACTGGATGGAAATAACTTATGATTGGTGTATATCAAGACAGTTATGGTGGGGACATAGAATACCAGCTTGGTATAAAGGCGATGAAGTATATGTCGGTATGGAAGCTCCAGATGGTGAGGGTTGGATTCAAGACGATGATGTGTTAGACACTTGGTTTTCGAGCGCTCTATGGCCATTTGCAACTCTCGGTTGGCCACAAAAGACAGAACTATTAGAAAAATATTACCCAAACAGTTGTCTAGTAACAGGTTATGATATCATACCATTCTGGGTAAATAGAATGACATTTCAAGGTGAAAAACTATTGGGCAAAAGGCCATTCGAAACTTGCCTAATACACGGTTTAATTAGGGATAAAGAAGGAAGAAAATTTAGTAAATCACTAGGAAATGGAATCGATCCATTCGATATGATCGAATTATATGGTGCTGATGCATTAAGATATTATCTAGCGACGGATGTTGCTCCAGGTACTGACATGAGATTTGATGAAGAAAAAATAAAATCTACATGGGGATTCATAAATAAGATTTGGAATGCTTCGAGATTTGTACTATCAAATATAGATGGATTAAGTAGAATAGATTTATCTAACTTAGAACTAGTAGATAAATGGATACTCACTAAGTACGAAAAGGCAATAAAAGATGTTAAAAAGTTTATGGATAGATATGAATTTAATAATGCAGGAGCAACAATTTATGATTTCATTTGGACAAGTTTCTGTGACAATTATATCGAGATGAGCAAATATTCTATTGAAAAAGAAAGTACTAAATCGACTTTATGTTATGTATTGAGTGGAATATTGGGTATGCTCCATCCATTTATGCCATTTGTTACAAGTGAAATATATTCAAAACTTCCGGTTAGAGATTCAGACGAAATTATGATGAGTACATATCCTAAGTATGAAAAAGAATACGTATTTTCACTTGAGGAGAAACAAATCGATAATGTTGTTGAATTTATCAAAACATTCAGGAACATCAAAGCTGAAAATAACATAACTAAAGAAATGTCTGTGTATTTCGAAACTAGAGAACATCTAGACTTAATAGTTAATATGCTTAGAATATCTGACAATATAGTTAAAGAACCAATGAATATTAAATCATACAGTGTATATTCTTCAGATATTAAGGCTCAAATTTATTTTGAGCGTACCGAAAGTGAAGAGGACAAAGCTCTTATAGAAAATAAAATTAGGGAACTAACAGATTCGATTAATAGAAGAGAGAAACTTCTATCTAACGAAAATTATGTCAACAAAGCTCCTAAAAATATTGTAGATATGGATAGACAAAAGTTGATAGAAGAAAAGAAAAAACTTGAAGAGTTGATAAATAGATGAAATATGACAAAAAAACAAGAGCAATCATTAAAATAATTGTTAATGCTCTTACATTGACAAGAGTTTTGTGTGCACTTCTATTACCGTTTTTCTTTTATAGAATTAATCATATAATTGCAATTTCTATCTTAAGTATGGTTCTATTGAGCGACTTTCTAGACGGTATTCTTGCGAGGAAGTTTTCAGTATGTACTAAAGGAGGATTTCATTTAGATCAAGCTTCTGATAAATTACTTGGAATACTATCAATAATAGTTTTAATTAAAACAGAAAAAATGTTGATAATACCTCTATCTTTAGAACTTGCAATATCATTGGTAAATACTCTAAGGGCTATCAATAGAAAGTCTGGATCATCATCTAGAGTTGGTAAGTTAAAAACATTCTTTTTCAGTTTAATGCTCATATTTGTAGCATTAACTCTTTTAAAAATAGAACACATGAATACTGTAGCAACTTTTTCAATTGTTATTACATCTGTTCTAGAACTTATGACGCTAATTGGCTATATAAAAGAAGCTATAAAAGAAAAAAGAGTTAGAAAAGAAAAAGTCCAAATAAAGATTAGTGACATCAAATTAATAATAAAAAGACTTTGGAATGAGGAAATGTTTTTGTCGGATAGAGACAAACCTATTCAATTAGTAATAGAAGAGGAACTATTAAAAAATAATAAAGTGAGGTGATGTTATGTTTGTAGATGAAGTAATAGTTAAATTATATGCTGGCGCTGGCGGCGATGGTTGTACTAGTTTCAGAAGAGAAAAATGTGAACCGATGGGAGGACCAGACGGTGGCAATGGAGGTAGAGGAGCCAGTATTGTTTTCGTTGGTGATAAGAGTCTTAAGACATTGGTCGATCTTAGATACCAAAAAATTATCAAGGCCGATAAGGGCATCAATGGCAAGGGATCTAACAAATATGGAGCGAATAGAGATAATGTGATTATCAAGGTCCCTCTTGGAACGACTGTCATGGATGAAGATACGAAACTCATAATTGCAGATATCATCGAAGATGGACAAGAGGCCATAGTCGCAAAAGGTGGACGTGGAGGTAGAGGAAATAAGGCATTTGCAACTCATTCTGATCCTGCACCAAATTTTAGCGAAAAGGGAGAACCAGGAGAAGAAAGGGTAGTAAAATGTGAACTAAAAGTTTTAGCAGACGTCGGATTAATAGGAATGCCGAGTGTTGGTAAGAGTACTATTCTATCGATGATTAGCCATGCAAAACCAAAAATCGCTGCATATCATTTTACTACATTAAATCCAAATATAGGCGTTGTCAAATTAAAAGATGGAAGAATATTTACTATGGCCGATTTGCCAGGCCTTATAGAAGGTGCAAGTGAAGGAATTGGATTAGGTCATAAATTTTTACGACACGCTTCTCGTACAAGAGTGCTTGCCCATGTGATAGATATGGGAGCAAGTGAGGGAAGAGACCCAATAGAAGATTATCGAATTATAAACGAGGAAATATTAAAATATTCCAAAAAGTTTTCTAAAAAGTGCGAAATTGTCATTGCAAACAAGATGGATCTTGATGGTGCTAAAGAAAATCTCATTAAATTTAAGAAACATTATCCTGAGTTGGAAGTATATGAAATAAGTGCGATGTTAAACCAAGGATTCGATTCACTTTTGACACGCCTTGCAGACATATTGGATTCTACTTCCAGTAGTGAACTATATGATGAAGATGAGATGGAGAATCACGTCTTATATAAGTTTAAAGAAGAATTGCCATTTAGTATTATCAAAGAAGATGATACATGGGTACTAAAGGGTGAAAAAATAGAGAAATTATTTAAGATGACTAGATTTGAAACAGAAGAAGGCACTATTAGATTTGCAAGAAAACTGCGTTCTATGGGTGTAGATGAAGAATTAGAGAGACTTGGCGCTAAAAGAGGCGACGAAGTAGATATACTCGGTTACATATTTACATTTAAAGATTGAATCCTATTTATAATAGTTTTTTTCATTGAGTTAAATTGACTAATTTGATATACTATAAGTTGTAATTATGCTAGAGAAGAGAGATTGAATGAAAATTTTTAAAAAGACTAAAAAAATTATCAATAAGATCAATTACGCAGATAAAACTCAATCGCGTCTTTTTGTTATCATCTCTCTTATTGCAATTTTTACAATTTTCACTGGAATAACATACTCATCATTTGTAATTAGCAAGGAGCAAAATGCCATCAACATTAAAATAGCAGATTTAAGCTATACATTATCAAATGATAAAAGCGAGTCAACTACGATAAAAGTTGGTGCTAATGATAAAAAGATAGTAAATTTTACTTTAACTAGTAAAAATGATATTGATACAAAATATGCCCTAAATTGTGAAACAAATAGTGATGATGTTAAAGTTTATTATTCATATAATCAAAGACCAAATACCTATGGTATCATTGGAACTAACGGTGCATCAGTTTCTATAAGAATAGTAATCGATAACGCTACAAGTACTGAGCAAGAAGTATCTTTTACAATTAGTAGTGGCTATGTCGATAACGACATATACTCTAATATAGTAGAAGGATACTATGAAGAACCACTAGTAAAAAGAACTATACTTTTAGATAAAGATCTTTCAAACCCAGTGGAAGTTCTAAGTAATCCTGATAGCAACGGAGAATACTTGTATCTCGATACTATTTGTACAGAGGATGCAACAATAACTTGGAATGAAGAAAAAAATGATATAGATATTGAAACAGATGCTAAAAACATTGCATGTGATATATATTTTAAAAAGGCTAGTAAGCAGGAAATCGAATTATTATATTTAGATGATACCTATAGTGATATTACTCCGATTGATAAAGATAACATAGACTATGATAAGTACGAGTATTCGTCTTCACACTGTAATAAAAATGTTACTATCAGTTATGACGAAAGCACTCACGAAATTAGCATAGATGATATAACAGAAAAACTTCTTTGTGTAGTTAAATTGCATGAGAGAAAAGACTAATGTCTTTTTTTTTATTTATTTTTTTTGTATAATGTATTTGGAGGGTATGTTATGTATAATTATATTACTGGAAAAGTAACGATAATAGAAAGCAACTTTATAGTCATAGATAATAGCGGTATAGGTTATACAGTATATGTTGCAAATCCATATAGTTATGAAGAAAATGAAAACGTAACTGTATATCTATATAATCAAATTAGAGAAGATGAAAACTCATTATATGGGTTTAAGTCGAGAGATGAAAGAGATTTATTCTTGCGCTTACTAGGGGTTAAAGGGCTTGGTCCAAAGGTTGGCATCGGTTTTTTTGCAACGGGATCTACAAAGGGAATAATAGACGCTATCGAAAGAGAAAATGTACTATATTTGAAGAAGTTTCCAAAAGTTGGAGAAAAATTAGCTAGGCAAATAGTCTTGGATTTAAAAGGTAAACTTGGATCAATAGACGTAAGTAAGAGTAGTAGTACCGATTCATTTGAACTAGTAAACGTATTAGAAAGTTTAGGATATAAATCCATTGATATAAACAAGGTTATATCCCAAATAGATAAAAATAAGACTATAGAAGAACAAGTAAAAGATGCACTAAAATTATTATTAAAGTAGGAGGTTTTCATGCGAGAAAAAGACGATATATTAGATAAAAACAAGACTATACAAGACGAATTTGAAAATAATATTCGTCCATCTAAATTAGACGATTACGTTGGGCAAACTGATGTAAAGGAAAACATTAGAGTATTTATAGAAGCAGCAAAGATGCGAAATGAATCGCTTGATCACGTCCTTCTTTATGGTCCTCCTGGATTAGGTAAGACGACACTTGCACATATAATTGCAAACGAATTAGGAGTTAATATTAAAACTGCTAGTGGGCCATCCATCGAAAAAAGTGGAGACTTGGCCGCAATACTATCTACGCTAGAGCCAGGAGATGTATTATTTATAGATGAGATACATAGGATGCCGAGGTTCGTAGAAGAAATATTGTATCCTGCAATGGAAGATTTTCAACTAGACATAATCATAGGTACCGAAGGAAACAGTAAGAGCATTAAAATTAATTTGCCACCATTTACTTTAGTTGGAGCGACGACGAGAAGCGGCGATTTATCTAGTCCATTAAGAGATAGATTTGGAATAATATGTAAATTAAACTATTATACCGACGATGAATTAGCCTCTATTGTTAAAAGAACAAGCAAAATAATGGGAGTAGAGATAACTAGTGATGCTGCAGCTGAGCTTGCTAAGAGATCTAGAAAAACTCCTCGTATTGCCAATAGACTATATAAAAGAGTTAGAGATTTCGCTCTCGTTGCAAATGATGAAAAGATAAACTTAGATACAACTAAAAAGGCACTCGATAGGTTGAAAGTCGATAACTATGGATTAGATGAAATAGACATTGAATACCTACGCAGCTTAATTAAAAAATTTAATGGTGGACCGGTTGGACTCGAAACAATCGCTACTAGCATTGGAGAGGAAGTAACTACCATAGAAGACGTAGTAGAACCATTCTTGCTACAAGAGGGATTCATAAAAAGAACTAGAAGTGGAAGGATTGCTACTGAGAAATCATATGCTCATCTAGGAATTAACCATTCATATACACTTTTTGATATGGAAGAATAGATTGAATAAGCTTTTTATTAAATAAGCTTTTTTATTGAAAAATATCAGCTTAAATGCTATACTTAAAATGGTGAAAGTATGAAAAATAGTAAAGGATTTACAATTGTCGAAATAATTACAGTTTTAGTGATTATAACACTAATTGCAACAATGGCTATCGCTGGAATAAGTGGTGCTAGAGGAAGAATTGATAATAGAGCATATAACAGCAAAGTAAAATTAATCGAACAAGCGGCAAGAGAATATGCAAAAGAGAATAGTGAAAAGATAAAAGAAGAGTATGGAGAATGTACAGAAACAAGTGGACACTGTGATTGTAGTGGAGATAAATGTGTATATAAGTTTAATACGACAGTAGAAGAACTAATTGAACTAGGATACTATGACCCAGAAGATAATGACGAATGTTTAGTGACAAACCCAAGGGATAAATCGAAGTGTTTTGATAAAGAACCAATAGAAATAATTATCGATGCCGATCAAAAAGATGTAGATGCTCACTTTGGTGAAGAATTTGATCCATATGATACTATTTCACCAGAAAATAAACTATGCGACTTAATTGTAGAGGGAACTGAAGGAACTAATGGTTGGTATATAGGAGAAAATAATAAATTAATTCTAGTATTCAAAAAAGAAGGAGTAACCCCAGTTAAATATGGCATAAGTAAGAGTTCAGAAAAATGGTATAACGATTTAAGAGAGATGCCATTATCGAGTACTACAGGATCTACATATTACGGTTATGTAAAATATGAAGATGGGACTGAAGGATCATGTGTAATTAAGAATATAAAAGTTGATGCGACAAATCCGACAGACCCTAATATTGAAATAACTGACGACTTTTACTTAGCATTTAGTGGATCTCGTGATACTTATAGTGAGAGGGTTAAGTATTCTTACAAGATAGGGGAAGCACAACCCGTTGTAAATCCGAAATATAAAATTACAAACGATTTAACAGATGCAACGGTAAAAGTACACTCATTCGATTACGCCGGCAATATTTCTAATGAAATAAGCAGAAAACTAATAATTGAAAACCCTGTAAGTGGAACTGTAACTACCGTAAAAACATATTATTGTTCTGATGGATTTACTTGTAACACAACCCCATGTAAATCTACGAGCAAATGTATAAAAAGGGAAGAAAAAGAAACAACAGAAACTAAAAAATATAAGTGTGACGTGACTAATGAAATATTTGATAATTATGCTGATGCAGAAAAAAATTGTTCAATTTATGAATCTGGTACAATTACGGTGTCTTCAAAGTACACTTGTAATGATGGTTATACTTGTAATACGAATCCTTGCAAATCGACAAGTAAATGTGTTAAAACAATAGAAGAGAATGTTTTAAGCGAGCTAAAATACAAATGTGAAATAGATGAAAAAATATATGATAACCGTTCAGAGGCAGTAGAAAATTGTTCAACAACAGAATCTGGTACAGTTACTAGAACTTCTCAGTATTCATGCCCAACTGGCTATACTTGTAGTGATGTTCCTTGTAAGTCCACTAGTACTTGTAGAAAAGTGTCTGGTACAACTTCACCTGTTAATTCTACATATTATTTATGTTATGTAGATGGAGAATATATAGGATCATTTACTACGCATGATGAAGCAATCAGCAAGTGTCAAAAAAAGTTAAGCGGCGAAATAACAGTTAACTATAAATATCAGTGTCCAAGTGGATTTACTTGCAGTGATGGTGCTAATTGTAATCAGAATAGTACATGTATTAAGACTACAACGCCTACAGTCGTTTCAACTAAATATAATTGTTATATTAATGGAGTCTTTGTCTATAGTTATGATACAGAAGAAGATGCTAATAATTATTGTAATGAAAGCACATCAGGTACAGTAGAGTCATCATATATATATTCATGTCCAACTGGCTATACTTGTAGTGGAGGAACTAATTGTAACAAAAATAGTACTTGTAAAATGACAGTGCCTGTAATAAAGACAAATAAATACAATTGTTACATCGATGGAGTTTGGGTCGACTATTACAATACTGAGGAAGACGCACTCAAATATTGTAATGATAGCGAATATGGTACTGTAACTTCGTTTACCAAATATTATTGTGAAAATGGTTACACATGTAGCGATGGTGCTAATTGTAATCAGAATAGTACATGTAGTAAAACCTCAACAGTGTCAGCAAGCCAAAAGACAGTTTATGATTGCTATTTTGGTAATCAGTTAAGTGGGACTTACGATGATAAAACAACTGCAACTAATAATTGTCAAAAGACTGAAACAGGTTCAATTGGTACTACAAATGTTTACGCATGCCCAAGCGGGTTTACTTGCAGTGATAATCCTTGTAAATCGACAAGCAAATGTACAAAAAATACGACAGCTAACCTCGTATCTACTACGACTTACTCGTGCCCAAGCGGGTTTACTTGTAGCGATAGTCCTTGTAAGTCGACAAGCAAATGTACTGCTACAATAATTACTAGTGGTAGTTATAAATATACAAGTTATTGTAGTATAACTGGATATACCTATAGTTGGGGAAATAAATTGACAAGTACCAATCAAACATCATGTTCAGAAGAACATGTGAATTATGATTGTAAAGCTGGTAGAGAAGGTAAGAAAAAGACAAAATGTACTCACACAAATACTAGATATTTCTGGCAAGGAGCCTGTATAACTGGAGGGGAACGAGAATTAACACCAAAAAGATATTTTTCTTCTAAGACCGATTGCATAAATGACATGAATAACTATGTTTGCGGCGGTGATTCGTCTAGACTAGAGTTTACAGATTCATGTAGTTCGATAAACTACTACAGAAAAGAGACATGGACATGTAATTCGAGCGCAGTTTTAACATATGGACAATACTATTGTACTGGTTCTTGCCCAGCAAGTTGTCCAAGCGGATATACTCAATCTGACTCGAGAACAGATTGCCCTGATAGTAGTGTAAAAGGTAAAACTTGTACTTCAAATACCACTTGTACTTCAAAATCTACAAGAACATGTACGAAGACGACTTCGCCTACTGCAACTACTAAATACTCTTGTCCAAGTGGCTACACTTGTAGTACTAATCCTTGTAAGTCGTCGAGCAAATGTACAAAAATTGAATCAACAGCAGTAACTAGAACAGTAGCATATACATGTTCTTATAATTCCAAAATATATAATACACAGCAGGATGCGGTAAATGAATGTAAAAAAACAACATCAGGTTCAGTTGTGAGTAAGACAGTATATGCATGTCCAAGTGGCTATACTTGTAGTGATGGAACTAATTGTAATTCAAGTAGCACATGTAGTAAAACGGAATCAAAGCAGCCATTGACAGCAACAAATTGGAAGTGTTCTTTAAATGACAATGTTTATGAAACTCAATCAGAAGCTAAATCTGATTGTATTGCAAACAAACCAGGAATTATACAATATACGGCTACATATACTTGTCCAAGCGGCTTTACTTGCAGCGGTAGTACATGTAAGGAAAATAGCATCTGTACTAAACAGACTAAAGTATATGGATCAACTAAATGGAAATGTTCTCTAGATAATGAAATATATGACAACCAAACTGAAGCAATCGACAATTGTACTAAATCTACTCCAGGAACTATAAATGAAGTTAAAACATATGGTTGTCCAAGTGGGTTTACTTGTAGTGATGGTGCCGATTGTAATCAAAATAGTGCCTGCTCATTTTCTGATAGTGCCAAATTATATAAAACTTACACATATAAGTGCAGCTTGAACAATGACAATTATACTAGCTATAGCGATGCTGAAGACAACTGCTACACTGTTAAAAATGGAAATGTTACAACTAATGTAACATATGGCTGTCCTTCCGGCTACACATGCAGTGATGAATCAAGTTGTAATCAAAATAGCACATGTACAAAGTATGACGAAAAGGATTCAACAACAAACTATAAATATTATTGTTCACTTACAAACAGTAGCTATGATACAGAAGAGGCTGCAAGAACTGCTTGTTCTCGTGTAATTGCAGGTACTGTGTCAAATTATTATGTATATAAATGTAGTTCTGGCTACACATGCAGTGATGGAGCAAACTGTAATCAGAATAGTACATGTAAGAAGACTGTTTCAAAATCTATTACATCAGAGAAAAAATATTATTGTTCACTGACTGATCAATATTATGATACTTTTGCAAAAGCAAGTGAAGAGTGTTCTAGATATAATTATGGAAGTGTTCTAGATATATATGTTTATACATGTGATAGTCCTTATACATGTAGTAGTTCAACATGTGGCATTAGTAGTAAATGTATAAAAGAAACGCTCGGACAATTATCATATGATACAGCTCATTATTGTAGTATAGACACAACAATTGCATATACAGACGAAATAGAAGCTATGGATAATTGCCTTAATCGCTGTAGAGCAGGAAAGTATAAACTTGATAATAAAAAGTGCTATATATTAGAATAGGAGGATAAAAATGAGAAAAATTTTAATATTAATCGCTTTATTACTAGTTCTAACTGGATGCTTTGGAAAGAAAAGTGAAAATAAAAAGAATCCAGAAAAGTCAAACACTGTGGAAGTTAAGGAAAAAGGGGTTATCGAGAATAAGGAATACTATGGTATAAGAATCGAAGACATCGACTTTATCTTTGATGGGAAATATACAACTATGAGTTTTAACTTAATTAATTCAAGAAGTGAAGCCGTTACCCTTGGACGATACGACGTAATCGTTAGCGATTCTAAAGGCGAGGAAATTGGTAGACTAGAAAGTTATTCTAATGAAGAAATACCACAGGGTGGTTCATTAGAGTTTTCGTTAAGCCTAGATAAAGATTTTAGTAAAGCCTCTAGCGTAGAATTCGATTTTATAGATTTAATTGCCGCACAGTAAAATAAAAACTACACTAATGTGTAGTTTTTATTTTACTTCTAGATATATCTTTGTATCGAAGTTATGTTCTGTAGTATCGTATGATAAAAGTGTGGATGTGTCAATCATATAAAATTTATGTCTTATAGTATTACTAATACTAGCACCATTTTGTACTACTGGATCATCCCAGGTGACATCTATTTGTTGCCACTTATCATCGATGTATACCGCATTCCAAACATGCTTTTCACTTCCAATTTTGAAATTCTTTAATCCCAATCTATGAAGAAATATTGCTAATGTATCAGCATATCCAGCACATTTAGATTTTCCTTCATATAGTAGAGTATAAGAGTTCTCTCCATCTCTTTCACTAGTATCGTAAACTGTATTATCTACTATATAATCGTGTATTTTTAATATCTTATCATTTATATCCATATCTTCAGTTATGTTAGCTTCAATGATCTCATCGACTTTCTTTTCTATTTTGACTATCTCTTCGTCAGTATATGTCTTCTTAATCTTTATATTCACCTCTCCAGATGAACTTGTAGTCAAGTATACATCACTAAAGTTATTAAATGGATGTACAAAGTTTCCTATGTCTGTTATAACCGTTTGGTTATTTATTAATGCCGTTATATCGTTAATACATTCTGTATATTCGCTTGGACAATAAAATGTGAAAGTTTCATAACCGTTATCTAAAAATGAATAAAAGATATTAAGTATATCTTGTTTACTATACGGTACAAAGTCTTTTGTCTTCTGAACGTAAAAATAATCATTATCAGTAGTATATTCATTCGGATCACTTACATATACAGACGGTACTTCTCCAATCAGCTTTGATGTATATGTCGTAATATCATCAATTTTTAATATCGTTACCGCTATTAAAAGCAGTAAAATAATAGGTAAAATAATTTTTCTCATATCGTCACCATTAAAATTATAGCAAATAATAGTTAAAAATACTACTGTAACCAAATAAAAAAGACTAATTACTTAGTCATTCCTTTTATCTTACTATTTAATCTAGATTTTTGTCTAGCACAAGTATTTTTCTTAATTAAACCTTTGCTGCAAGCTTTGTCTATAGCTTTTACAGTCTTTGCATATCCATCTTTAGCAGCATCGATATCGTTGTTATTAATAGCTTTTTCAGTATTTTTAATTGCATTTTTAACAGTCTTAGTATAGACGTTATTTGCAACTGTCTGTGCTTTATCAGTTTTAACAGACTTCTTTGAACTCTTAATGATTGGCATATTATCACCTCTTTTTCTCTACACATCCAGTATTTTATCAAAAAAAATATAACCTTGCAACCAATTTCTACATAATTTTCAGCATTTTTATTATATTCTTTCACTGGTGAATTATATGAAAAAAAGATTTGTCGCAAAAAAGAGTACAAAAATCAAAGTTAAATTTCTTTTATTCTTTATAGCATCGGTTATTTCTTTTTACTACATATTTAATTTAATAATTAATATTAAAGTAATCGGCCCAATCTTAAAGAGTGATTCAATATTAAAAATTGGACTAAGCAATACGTCGATTAAATATAGGACAATAAGCCCCAAAGAATTATTTTACTTAGGTACTGAAGTGCTTTTGGGCGATATTCCAAAAATAGATACCAATTTAAGTGCAATAGATTCAACATCTAACGACGAAAAACCATTAGTATATATTTATAATACTCACGATACTGAAAGTTATACATCTCATATTCTTGAAGCATATAACATCAGTTTTACTGTAAAAACAGCTAGTTTTATATTGAGAGACTATCTAAAAGAATACGGCATAGCATCATATGTGGAGCGCGATAGTATGGGGGATTATCTACGAAATAATGGTCTAAAATATAAAGATTCCTATAAGGCAAGTAGGTATTATTTAACGAAAAGAATGGAAGAATTCCCTAGCATCAAGTTATTTATAGATTTACATAGAGACAGTGCCCGAAAAAATGCAACTTCAATAGAAATAGATGGGAAAAAGTATGCTAAAGTACTATTTGTCGTAGGTTTGGACTATCAAAATCCAGAACACAATATTCGTCTTGCTGAGGAATTTAATAATAAAATAGATACAAGATTAACAAGAGGAATATCAAGAAAAACAGGATCAAAGGTAAATGGTGTATATAATCAAGATATACTAGAAAATAGTATACTCTTAGAAGTAGGAGGCCAAGATAATACGATTGAAGAAGTAAATAACACATTAAAAGAAATATCTCAAATAATATTTAAATATATGGAGGGTGTTTAATATGGAAAAGAAAAAAATCAATTGGTTAAAGATAGCATTAATAGTATTTTTTATTGGATATTTATCTCTTTATATTTTAGATAAAACTGGATATTATGATAGCAGTATGAGAAAGAAAACAGAATTTACAAATAATCAAATCAAAAGATTTGAACAGGATGTCAAAGATGGTAAACAAGTCGATATCAATGACTACTTAATAGATGAAAATAAAGACTATACTAATAATACATCGAAGGTAGGATACTATATAAGTTCTAGCATCGAAAAAATATTAAGTGATAGTATTAAAAACATAGGAAATATTTTTAAAAAATTGTTTACATAACACTCATGATTAATTATAATATACAACTAATGAAATAGGAGTTGTTGTGTTATGGCAAATATGATTAGAAGACAGGAAGTAGCTTACGATGATATAGGAAGATCTTATAGGATAATTCAATATACCGATGACTTGGTAGACGAGTGTAGACAAGGTAGCTTTCTTTTAAAGTTGTTTTTCAGAACTATTGGTGTACATCTAGATGATTATAATGAATTAGTAAATTTATTTGAAAAGGGAGAATTTAGTGAATTTAAAGCAAAAATTGAGTCGATTATTTCACAGTTCTTTACCTTTGATAAAGAAGAAGGAATAAATATAATTAATTCTGCAAATGACGAAACTACAGAAAATAAGGAAGATTATTTAAGAAGAATAATAAAGGCAATGAAGATTACTACGATTCATATTACCAGCAATGACGCTTTTGATATGACTAATTTCTACTTTGCTGGCAAGGAAACTGTAACTCTTATCAAAGACCACCTTATTAATTTAGCCGCCAGAAATACAAGCGAAAATGAACTAATTACTGATACACTGGATGCATACTACGGAACAGCCCATATAATGGATTGTTTAATTATTTTATATCGTTCTCTATCATTTGTAACAATGACAAGTACCTTTTCTAGAGATGGAAAAATAGAATATAAAATGAAACGGGAAAATTTATCGGCTTTAGTAGACCTTTTAAAGGATATAGAAGGATATATCAAAGAGAATGGTCAAGATGAACAAATATACCATTTGGTACAAATAAGTAATCCAGAAAATTAAAAATATTAATGTAATAAAATTGTATTCACATTCATATCTATAATATAAGAAAGAGGAATGATAATGCAATTAAAGAATAATACTAAATGTTGTAGTCGAGATATTGAAGAATTTTTGAGTGTAGTAGCTTTTCAGCTTGATGATGAATTAAGATATAAAATCAAAACAATTGGCGAGTCTTCGATTAAGGGATTGTTTGAAGGAGACTATTCCGTACTAAAAAAAAGATTTTTAAGAGATAAGATAATAACACTTGAATCGGGAACCTCACTTAGCAACTTTATAAATTCTTTTAAGGATGCTTGTCGTTATAGTCCCACAAAAAATGAAATCGAAATTCTTGATTTAGATGGCATATTAATATTTTATTTTTCAGTATGGGATAAGGAAGTATATTTAGATTCTGATAGTAGTTTTATTGTAGGCGAAAAAAAAGATAATTTGAGCGTCGCGCAGATAAACATTCACGATAATTTATTATCGTTATACGAAGATTATATAAAGATTAGAAAATCTGCATACTCGCTATATTATTCGCAACAAGCTGAAGCGAGAAGGATTGCCCATAGTATTTTTGAAGACACTATAGAAGAAGCAATTAATCAATCTGAGATTTTTCTATCTCCAAATCTAGATGAACATAAATCATGTACTTTAATAGATAGGAAAGTTACAAAGAACAATCTATATCGCTATGTGATGAAAGAAAGAATCATACCTTATGAAAAGTGGGTAGAAATTGCCAAAAGAAAATGTGAACTATCACATGAAGTACCACCTTTAGGAAGGAATTTGTTTGAAGTTTGGGTGCAAGATATGAAGTGGATGATAGGAACATGTTTAACTGACTTATCTATAAAATATTTAGGCGTACCTATTGAACAGAGAAATGGTCAAAGTGAAGAAGCTATTTATCATATTGGCGGGTCAACGTGCTATGTATTTACCGATATTTTAATTGAAACACAAAAAAAACTTAAAGCTTATGATAATCTAGGTGTTATTAGAAAAACTTTAATCGAAGAGAATCCCTCAGATGCTTCTATTCCATTAAGAGAGATTAATAAACTTCTAGCGAGATTAATTGATGCGCTAGTAGAATTATTAAATATTGAATTAAAAGAATACCCACAAAATATAAGAGACGTTATGAGTATTATAACTAAAAAAGGTCTAAGTAGGTATCCATATGCATTGCAAAAGAAAATTACAGTATCTATTTTACAAAATGAAGATATATCCAATAGTTACTTAATGGAATTTATGAAAACTGTCCCACGTACGGAAACCAGTGCTAATGACAAAACAACCACTTATACTTGTAGCCTAGTCGATCTTGCATTTGCAATAGATAGTGAATTAGATGCGATTAAATCTACTACTGACTTGATTCTAGAGCAGAATGGAGAAAAGTCAGGGATAGATGGAAAAATTGGGTTACAATTAAATGGTAAAGATAAAGAATCACTAATAATGAAATATAGATTGAGAAGTTGATAACACTTATGGGGAAAAATATTATTTACATCTGACGGATAAAGATATATAGTAGATAAATACGAATTGAGGGAATCATTTGTGACAAAAAAATTAGAATCCATGGACTATCAAGCTCAAGTAACTAACCTTTTAAATAATTTTATGGATGAGGTTTTTCCAGATATTTTTTGTGGAACCCTATTAGATAGAATAAAAAGTGTGACTAACAGTTCAATTGATAATCAATATTCAAACAATAATAAATTTACTCATATACTATTTTCATCATTTTATAGTTTTGCTAAAAAAAATAACCTTCCATTTGCTGATGATATTGAATTTCTCCAAAAAATACTTATTTCCTTTTTAAATCTTTTTGATGGGCTCATACTTTATGAAAAAATGGAAGATTACATGAGACGAACACATGGTGAAAATTACCGAAAAAAATCTTACAACGCTTCGTACGCAGTTATATATGTTGAAGCGTTTATTAAATTTTATGAAATGTTATGGGATAAGAGAGTCTTATATATTTCAACTGATAGTATAGTTATACAGGGGGAAAAAGATTTATTACCATCTAAAATACGAAAACATGATGAATTAATGCAACTAATAGAGGATTTTCACTATACAAAATATGCTAATAGTTCAGTTGAAAGTGAAAGATCCTATATGGCAAAGGAAGTTGCAGAAGAGTTGTTAAAAAGAATTTTAGCTGAAAAGTGTTGGCATTCAATCACTTTCCAAGATATGTTTAAAATTTATAGCTCGTTAGGTTTTAATGAACAGGAAGAAAGCTTACATAACATATGGTGGAAAGTATTCAACAAATTATCGGACTTATCGTATGAACTCCACTTGCCATATCCTTATCCGAACAACTACAAAGATATTAGCAAATCAACAATTGAGTGGAGTACAAATGGTTTTTTGATTACAAGTGAACAAGCAGAGTATATTAACCGTGTTTTAGAGAATAGTAGATGTCTATTTAAAGCGCGGTGTAAGGCAATAAAACGAAGCAATGGACTAACAAATACAACCCTAATACACGATGAAATGCAGATGATTAAAGACAGAATAATAGAGTTTATTCGTAATTTTATCGCTAGACACAGAATAGAATTTAAATTAGAAAATGGCACAGATGAGGAAATAGACAAATTTTTGCATAACATTTTATTGGAGGATAGATTTTTTTATCAAGAAAATATGGAGATAGAAATTTGTATCGACACGGAAAATAAAAATGATATCACCATAGACTATATATTGGCGTTTTTAACTGGATTGGCTACTAGAGTTGAGCTGGATAATGATAGACAAGCTTACATATTTACAGTAAATATAGTGCACTTGATAGATGCATATCTAAATGAAATGAGCGTAGTTAAAGAATATGATAATCCAGTTGATAGCCCAAAAATATTACAGTTTAAGCCATCGAATGTAGGGTCACTATTTAGAAAGTATCGTATTATACCATATGATATTTATTAGCAAGCTTTTTAATATTTGCATTATATATGTTGATTCACAAAATATACCGCCGAACGGTATATTTTTTTGCCTTTATTCTACAAATCTGCTAAAATGTGTATAGGTGAATTTCATGAAGCAAGAAAATATTAGAAATTTTTCTATAATAGCACATATTGATCACGGAAAATCGACTTTGGCAGATAGAATACTAGAGATTACAGGTGCAGTCGATAAACGTGAGTTAAAAAGTCAAATGTTAGATAGCATGGATATAGAACGTGAACGTGGTATAACTATTAAACTCAATGCGGTCGAACTCAAATATAATTATAATGGGGAAGAATATGTATTACATTTGATAGATACACCAGGTCATGTCGACTTTACTTATGAGGTATCTCGTTCTCTTGCAGCATGTGAGGCAGCTGTATTAGTAGTCGATGCCGCTCAAGGTATAGAAGCGCAGACGCTTGCAAACTTGTATCTAGCACTGGAAAATGATTTAACGATAATACCGGTTATCAATAAGATCGATTTACCAAATGCGGATATTCCAAAAGTAAAAAGTGAATTAATGAGTGTATTAGGCTTTAAAGAAGATGAAATCCTTTTATGTAGTGGTAAAACTGGTGTCGGAGTGGAAGAATTAATCAAAGCAATCATAGATAGAACGCCTGCTCCTAAGATAAACAATAACGCTCCAACTAGAGCTTTAATATTTGATTCAATATATGATGCTTATAGGGGTGTAATTGTATCAGTAAAAGTAGTCGATGGTTCAATCAAGGTTAAGGATAAAATTAGATTCTTGGCTACAGGCGAAGAATATGAAGTAGTAGAAACATTTGTTAATACTCCTAAAATGGTCAATAAAGATGAACTAGTAAGTGGTGAAGTCGGTTTTATCGCTGCAGCGATAAAAGACATAGAATCTGTTAAAGTTGGAGACACTATAACAGTCGTAAGAAATCCATCTCAAGTACAGCTGGATGGTTATAAACCTATGAAGCCTATGGTTTATTCCGGTTTATTTCCAATAGAGCCGAATAAATATGAAGCATTAAAAGAAGCATTAGAAAAGCTAAAACTTAACGATGCTGCCTTAAGTATAGAACCTGAAAATAGTGCAGCGCTAGGATTTGGTTTCCGTTGTGGCTTTTTAGGACTACTTCACATGGACGTAATAGAGGAAAGAATTAGAAGAGAATTTGGAATAGATATAATTGCAACTAGCCCAAGTGTAATTTATAGAGTTAATATGACCAATGGTGAAACTATTTTAGTAGATAGCCCAAATAAAATGCCAGATAGAACCTATATCAAGAGCATAGAGGAACCATTTATCAAGACGAACATTTTAGTTCCAAATGATTATATCGGAGCGATTATGAATCTCTGTCAAGATAAAAGAGGTATATTTGAAAATACTGAATATATCGATTCTAGTAGAGTAAATATACACTACTATTTGCCATTATCTGAAATAGTCTACGATTTCTTCGATAAACTCAAAAGTACGACGAAGGGATATGCATCATTCGATTATGAATTTCATGGATATAGGGAAAGTAATCTAGTAAAGATGGATATACTTTTAAATGGCGAAATCGTCGACGCATTAGCAGTAATAGTTCACAAAGATTTTGCATATGATAGGGGAAAAACTATCGTCGAGAATTTAAAAAAGGTAATACCTAGACAGTTATTCCAAGTGCCAATTCAAGCCTCTATCGGATCTAAAGTAATTGCAAGAGAAAATATCAGCGCTATGAAAAAGAATGTTTTAGCTAAGTGTTATGGCGGAGATGTCTCAAGAAAAAGGAAACTTCTAGAAAAACAAAAAGAAGGAAAAAAGAGAATGAAAACCATCGGTAGAGTAGAGTTACCTAGTGAAGCATTCCTAAGTATTCTAAAAAGTGATAAATAGCTTCAACGAATCTATTGTAATCGTTATTTTCTTGTGGTATAATATCGTTAATTATAGAAATGGAAAGTGAAATAAGATGAGAAAGGTATTAATGATTATAATAGTTTTACTTACAGCATTTAGTCTTATAGCATGTACCGCAAAAAAGGAAGTTAAATCTAATCCTACCGCTATTAAAGATAATGATAATCATGAAAAAGATATAAAGTCAGAAAAAGTATTTCCTGAGCTTCAAAGCACAGTTAATATATCATTACCTTATGTTAAGTATAGTATTGATGTACCACACGGAAATGTACATAGAGCTGCATCTGGTTTTTTAATAGCAGAAAAAACATATTCCATAATTTACGATAGTTATGTTGATCCTGCTTCTAAATTGATATATAACGTAGATATCGATAAAATTAACAAAATTGAAGATGTGTTTGATCAAATGAAAACACAAATTTTAGAAAATGCTAAAACACGTTTAATTTCCGCTAGTGAATATACATTTGCTATAGAAAGTTCTAAAATTGTTAATGTAAATAATTGGGAAATGAATAGAATAATTGGAAAAATAAAATTATCTGAAGAATATAAACTCAAATATGATGAAGTTGATTTTGCTCTTTATTGCACTATTATACAAGGTTATCCGATATATATTATCGTTATTGATGATCCGTTAAGTGAAGAAGCACATACAGATATCATAGCACTAGCGGATAAAATTTCTAAAACTTTTAAAAATAATATGGAGTAACAGCATACTCTTTTTTCTTACTATTTAAATATTTTAGTGATTATTATAGTTTGAGTTTCGAGAATAGTATAACTTGAATAAATAATTAGTTTTTGATATAATCGTCTCAGTAAGAGGGTGAGGATATGTCCAGTGTATACATACACATACCTTTCTGCAAATCCATATGTTCATATTGTGATTTCACAAAAATTCTTTATAGAGAAGAGTTAATAGAGCCATATATGAATAGTCTTGCTTTAGAAATAGATGATGCATATGGGAAAGAAGAAATAAATACACTATATATAGGTGGAGGGACTCCATCTAGTCTTAGTAGTGCCGGTTTAGAAAGCCTTGCTAAGATAGTAAAAAAATTCAATTTATCTGATGATTATGAATTTACATTTGAATGCAACATAGAGGATATCACCGCAGAATTGCTCGAGAAATTGAGAGATATGAAAGTAAATAGGTTGAGCATCGGTATAGAATCGTTTAACGAAAAAAAATTGAAATTTATGAATAGATCTTCTTCATTTAAAGATGTCGAATCAAAATTGGCACTTTCAAGGGTTCATGGTTTTAACAATATTAATTTAGATTTGATGTATGGAATACCAGATGAAACTTATCGAGAATTGAAAAAAGATTTAAAAAAATTTATAAAGTTAAATCCGGAACACATAAGTACCTATTCACTCATCATAGAAGATCATACTATGTGTAAAGTAAGGAAGGATGAAAACATCGATCCTGAGATAGAAATTAAGATGTACGATTACATTAGAAAAAAATTAAAGAAAAAGGGTTATATACATTATGAAATTAGCAACTTTGCTAAAAATGGTTATGAATCGAAGCATAACTTGGTATATTGGAATAACGAAGAATACTATGGTTTTGGCGCGGGAGCTTCTGGATATATAAATGGATTT
The DNA here is from genome assembly GCA_946629885.1 of uncultured Mycoplasmatota bacterium. Taxonomy (GTDB): domain Bacteria; phylum Bacillota_I; class Bacilli_A; order RF39; family UBA660; genus RUG11867. The sequence continues at coordinate 23,558 of CAMOYI010000038.1, read as the reverse complement.
AGATATGAAAACACTCACAGCGTTACAGAATACATAAATGGGAATTATAAATTAGAGGAAAGTCTTATAAGTAAAAGTGAGACGATGGAAAATGAAGTAATGCTTGGATTGAGAAAAATAAAGGGAATTAACTTACAAGAATTTTTTAATAAATATGGTATCAATATGCAAGATGCATTTCCTATTAAACCACTTATTAAAAATAAAGAACTATTATATGAAGATGGATATATAAGAATTAATCCAAAGCATATCTATGTAATGAATGAAATATTATTAAAATTGATATAAAGGGAGATTTTATGAAAAAAAGTATAAAATTATTTGTTTTTATTATTTGCATGATGGTGATGAATCGCGTTAATGCTGCAACTGTATATGTTGGAAATGATACGACTACTGCAGGCGCTAGAAATAGAAGTTTATCATTAGAATTAAAGGATGCAGATTTATCAAAGTATAAGATGGTAAAATTTGAACTTAGCTTGTCTGGTACAGCGTATGCTTCTATAGATGGTGTCGTTCCAAACGCTGGACAAAGTTTTTCTAGTGAGAATGGTGTATATACATTCAAAAGCGCAGATGGCTTTAAAGAGGGAATAATAGGAACTATCAATTACAGCACAAAAGAGCAATTGGCAGATCCATTTACAATTACACCGACAAATATAAAGTTCTATTCAGAAATCGATGAAAATAGTGAAAATATAGAAGTTATCGACGGATCAGCGACAAGCGGCACGGTTAAGTATGAACGTCCAAAATCTACCGATGCAACGCTTACAGAATTGACAGTTAGTCAAGGTACATTGAGCCCTGCATTTAATAAGGATATTACTGAATACAAGGTAACAGTACCTGATACTATAAGTATTATTAGGCTTAGTGCTTCTTCAGCACCTGGTGCAACTAGAACAGGTACTGGAAGTAAAAACTTAAATATGGGTGATAATTTCTTTTCAATAGAAGTAACCGCTGAAGATGGTGTAACTAAAAAGACTTATAATGTCACAATAACAAGAGGAAAATTAACTGAACCAAGTGCATTTATTAAGTCGTTAAAAATCAATACAATGGATGCCAAGTTGAGTCCGGAATTTGATTCTAAAAATGATAAATATACTGTATTAGCACCCGCTGGTACAGAGAGTCTCGACTTAGTTTATGAACTAGAAGATCCACTTGCCAATATTTCGATTGAAGGCAATGAAAAGTTTGTAACAGGAGAAAATAAAATAACTATAAAAGTTACTTCTAGCGATAATGAAAAAAATCAAACTTATGAAATATTAGTTACTGTCGAAGAAGAAACTACTACAACAAAAGTTGTTGCTCCAGTTGAAAAAGAAAAAAAGAAAAGTAAAGGCCTATTAATAGTAATAATTTTAGCTATTTTGGCAATAGTAGCAGGTGTAGCATTTTTACTATTTAGGAAGAAAAAGAAAGATAAGAGTACTGAACCGAGTATAAATGATCAAAAAAATGTTTTAGAACCTAGTGTAGATGAAGATAATAAGCAAGGTTTATATGATGGAGATAAAACAGAAACATACAATAGTGAATCTTTTAAGCAAGTAATCCAAAATGTAAATGAAGAGGATCTAGATAAGACAAAGGAATTTAACTTTAAAGATATGTAAGTCAACCAAATAAGGTTGACTTATTTCTTTTAAGGTGGTATTATTGTTAAGACGAATGGAGGGAATATATATGGCAGTTAAATTAAGACTTAAGAGAATGGGAGCAAAGGCTAGACCTTTTTATAGAATAGTTGCAGCAGACTCTAGAAGTCCAAGAGATGGTAGATTCATCGAAACAGTTGGTACTTATAATCCAATTGAAAAGACAAATAATGTTGTTATCGATGAAGAAAAAGCACTAAAATGGTTAAGCAATGGTGCAGAACCTACTGATACTGTTAAAAGTTTACTAAAACAACAGGGAACTTGGGCAAAATTCAAGAACACTAATAAAGAAGGAAAATAGTTATGGAAAATGTAAAAGAATTTACAGAAAAATTAGTGTTAGGACTTGTTAAGAATCCTGAAATAGTAAAAGTACAAGATTTTCAAGACGAAGATGGTTCTATTACACTTGACATCATTATACATAGCGACGATATTGGAACTGTAATAGGAAAATCTGGTGCTACAATTAAAGCGATACGTACTTTAGTTCAGGCATGTGCTTATAAGCAAAACATAAGCAAAGTAAAGGTAAATGTTGACTCTATATAAAAGCCGATTGGCTTTTTTTCTTTACTAAAATTTTGGTTTATTATATAATTATTATGGTGAAGCATATGGCAAAGAAAAAGACGAGCAAGTCTTCTACAAAGAAAAATGAATCTTATAGTGCTGAACTATGGGGAGTACTATTAATACTAATTGGAATTATGGGAATAGGTGCCTTTGGACCTGTTGGAAATATAATAAAAGGCTTTTCGGTATTTTTAATGGGAGTATGGTACATGGTTGTACTAGTTCTTTCTATACTTACAGGAATTGCTATGATGTATAAGAGAAAAAAGATCAACTTGTGGTCGATTAAGCTTATTGGAATCTATTTGATGTTGATTGCGCTACTAGTAAATTCTCACATGCAGTATGCTATTCTAGAGAAATTAAACGGAAAAGAAATAATAGAGGCAACTATTAACAACTTCCTCGATTCAGGATTAAATTATACTGTCAATTCTGGAGGCGGCATTATAGGAGGATTATTTACGATTGGCCTTTTAAAGATGTTTGACTTCGAAGGAACAAAAATCGTAATAATTGTACTTGCCGCAATAGGGGCATTTTTAACATTCAACATAAACTTGAAGAAAATTATACAGGTTATTAAAAAGATATTTAACAAAGTTAAAATACCTGATTATGATGAAGATGACGACGAAGAAATTACAGAAGATGGTAGAAAAATTAGGAAAGAAAAGAAAAGAAAAGAACTTGAAAGTGAAAAAAGCTCGAGAAGTATTGAAGATACTATCTGTACAGAATCTTTAGAAAACGTGAAAGTTTATTCCAATATGACAGAATTTAAGGAAAGTAACAAAGAGGAACAGATGTCTTTAAACATATATGGTGACCAGGCATCTAACAACAGTGTAGAACCACAGGAAGAAGTAGAAGACAAACCTTATATGCTTCCTACAATCGATATATTGGACAAAATGAAACCACAAGCAAAGGTAAATACTACAGAATTCTTACAGACTAATAAGGCAAATCTCGAAAGAGTACTAAAAGATTTCCAAATTTCTGGAAGAGTTGTAGAAATTCATGAAGGACCTGCGATCACACAATTTGAAGTCAAAATTGATGCAGGAACGAGAGTAAGTAGGATAACAAGTATAGATAAAGAAATTGCTCTTGCACTATCTGCTAAAGAAGTAAGAATTGAAGCGCCTATTCCTGGTAAAGATACGATTGGTATCGAAATACCGAATATGAAAGTTGCATCTGTACCAATTAGAGAAGTATTGTCTCGACCAAACAAAGATTCGGTAAATGCTAAAATTCCAGTTGCATTGGGTAAAGATATAACAGGAGCTATAAAGTGGATAGATATTGCCAAAACACCACACCTTTTAGTAGCAGGTGCAACTGGTAGTGGTAAATCAGTCTGTGTTAACAGCATGATTGCAAGCATACTGATGACGAGAAAACCGAATGAAGTAAAATTAGCAATGGTAGATCCTAAAAAAGTAGAGCTATCCAACTATAATGGCATTCCACACTTATTGTGGCCAGTTGTAACAGACCCTAAAAAAGCTAGTGCAATGCTACAAAAAGTCGTATCGATGATGCTGGATAGATATCAGGCATTCGAAAGAGTTGGAGTTAAAAATATTTCTAGCTATAACGAATGGGTCGAAGAACAGAACAAAAAAGCAGGCAGTGAAATCGAAAAGAAGATGTATTACCTAGTAGTAATAATAGATGAGTTGGCAGATTTAATGGTAGTAGCTAAAAAAGATGTAGAAGATTCTATAATGAGAATAACTCAAATGGCGCGTGCCGCTGGAATCCACTTGATAGTTGCAACGCAAAGGCCATCTACTAATGTAATAACAGGAGTAATCAAGGCCAATATTCCATCGCGTATTGCCTTTACAGTTGCATCATATGTCGATTCTATGACTATAATGGGAGCAAGCGGAGCCGAAAAGCTTTTAGGACGAGGTGATATGCTTTATTTACCAATGGGTGAAAATACTCCTACGAGAGTACAAGGAAATTTCATATCAGATGGTGAAATTGAGAGATTGATAAAGTTTGTCTGTGACCAGCAAGTGGCATCATACGATAAATCATTAGAAGAAATACCTGAGTCGCATATGGCAGGTGAAAATTCTCCAACAGAAGAATATGACGACCCTCTATATGATCAAATAGTCGAATTTGCTATTCAAACAGGAAAAGTTAGTGCAAGTCTACTGCAGAGGAGATTCAAAGTTGGTTATAATAGGGCTGCGAGAATTGTTGACCTACTAGAAGAAAGAGGAATTGTAGGGCCTGCAAATGGTTCTAAGCCGAGGGAAGTACTCGTTAAAATAGAAAATAAAGAATAAAAATGTTGAGTAATTTTGTCTATTTTGTTAGAATTAATTTGATGAGGTGAATAAGATGTACGAAACCAGATTGTTTAATGTGGAAGAGTTGGAAACTGCTCTTGTAAAGAAGACTTTAAATGAAATATATGACGCACTTGAAGAAAGGGGCTATAATCCGATAAATCAGCTTGTTGGTTATCTAATAAGTGGCGATCCCGGTTATATTTCGAGTTATAAAGACTCTAGGAAGAAAATTACGAGCTTAGATAGAACAAAAATTATTGAAGCTCTATTAAAAGAATATATCAAATGAGATATTTGGGACTAGATTTGGGTACTAAGACACTTGGTATTGCTATAAGTGATAGAACTCATACTATAGCTAATCCATACAAGACGATAAGATTTAATAGTGTCGAAGAAACAATTAAACCATTAAAAGAGGTAATAGAATCTGAAAGTATCGGAGGTATTGCTCTTGGTTTACCTAAAAACATGGATAATTCTTTGGGTTTTGCTTCAAAAAGGAGCTTAGAATATAAAGAGTTATTGGAACAACATATCGAAATACCTATTGTGTTAATAGACGAAAGACTCTCTACAATGGAAGCAGAAAAATACTTATTAGATGCCGATATGAGTAGAAAGAAACGCAAAGGAAAAATAGATGCAGTTGCGGCAAGTGTTATATTAAATACATATTTAAGAATGAAAGGAAATGGTTATGATGAATGATACTGGAAAAGAAAAAGAAAATAAAAATTTATTTACAATAGTTACTGATAAGGGAGAAACTATGGAGTGTGAGGTTGTACTTACAATAGATAGCGATGAATTTAAAAAAAGCTATATAGTTTATACCGATCATACTATAGACGAAAATGGAAATTATAGGACCTATGCTTCAATTTATGATCCAACTGGTAAAGATTTGAAATTATATCCTATCGAAACAGATGAAGAGTGGGATATGGTAGAGTCTGTTTTAGCAAGTGCTCAGAAAAAGGTTGCTAAAGAACAAGCGAGTGAAAATAAGGATGAAGAAAACAACTAGCCTGATCATAGCTATTTCTTTTTTTGTCATAGTGTCGTTATCTGCTTTTTTCTTCATTAAAGATACATTCGGACCAGTAGATAGACACGATGATAAAGAAATAGTCTTTATTGTAGAACCTGGTACACCACTAAATACACTTTTTCAAAACTTAAAGAATGCTAATTTGATAAAAAATGATTTAACACTTAAAGTATATGCGAAAATACATCCAGGGGTTGCACAAGCAGGAAGATACATTTTACATAAAAACATGTCTGCAATAGATATATATAATACAATAACATCTGGAAAAGTTACTAAGGATACTATTTGGATGACTTTTGTAGAAGGGAAAAGACTTACAAGTATTGCTAAGACCATTTCTAACAATTACGACTATACAGAAGAAGAAATATTAGCCAAAATGGATGACAGGGTGTTTGTCCAAAAAATGATTGATAAATATTCCGTATTGACCGAAAAAGTTCTACAAAATGGAATATATCATCCGTTGGAGGGCTACCTTTTCCCTGATACATATGAGTTTGAAAAAGATGCTACAATAGAAGATATAATAGAAACCATGATTTCTACACTTGATAAAAAAGTTTCTAAGTACAAAACTAAAATAGAAGAATCTCAATACGATATACACGAAATAATGACACTGGCAAGTATGATTGAAACAGAAAGTGGGAGCGCTAGCGATAGAAAAACCATTTCAGGAGTTTTTTATAATAGATTAAAGGCAGGAATGCTCTTACAAAGCGACCCAACGACTTCGTATGCAGTTAATAAAGAAGTCTCAAAAGAGATTAGAAAAGACGAAATACCCACTTGTAATCCATATAATACATATAGTGAATGCGCTAAAGGTATTCCAATTGGACCAATTGCATCTAGTGGCACTGCTGCAATTGAAGCTGCTTTAGATCCAGAGCAACATGATTATTATTATTTTGTTGCAGATAAAAATGGAAAAACATATTTTAATAAAGATCTTGTCGGGCACAATAAAACGATCAAGGAACTTCAAGAAAAAGGTTTATGGTACGTATATAAATAATATAAGATATTTATAACTATATAAATTATATCACTTGTTCTTGTTGTGATAAGTGTTGAGTAGAAAGTAGTTTCTATACAACATTTTTTGCTCAAAATTAAATTTATTTATTAAAAAAGTTAATTATTAATAAAAATTCCCACGATTAAACAAAGTTGCTAAAAAAATTTAAAATTTAATTGCAACTTTAAAATATATAAATATGTTGTTTAACAACAGGCATACGAGCTGCTTATTGGAATAATATTGTAATTTTATTTATTTATAAATCAAGAGTAAAATGAATGCGTTCGCACTCTAAATAAATATATATTAAGAGACTTAATGCAATTTCAAAACTTATTTCAAAAAAAAGTTGCTTTTATCTCTTTAAGTAATAAATAATAACACTACTGTTTGCAATAACTAGTTATATATGCTATATTTTAAATAGAAAAGAGGTAGATTATGGAACAAACAACCAATAATAAGATAATAATTATAGTAGGAATAGGAGTTGTGCTTGCAATAGGTGCATTTCTAGGATTTAAATTATTATCAAAAGATAATAATACTAACGAAAGTAATAAATCTAATACTAATCTGATACAAGAAACAAAAACAAATAATAATGATTATAGCAATTACACGTCAAGCATACCAAAAGAAGAAAGAACGATAGATTATTATTATAATATCTATACTCCAGCATTTGATAAAAGTAAATATGATAAAAAAATATCATTCTTTGGTAACATAATTGAAGGACCATTAACAATTAAAAACTTAACTAATAACAATTACACATTTAAAAATAATAGTTATAGTATGAAAGTAAAAGTTGATAATGGCAAAAGTACAGAAACTTATAAAGGAATAGATGTATATATAAATGGAACAAGATATCCACAAGATAGTTTGTCTTCAGTAGTACTAATTGAGACAGAAAATAATGAAAATGATGAAATTTATTTTGATCAAAGCTCAATATTTCAAGATAATAAAAATATAATAGTTCCAAACATGAAAAATGTAGATTTAAATAATATTACTATTGATGATTTAATTGATTCTTTAGGCGTTCCAACCTATGTAGATGGTAGAGAAACAAAATTAGAAAACGCAAAAAAATCATTTGGACTAATATATTTTTCATATATATATGATTATGATGATGATATATTTAAATTTGATTTAACATATAGTAAAAATGGTGGAATTGATATTACAGATATGATATATATGGGTAAGCAATACTATAATAGAAAAGTAAGCATATTTAATATTGATAGTAATGATTATACAGAATATAATAATTCTAAAGAATATTATGAACATCAGTATAAACTATATCAAGAAGATTTAAAAAAATGAGGTAACGGAAAATTTAAAAAATAATTAAAGTGGAGAAAATATTAATGTAAAACTAAGGGACTAATATAGTCTCTTTTTGCTAGTCTTTTTGACAAACGATACATATTGTGCTAAAGTATATGACCTAAAAATAATTAAAAAAATGCATATAATTAATTTATACATTTGAAAGGGAGTGAAACGTTGACAAAAATACTTAAAGAAAACAATTTTTGTCGGGTTTATCTTGATCCACGTGACCCTGGGCATATAGTTAAACAGTACAGAAGCGGTTTAATGGGGTATAATATAGAAGAATTATGTGAACTACGTAAGAAACTTTTGGCGATTAAAGAAGTAAAAGGATTACCTGACTTTCAAATTAGACCTATTGAAGTATCAGAGCTATATAAACCAAGTGATGAAGTATTAACTAGAAAAAGTTTTTATGCTGTATTACCATTAGTAAATGGAATCTCTTTGGATAAATATCTGAAAATAAAAGGCTGTGAGCTAGAACTGGAAACTATTGGCTTTTTTATTTTAGATCTAGAAAAGAAGGTTATGAGTGCTCCTGAATTTGTTTTTCCAGATCTTGCTAAAGGAGATAATATTTTTATAACATCTAAACTAGATTCAGGCATACTTGAATATAAGGTAATTGACCCAGATGATATACAATTTAGTACTTTTTCTTCAGAACATTATGCACCAAATGTAGTGCCTCAAGATGCTAACTTTATTTATCAGCGTGTTATGGGATTAAAAAAATGTTATAATATCGATTCTCAGGGTAGAATTGTGTTTAATAAGTCTTTTGATTGTAGAAGCATGTATGCATTGTTTTACTATATTATTAATAGAGAGGTCCCATTTTACAATAGTGTAAATGATACATCTGACGATTATGAAAAAAGACTACTTGGATTAGGTGTTCCAACTAATTCCACATTATTTGAAAAAACAATGAAAACTGTAAGCGATTCAGCTATTAATGAAAGTATTGGTGAATCAGTACTCGAGTTAGCTGAAGACGGATATCATTTGAAATTATTACCAACTGGGCAAAGAAAACTGTATAAACAATAGATCTAATTCAAAATTTCATCGATAATTGCTTAATAAATAAAAATATGTTATAATTAACTCACTGGTGATTTTATGAAAGAAACTATTTTAGAAATGGAAAAGTACGCTGAAGAATATAACGTACCTATTATCGAGAAAGAGTCCATTGCTTTTATTATGAAATATATTAAACTTCACAATGTAAAAAGAATATTGGAAATTGGAACTGCAATAGGATATAGTGGAATACTTATGGCAAGTGTTGCACCTGATATTACGCTTACTACAATTGAACGTGATGAAAAAAGATATTTGGAAGCACTTAAAAATATTAAAAAGTGTGGTTTAGAAAAGAGAATTGAAGTCGTTTTCCAAGATGCACTTGAAGCAAATTTAATAGGAAGAGAATACGATTTAATCTTTATCGACGCTGCAAAAGGACAATATATAAAGTTTTTCGAAAAATTTTCTCATTATTTAAGCCCGAACGGAACAATCATTTCAGATAATATAAAATTTCATGGGCTCGTTGGAAATACAAGCGAAGATATAACTAAGAACCAAAGAAGCATTGCATCAAAGATTGAAGAATACATCGAATTCTTAAAAAATAATAAAGAATATACGACGAAATTATTAGATATTGGTGACGGGTTAAGCGTCAGTACGAGAAGCGAAAATGAAACGAGATAAAATATTACTATTAGTAGACAATTTAAGTGATATTAAAGAATATAAAAAGTTAGGTATTTCTAACTTTCTTTTTCCGTTGAAAGATTATTCTGTGGGATATAAATCGTTTAGCTTTGATGAAATTAAATCGATCGATGGCAATATTTTTATATTAATGAATAGATTATTAGAAGATGAAGATATAGATGAATTTGTTAAAGCGAATATACCATCCAATATTAAGGGATTTATAGTTGAAGATATAGGATTACTTGAAATACTAAAAGAAAAAGGATTCGAGGTTATTCTATACCAAAATCATTTAAATAATTCATATAAAACAGTTAATCACTGGCTTAATAGTTTTGATAGCCTCGTAATAAGCACTGATATAACTAGTATGGAAATATCAGAAATAGTCTCTAAATCTAGTAAACCACTTGTATTAAACACATTTGGTTTCCCTTTAATCATGTATTCAAGAAGACTACTTGTATCGAATTTTACAAAACATATAGGTGCTACAGTTACTAAAGAAATGACTATAAATGAAGAAAGAAAGAATCAAGATTTCTTTTTAAAAGAAAACGAGTATGGTACTGCTATATTTTATTCTATACCATTCGATTATAGGTCTATTATCGAAGAATTAGATTACAATTTAAAATATTACTTGATTAATACTGCTTACATGGATATAAACACAATAAAAGACGTCATTACAGGTAAAGTAGTAGATGCAAACAGGGGCTTTTTAGATGAAAAGACCATATATAGGATAGGTGATATAAAGTGATAGAACTATTGAGTCCAGCAGGAGATAAAGAAAGATTGAAAATTGCCTTATTATATGGTGCAGACGCTGTATATTTAGGTGGGCCTAAATATGGTTTAAGAGCAAACGCTACTAACTTTTTAATGGATGAACTAAAAGAATATGTAGAATATGCCCATTCTTTAAATAAAAAGGTATATGTGACAGTTAATATAGTGTTTCATAATGAAGAATTAGATGGACTAGAAGAATATTTAACATATTTAAGTGATATCAATGTAGATGCAATCATAGTAAGTGATCCAGTAGTGATCGATACTGTAAAAAAATTAGGGCTAGACTTGGAGATACATTTGAGTACTCAAGCGAGTGTATTGAATTCTAGAGCAGCTAAATATTATAAGGATTTAGGAGTAAAAAGAATAGTCCTAGCAAGAGAAGCCTCTAAAGAGGATATCATAAGGATAAAAGAAGAAACAGGGTTAGATATCGAGTGCTTTATACAAGGAGCAATGTGTACATCATTTAGTGGTAGATGTGTTCTATCGAATTATACTACGAATAGAGATGCAAATAGAGGCGGATGTGCTCAAGTATGTAGGTGGTCTTTTAAATGTAATTATGACGAATCTTTTGAAATGATGAGTAAAGACTTAAATATGATTACAGAGATTGCTAGCATGATAGATGATGGAGTAAACTCTTTTAAAATTGAAGGAAGAATGCGTTCAATTTACTATATTGCAACGGTACTATACATATACAGAAGGGTACTAGAACGAATTAAAAGTAAAACTCTTACTCATGAATATATAGAGTACGCTACGAATATCATTAATAGAGTTGCAAATAGAGACTCAGTAAGCCAATTTTATAGAGGACTTCCAACACACGAAGAACAGTACTACAATGGAAGAATAGAAGAATCTAATCAGGACTTTCTAGGGCTAGTTCTCGATAGCGATGGAGAATACATGACTTTAGAAGTTAGAAATTACTTTAAATTAGGTGATACTGTACAAGTATTCGGACCAAATTCACGCGAATTTGAGTTTACTATAGATGAAATCTTAAATGAAGATAACGAGACTATTGAAATATGTAATCATCCTAAAGAAATAGTTAAAATTAGGTGCTCAAAACCAGTAGAGAAAATGAGCATGATGAGAATAAAAGTATTTGACATTTTAGATGAATTGTAGTATTCTTATTTCGACCTCGAAAAGAAGGTTAATTTTTTTAAATAAAAAAGTGAAAGGTGAGGGCAAAAATGCCAAAAAAAGATGAATGTCTATTGACAAGTCAAGGATATATAAAAATAGAAGAAGAATTAAATGAACTTAAGACTGTTAAACGTCCACAAGTTATAGAAGCAATTAAGGATGCAAGAGCGCAAGGAGACCTATCTGAGAATGCGGATTATGATGCTGCAAGAAATGATCAAGCAGAACTAGAAGCACGTATTAAAGAACTAGAATACATGTTAGAACACGCTAAAATTATAGAAGAAGCACAAGACGGTGTAGTAGGTGTCGGTTCTACTATAGTTATCGCCTACGATGGTGATGAATCAGATAAAGAAGAATACAAGATAGTTGGTTCTCTAGAAGCTAATCCATTTGAAAACAGAATTTCAAATGAATCTCCTATAGGTAAAGCCGTTTTAGGTAAAAAACTAGGAGAAACTGTAAGTGTAGATAGTCCTAATGGATCATTTACAGTTAAAATACTAGAAATAAAATAATATGGCTTTTAGCCTTTTTATTTTATTCTTAGAAAAATTTAAGTTGTAAGTTACCTGTATTTATCGTATTTTTAAGTTTAAATAGAATCAGTCTTGGAGGGAAAGTTATTTTGAAAAATAAAAAAATTACAGTCGGTTTGTTTATTGATTCATTTTATCCATTTGTTGACGGTGTTGTGCTTGTCGTCGATAATTATGCTAAAAAACTAACAAAATATTGTAACGTGGTAGTATTTTGTCCCAAATATTCACATAGTGAATACGATGACAGTATATTTCCATATAAAGTTGTTCGTTGTCATTCTATAAAGATACCAACAATAGATTATTCTCTATCGGTTCCGAATGCTGATTTTAAATTTTTGAATAGTCTTAGCGATTTTGAGCTTGATATTGTACATATTCACTCTCCATTTACTATTGGTAAAATAGGTGTAAAATATGCTAAAAGAAAAAATATCCCAGTTATTGCTACGATGCATAGTCAATTTAAGCGGGATTTTAAAAAAGCAGTAAAAAACGATATGGTTACTAATATGTTGACTAAAAAATTAATTCACGTTTTTGACGAATGTGATGAATGTTGGGCGGTTAACAAGGAGGTAGCCCGTATTTTCCATGAAGAATATGGATATAAAAAATTACCGATAGTAATGGGCAATGCTACAGAAATGTTGCCAATCAAAGACTTTAGGAAGGCTTGTGAATTAATAAATAAAAAATACATTTTAACAGACGAAAAAGTGTTAATATTTGTGGGTAGAATCAATAATATTAAAAATATTTTTTTCATTGTTGAGGCACTAGCTTTAGTTCACAAAAGAGTACCTAATCTTAATTTTAAAATGTTCTTTATTGGTTGTGGTCAAGATGAAGACAATCTCAAAAATCTAATAAGAAAGAAGCACATGACAAGGTATATAAAAATGTGCGGTAAGATAACTGATAGAGAACTCCTGGCAAGTTTTTATGCAAGAAGTGATTTATTTTTATTTCCATCGCTATATGATTCATCTAGTATTGTACAGATTGAGGCAGCCTCTCAAAAAACGCCAGTATTATTCATTGATGGCTCAGCTACAGCTTCAACTGTTACAAAGGATGTTAATGGGTTTACTGCCAAAAATAATATTAGTGACTATGCTAATGCCATTATAAGAATTTTAAACAATGATAAAAATAGAAAAATCGTTGGTGCCAATGCGTATCGTGATTTATACAAAAATTGGGATGATAATATTAAAGATGTTTATAATAGATATAATAAACTGATTGCTTATAAAAAAAATACTAACTTTCCTCTATGATTCATTAAAATCTAGTAAGTAACGATAAAATCTTACGATTATAAAAACGCTAAATAGAAATGATTAAAATTAAACATTTAAAAACTATTAACTCTCATAGCTTTTTGTTTCACAAATACTTATTGCACTTCATCAGTATTACTGCCTAGAGTTCATCTAGAATAATCATAAACCTACTTTAATTTTTATCATTGAAAAAGTTAGAATGTGCGAATTTAATTATATGGAACCTATTATTATCTTTTTTAATTATAGTTTATTTCTTGATAAAGGTGATTAATCCATGTAAAATATAATTTATCAGAAAAGAGGAATAAGTATGGCAGTTAATACTCGAAAATTTATAAATAGTATATTTAAATTTTTAGGAAAAGGTGTAGTTGAAACTACAGGAACCTATAGTGAGAGAGAACAGGCAAATAACTATAATCTTTCTAGTGATTTACATGTTAACTTTTTTAACAATACAGAAGGGCAATTAGAATCTGTACTAATTACTAAGACTAAACAAGATGGAAGTAGAACAGCTTCATTGTACATTGACTATGAGCAAAAGATGGTTAGGTTTACCTTAGATGAAGAAGGCGCAATATTTGTTTACAAATTACCGGATAAACCATATTACAATTTAGAAATGTCAATAAAATCAAATTTTAATAGTAATAACATTATGGTCGTTGGATATGAGCAAACTGATAACACTACTATAGCTCCATGCAAAGAAAACCATAGAGCGCAATTATATAAGGTCAAACGGGGAGAAATGTTGACTAGTACAAAATATACGAGAAGTGAAGCTTTAAAGTGTATACTGAACGATTTTACCTCAACGAGAACTGCTAAAATATTCTATAAATTGTTGGAACAATTAGGTATCGAAGAAATGAATAGAATAGATTTCTTAGAATTGCTATTAAATAATAAGCATGGGCTTCCTAGCATAATTAACAGTGAATATTGGGCTATTCTTAGTGAAAACTATTATGAAGCATTGAATGAAAATGAACAAGGCGTTGGAAGAATTAATGAAAATCATCCTAGCTACACAGAAAGCGATATCGAAGATATAGAGGCAGAAAAAGCAGTGCAGTTATTAGGAAATATTGCTAAATATTTTGGAATTAATCCTTCTAATCTCGTTTGGGAATTGGGACTTGATCGTAGAACTAATCTGCCAACGTATTCTATTAATTACAATGGTTTATATATTTTTGCAATATTAACTGATAATATGGATATATATGAGATAGGGATTAGTAGATATGATCAAGGCTCAACAAGTAATGATCCAGACTATAGCATATCTGTAAATTTTCGATTTGGAGCAGCTCGGTTAGTCATCAAAAATAAATCACACACTGTATTAGCTAAATATTCAATGCTGGGAGATTATTCTGTAACTCCAAGAGCCATTATAGGACCTGTTGTTAAAATGAATAAAAGTAATATATCATCTGTAAGTGGCACTCAATCGTTAAAGATATATCGAGTTGGGAAACAAGGTCCTTCAGGACGACTAGGTATGGTTGATGCTAGAGAACAGAGTATAGGATACTTATTAAGTGAGAAAAAATATCATTTTAGAGAATCTAGCGAAATGTTAAAGCCACGAAAGGCTAGAGAAGTGTTCTTTAATAAAATCACAGATCAAGACACGGTACAAAACTTATATATTACTTTATGTGGCCTTGGAATTCCAAATGAAAATATTATTTCTTTTGTTAGGGGAATTTATGGATTATTTGCAGATTCCAAGAGGTTTAATGCCTTGTTTGGAGAGACAAATGGTATAATTAATTTTGAAAAAGCCCTAAGTAACAAAGTTAGATCAAATATGTCGGTAGAACACAATCCAGAGATCAGCTCATTTCTAGTAAATTTATCAGATTACCTACCTATTGATAAAGATGCACAATGGACCTGCAAAGCTGAAAAATACAACGATTACGCCACGTATACTACAAAATCAAATGGATTAGATCTTTCAGTAGTGTTTTCAAATGCTACAAGAAGGCTTTTATCTATTACTATCAAAAGATTAAATTCGGATACAAGAGAGCCAACTACAATGATTTCACTAAAGGCTAGGGAGGGATCTGCATATTTAGATATTGCAAATATCACAGAAAAAGTTAAAAATTTTTTCTCTTATCAAATCTGCAATCGCGATATTATAAATGTAAATGAACAATTAAACCGGATAGATGATGAGTCAAATCAGATAAGACAAACATATTCTTTATATGCAGCACCCGCCTTTAGAAAAGATAAACTGCCTAATAAATGTAGTTCTGCTAGTTGGTTTGTAAGAAAATGTTCAGATCCACATACTGGTCGTATAAGTTCTGTTGTAGGTTTATCAAAAGCTCAAGCTTATAATGAATTAGAAAAACATATTACGTCTTCAACTACTCTTAAGTCATTATATGTCGTTCTTATTTCTTTAGGAGTTCCAAATGAAAAAATCTTAGATTTTATTCGGGGAATATACGGAAGTTTAGAAGAACCAGAAACATTAGATAGATTACTAGTAGGAAATGCTAAAGAATGTTTATTGGGTAGAATAAACGCAATGGTAAGTAAGAATCAGCACGGTAATGGGCCTATTCATACAATTAGACAAATAACTGGTTAGTAAAATTAACCTAGACCGAAAGGTCTTTTTTTGTTATAATCAAATAGGATGTGATTTATATGGGATTAACTAGAAGTGAATTGAGAGTTAAAGTAATGACTATTCTATATCAAATCGATATATATAAACAAAGTGGTATTGAATATAATATAGATGATGTAATTAAAGAAAACTTAGAGATAGATAATGAATTTGTAAAAGAAGTTGTGTATGGAGTTAATACATATTACGATCAGTTAAATGAAATTGCTAATAAACATTTGAAAGACTGGAATATAAATCGTTTAGATAAAACTGGTGCAAGTATTTTAAGACTTGCTCTATATGAAATAATGTATACAGATACTCCTAAAGTAGTAGTAATTAATGAAGCAATTGAGCTTGCTAAAAAATACAGTGACGATGCAGTAAGAAAGATGATTAATGCAGTTTTAGATAAAGTCGTCAAGGAAGTAGAATAATGGCAAGTTATATTACAGTAAGTGCCTTAAATAATTATTTAAAGCGTAAATTTGAAGCAGATGCTCACTTAGATCACGTTTATCTAAAGGGAGAGATCAGTAACTTTAAACTGCATTCTAGGGGGCACCTATATTTTAGTCTGAAAGATGAGACTAGTGTAATTGGTGCAATTATGTTCGCAACTAGTGCTTCTAAACTTAACTTTGAGCCTGCTGAGGGTACTAAAGTATTTGTAGAAGGTAAAGTAACGGTATATGAGGCAACAGGTAAATATCAAATAATTGTAACGAGCATGCAGCCTGATGGAATAGGCGAACTATATATTGCTTATGAAAAACTTAAAAAGGCTTTGGAACAAGAAGGACTATTTAAGCAAGAACATAAAAGACCAATTCCAAAGTACCCAGAAAAAATTGGTATAATCACTGCGCCAACCGGAGCTGCCATTAGAGACATATTGAGTACGATAAAAAGAAGATTCCCGATATGTAATACTATTCTTTTTCCAGCACTAGTACAGGGAGATACTGCTAAGTTTAGTATAGTTAACCAAATAGAAAAGGCACAAGAGTATGACTTGGATGTCTTAATCGTAGGCCGTGGTGGAGGCTCAATTGAGGACTTATGGGCATTTAATGAAGAAATTGTCGCGCGTGCTATATATAATTCTAAAATACCAGTTATAAGTGCTGTAGGACACGAAGTCGATTTCACTATCGCAGACTTTGTTGCAGATTTAAGGGCTCCAACACCGACCGGAGCAGCAGAACTTGCAGTACCAGCGATGAGCGATATATATAAACATATAGAGAACTATAAGATTAGGCTAACTGAAAACGTTAAAAATAAATTGTCACTCTTAGGAAAGCACTTAAGTGCCTTAAAGGAAAGTTACGTTTTAAAGAATCCTCTATCTATATATGAGATAAAAGAGCAAAAACTATCAAGTTTGATAGACAAATTAAACGATATGATTTTTGCTAAATTAGATGCCAGCAGGGTTAGATTAAATAATGCAAAATCGTCATACATTCTTAAAAACCCATTGAGTTTTTATGAGAAAGATAGGGAAAAAATCAAGGCGTTAGTATCGAGATTGACTTCTTCCATGAAAGTAAAAGAGGAAGCAAGCAAAAATAGTTTCGACTTAATAATCAATAAATTGGAACTACTAAATCCACTTGGAATATTGAAAAAAGGATACTCAGTAGTTAGTTTAAACGATAAAAGTATCACTTCATATAAGAGCGTTAAGAAAAATGATGAACTTAACGTAACACTATATGAAGGAAAATTATTAGTAGAAGTAAAGGAGATAAGTAAATAATGGAAAAGAAAAGTGAAATGAGCTTTGAAGAAGCGATGAATAAATTAGAAGCAATAGTAAAGGAACTAGAAAGTGGTAATTGCACATTAGATGATGCCATAAATAAATATACAGACGGGATGAATTTAGCTAAAACATGTGGTGATAAGCTAAATAGTGCAACAGAAAAAGTAAATAAAATACTAACAGACAACGGTGAATTAAAAGACTTTGAGATACCAGAAGAATAATTGGAGGATTTATAATGAAAAAAAATATAAAAATAATTATTGGAATCAGTTTAGTATTAGTATTAATAATAGCATCATATATTTTGTTTATTAAACCAAGAAAAGATAATAACACTAAGAATATCAAAGATTCTTTTGAAAGTAATTCTTTAATTGCGGTAAAAAAGAATGGATTATATGGATATATAAACGACAGTGGTAAAGTTGTAATTGAACCAACTTATATTGGAGCTAAAGATTTTTCTGAAGACTATGCTATAGTCGAAATTCAAACGGATGGGAAAAAGAAAAATGCCATTATCGATAAAACTGGTAAAGTTTTAGTTACTACCGATGATAAAATAATTAAAAATACCATATCTGGCTACTGGCTAGTAGGAAAGAAACTTTATGATGATAAAATAAAACCAGTACTTGGTGATGAATTTGTAGAGATTAATTATTTTGGTATGTCTACACCAACATATTACTCATATATAGATAAGAAAAATAAGCAAGCTGGCATTGTAAATCCATATGGAAAAATCACATATACTCATAATTTAGATGATAATGTATATACTGTTTTTGTTGGCGTTAAATCAAATTATGATTATATTAAAGAAAATTACTGCACGGTAAGTTTAGGTGCTAAAGAATACGCACTTGTAAATTGTGATACTGGAAAAACAATAATCGATTATACTGATAAAATTATTTCTGCTAGTGGCAATAATATTTTTATAACATATAATGAAAATGATGCATTAGTTAAATACTATATTCAAAATGATAAAATTGTTTACACTGCGAATGAAGGCGAAGATATTTCTGCTAAGAATGATAGAGAATTTGGTTACATAAAATTTAGTGGTGATACAACTTCATATTATCTATATAATGAAAAGAAAATGGTAAGTGAATTGCCTTTACAACAAGAAGTAGACTATGGATCAAGTCCTTGGGAAATATATACTAAAACGAAGCTTACATATTGTGAAAATGGTGTTGGTATAAAAAAAGGTGATAAAGAGATATTGCCGTGTATTTGGGATGGTGTAGATTATTTAGACATTAATCTTTATACTTATTTAAAGTCTATCGGAAAAAATTACATTCTACCAATAAAAGATGGAAAATTAAATATATACGATTTAGATAATAAAAAAGTGGTAGATACTCTAAATACTAAAAGAATAGATACAAATGCCAATAGTGTAATAGTTAGTTACATCGATTCGTTAACTAGTCAAAAAGTACTGTATAATATTAAAACAGGAAAAAGTATGAAATTAAATAATTCATCGATTTATCCAACATTTATGCCTAATTACTTTTATATTATCGATGATAAATCAGTTATTTATTACAATAATGATTTTAAGAAAATATATACAGGCGAACTATTATCAAGAAGATAGTTGTAAAAAACTATCTTTTTTGTTACAATGATTAAGGTGGAGTAAAATGAAAAAGAGCTATTTTAAAAATGTCATCTTCTTTATAATATTAATATTACTAACTTTTTTCTTTTTAATTAGAGGGCAAAATTTAAATTATATGTTTAGGACAGTCGCACACGTTAGATGGGAATATACTTTTATAGGAATATCTATCATGAGTATATATCTAATCGCACAGTCTTTTAATACAAAGATGATTTTAACTAATTTTGGATATAAGATTAACTTTTTAAAGTCTCTTAAGTATACTTGCATAGATTATTTCTATAGTGCAATAACACCTTCTAGTACTGGTGGACAACCTATGGAAGTATATCAAATGACTAAAGATGGCATAAATGTATCACATGGCACTATCATGGTATTATTAGAGTTGTGTTCACATCAAGTAATCGCTTTAATATTTTTGACACTCGGACTTATATTTAACTATAGATATTTAAACGATAGTTTGGATTTCTTTAAGGTATTTTTAATATATGGCATAGTGGTAACAGTAGTTTATATATCTTTTTTATCACTCTTGCTATTTTCAAAGAAAGCAACTAAAATTATTAAGAAAATAGTAGATTTTATTTTAAGAAAGATAAAATACAAAAATTACGATAAAGTAATGAAAAAATTAAACGAAGAAACAGAAAAATATCATGAGTGCTCTAGCTATATAAAAACTCATAAATCATTAGTATTCAAGATTCTTGCAGTAAACTTTGTACAGACCCTTGCAAATTACTCTGTAACTTACATAACTGCAAGAGCATTCCACTTGCATGTTCCATATTATAGATTAGTAACACTTCAAGGGGTGTTATATACGAGCGTTGCAGCGATACCAATCCCTGGTACTATCGGTATAAATGAAGTCGGATTTAATCAAATATTTATGCCAATATTTACGGAGAAGCTAATAAGCCTTGCAACTGTATTAAATAGGTTCATGAATTTCTACTTCTACGTAATAGTAAGCGGAATTGTTTCTGTAATTTCACACGTTAAACCTAAAAAAGAAAAACTGGAAAATACTGGTATCATATCTATGTAATTATCGACCACACTAATAAAGGGAAGTGGTAAGATGATGTTATCTAGAAAAATACTAGTATTTTTTCTATTAATCATATTTCCTATAAATATTTTTGCATATTCAGACTATATAATTCCAAGTGGGGCAAGTATAGGTATCGAGATTAATACAGACGGAATAATGATTATAGGTTTTTATAAGACTAATGGTAAAGAAAATAAATCTAGTGAAAAGTTAAAAGTTGGAGATAAAATAATAAAAGTTAATGATATTGAAGTACACACAATTAAAGAACTAGTAAACTCTATAGAAAAATATATGGATAATGATACTATTGATTTAACTATAAAAAGAAATGATAAAACTTTTATAACAAATCTCGAACTATTAAGTGATGGAAATACTTATAAAACAGGTCTATTTGTAAAAGATTCTATCGCTGGTATCGGTACACTTACTTATATAGACCCAAATACGGGCATATACGGTGCTTTAGGACACGAAATAGTCGAGTCTAATACAAACAGTCTCGTTGAAGTAAAAACTGGTAAAATATTCAAAAGTACGATTACTAGTATAGATAGAAGTACTCTAGGTTCTCCAGGTGGTAAAAATGCTAAATTTGACGTTAGTAAAGTATATGGAAATATCGAAAAGAACCTAACTACTGGTATATATGGAAAATATAATAGTACGATGCCTGAGATTGAAACTTTAAAGGTTGTAGGGTTAGATGAAGTTAAAAAAGGAAAAGCATATATTTATACTGTCGTAGAAGGTAACGATATAGAAAAATTTGAAATAAATATAACAAAAATAGATAAAAAAAATAAAATTAAAAATATATTTTTTGAAATAACAGATGATAGACTACTAGAGAAAACTGGTGGAATAGTGCAGGGGATGAGTGGGAGTCCCATTGTACAAGATAACAACATAATTGGTGCAGTTACACACGTTGTTGTATCTAGTCCACGAGTTGGTTACGGAATAAGTATTATAAAGATGTTAGAAGATGGTGAAAAATAAAAAAGAGTTTTTAAACTCTTTTTATCTTGCTAATAAATAAGATAGTAGTGTTGCAACGAAACCGCCGATCATTGCAAAGAACATAAACCATATCAATATCTTTGTTCCAACATTCGATTTCTTTTTTGCTTTGTATGCCATAATTCACCTCTTAGTACATTAAATTATACTAAAGTTTTCATAAAAATAAAAGACATAAATATAATTAGTTGAGGAAAATTATGAAAGCACTAAAGAAAAACGCTGTAACAAAGTTTGTAATAACATTGTCAATTATAGGATTAATATCGGGATTAATATATAGTGTCGCGTTAAAGCCCGATTTAAGCCAATATTTGAAGAGTTTTATTAAAAGTATAGGAAATATACGCATAAACACAATTCTTTCAAATATAGGCATTATTTGCTTAATATTTATATTGTCACATTCAGTGATAGGATTACCAATACCGATACTGTATTTGTTTATAGAAACTTTTTCCATAGGTTATACATTTGGAATATTTATAGTTACATATAAATTAAAAGGATTACTATTTTATTTAATATACTTTTTATTAGTTAAATCAGTATTTTTAGTATTAGTAATACTATTCATTATAGTTTGTACTCGATCAACTTTGAAGATAATAACGTCTTTCAAAGAAAAAAATAAAGACCAACTATATAAAACTATAAAGTATAGCTTTATTAGGTTGGCTATAGTATTAAGTATATCTTTAATTAATTCTATATTAATATACTTTATTGCTAATAAAATTTTAGCGATTATATGATTATTTATTATCTTCGGTTTGATATATTGGTCTAGCCACATAGTTAGGGGAATATAGCGTATTAAAGGCATCCTCCAATTCCGGCATTATATTGTTTAATAAAAATGCAATTCCGTCTAAACTTACATCTCCAACTATCTTTTCCAAAACACTTTTTAGTAAGACAGGAAGGAACGATCTAGTAACAATATCACAGCCTGTTTGATCATTAAATATTAAAGGGTTGGTGAAAGTATTACTAATGTCTAATCCTAATTCCGATAAGGCTCTCGTCAATTCATCTCTTTCTTTTGTGTCAAGCCCAGCTTCAATGGATAACTTTCCAAACTCTTTATTGTATTCTACAGTAACATCTCCTTTAATTGTCATGGAAGTCGGCGATACATCTAAACTAAATTTATTTTCCGGTAATAATGAAGATATTGAAAGTCTAGATATATTTTGATTAATATCACTTACTACCTCAATACTTGCTGCTAGATTTTCAGTTGTATAATCTAGTGAAATGGTAGTATTTTCATTTTCACGTTTAATTTCAGTTCTTTCATTTATACCATCCGTATCTGCATTTAAACCAACTATTACTCGTATGTCACCTAATAATTCATAAGAAGCATGCAAATGCGCCACTTCTTGCCGAATTGACTCAATTTTATCATCGCTCGTACCAATCAATTTAAGAATATTTCCTAATATATATCTATCGGAGTTTTCGCTAAAAATCTTATGTAATTTAACTTCAATTATGTATGCATCTTGCTTATCGGTTGCTGAACTATCGCTGAAAAGTAAGTATTCTTGGTCGCGATATTGAATACGATTGATTGTTATAGTACCTATTGATATAACATTATCAGTATATCCAATATGTATTTCATTTCCATTATATAAATATCTAACACTCGATAGACAATTAATAGAAATTAAAAGCTTTGATTGTTCACTTGCACCAATACTAATTAAACCATTCTTTATCGTTACTGCTGATTGATCAAGCTCAGCATTTTTACCATATATTATTTTATATATTGCAGCAATTCTTTCACGATTAGAATCGTACGCATATAATGTATTT
>CAMOYI010000037.1 GCA_946629885.1 uncultured Mycoplasmatota bacterium | reverse complement strand
TTATTATTCTCATTTTTCAAAAACATTGTTTCAAATTCTTGATCAGTCAAATCATATATTTTAACAACATCCTTGTGATCTATAAGATACTGATCGATGTATTCGGCTATTTTTGACTTGTCTTTATTGCCTAAGACGATATTTGCTCCAACCTCTAATAATTTATCTTTGTGATTTTGAGCACTACAGCCGAGTGCAATTATCAAAGCATTTGGTGCTTTTCTTCTTGCTAGTCTTATCATATGCCTACTCTTAGCATCGCTTTGATTAGTAACACTACATGTGTTTATTATTACTATATTTAAAGAACTCGATAGATTCTCTTCTATATAGCCTCTTTCGTTCAACTTTTCTCTTATAAAGTCACATTCATAACTGTTTACTTTACATCCTAAATTCAATACACAGTATTTCATAATTAACCTACT
Organism: uncultured Mycoplasmatota bacterium; assembly: GCA_946629885.1. Lineage (GTDB taxonomy): Bacteria > Bacillota_I > Bacilli_A > RF39 > UBA660 > RUG11867. The sequence goes on along the minus strand of CAMOYI010000037.1, from coordinate 11,855 downwards.
ATTCTATCTTATAAGATTTTCCTGTAATTTTTTAAGGGCCTTTAAGAACGCTTCTTCACTATCATAGTTCATCATTATAACGTGTGGTAAATCTACTAACTCTTTTGTGGTAGAAGTATTAGTGGGATCTATCTTTTTTACTACTACATCTTTACTATTACTTTCATAAGTATCATCATAAGAGATATTAGTACTAGTTCTTTCTAGTAGTTCTTCATAACTGATAATTGCTGTATCTTCCATTTCTCTTTCGTATTCGGATAAATCTACTGGCTTAGGCTCATAATTGGTTTCTAAATTGTCAATAATAGATGCCAAGTCACGAGAATCACTTTTTACTATCGGTTTTTCATTTACTTCTTCATCTGTTTTCAACAGCAAATACACAATACATACAAGTAAAACGACAATTGATACTCCTATCAACAAAAATAAAGCATCGCTCCAATTAAAATTCTTTATTAATCCACCAAGATTTAAAACTATATTTTCCATAATCTCACCTCATAACACCTGGATTGGAAAAAACAGTAAAGTAATTATAGCACGATTAATACTAATTTGCAAAAACTAAAGCATTTTTAGAAAAGAGGCTTCCAAAACACTGGAACTCTTTACGTAGTCTTCGCTATTTAATCCAACCACTCTTATTCCATATGAGGTGTTTATCAAATAGTCGACTGGTACTTTAAAAAAACGTGATAGCTCTATTAGAGTACTTACATGCATATCATGACCATTAGTCATGTAAATAATTGTATTGTATGCAATTTTAGTTTCTCTTGATAGTTCCTTTAAATTCTTTATTCCTATTTCGTCCATCAATTCATAGAGTCTACTTACATTTAACATGTTAATCACCTAATTAGAATTCTATTAAAAAAAGAATTCTTTGTAAACAGCACACAAAAAAAATACCAATCTTTTGGTATTAAAAAAACACAACTAGGTGTTCAAAGAAAATTGACATTATTATGCATTTTAGTTCCATCTAAATCATATTTATTTACGCGACCAAAGTTATAATAATATGGATTCAATAAGCCCTCCATAATTAGATCATTCTCGTCTTTAAACTCTATAGAGGCACTTCTATGTATTTTATTCTTTTTCATAGTATCACCATTATTAATATGGTACTATCATTCGAATTTATACAAGCTATTTAAAACCTAGAATTAGTAAAGATAGCATTCTTTTTAATAATTGGAAAAAAGTGACCTTGGGTACATCTTTTTCTACTGTTAAATCTGATATCATAATCACTTCTGGTCCTCTTTTGACTTTAATTGTTCCCACTACATCTCCTTTTTTAATTGGAGCGACTACCTCGTCTAATTTTATTTTATAACTATATTCGTTGTTATCTTCTAAAAAGTTAACTAAGTCGACTATTTCCTCTGTCGTAATGACATTTTCTTTACGTTTACTACCGAGTTCTATTTCAATTTTACCAACCACTTCACCGTCTTTAAATATTTCTTTTACTTTATAACTACTCTTACCATAATTCATAAGTTCAATGGTATCTTTTGTTCTATTATCCTGATTTTCTTCGTTCATTACGACACTTATAAGTCTTAAGTTATTCCACTCCCCTGTAGCAGTTAGACAGTATCCTGCTTTACTCGTAAATCCAGTTTTTAGTCCATCGATTCCCTGATAAAACCTTACAAGTTTGTTTGTATTTACCATCCAAATAGAAGATCCATCGGGTTTTTTTAAATATTCCTCATATATACTTGAATACTTTAAAATTGTCTCGTGCTTTATCAGTTCCCTTGCTATTTTAGACATGTCTCTTGCACTAGAGACATGACCTGGCGCATCTAATCCGTATACATTTACAAAGTTAGTGGAAGTTAATCCAAGTTCTTTTGCACGCTTATTCATCATAGATACAAAATTTTCTACAGATCCACCAATATTTTCAGCTAACACAACAGCAGCATCATTTCCACTTGCAATTAATACTGCCTTTATAATATCTTCTAATTTATATTCTGTATTTGCAGACAGGAATACTTGACTACCTCCCATGGAAGCTGCATTTTCACTTACAATCACTTTATCGTCTAATTTATATTTACCCGAGTCTATCGCCTCCATCGTTAAAAGTAAAGTCATCATTTTCGTCATCGAAGCAGGTGCCAATGCTTCATCTGCATTCTTTTCATAAAGCACTTTACCAGTTTTCGCTTCTATTAGTATGGCGCTTTTTGCATTTTGTGCTAGAGTTAGTTCTTCTGCTCTAGCAAATAACGGTATAAATAAAAGAGATATCAGTATTGCTTTTTTTAACATAAATCTCACCTAATAAATATTATTAACTAGCTTTTAAAATAGAACAAATTGAAAGACTATAAAGTTTTTTGTATAATTGATGTGGTGAAATTATGCGAACATTAATTATAAAAATCATAAATTTATATCAGGTGACTCCACTTCATGCTCACACAAATTGCAGATTTATTCCGACATGCTCTGAATATTCAAAAATTGCAATCGAAAGATTCGGAGTAATCAAAGGAATCTGTTTGACTATTAAAAGATTATTGAGGTGTCACCCAGGTGGGAAAACAGGTATAGATTTAGTTCCAGAAAAAAAGAAGCATTAGATTGCTTCTTTTGCATATTTTATATAACTTTCTTTAATATAGGTATCAATTTTATTCATTTTACTCTCTATATCCATTACCAACTTTAATTGATTTCGTGCTCTATCTAAGTTATGAGTTGGATAATCAATTCTAAAATATGTATCTCCATTTATGTAGTCGTTTAAAAATCTTATTGCGAGTTCTAATGTAATTATTCTAATGGATTGTCCCATTAAATCCAATTCACTCTTTGATAGACAACTAGCCATTTCACTCATATAGCCATCTGTATATGCTTTAAATAAATCAAAGTCGAGATAGACTTCATCTAAATTTGTTTCATCTTCGCTAGCATGCGATGCAGTACTTCTAATTCCATCACCATAATCGAAAAGCATGCTGCCTGGCATAACGGTATCCAAATCGATTACTGCCATATAATCACCAGTTTCTCTATTCATCATGACATTGTTTACCTTTGTATCGTTATGAGTAACTCTTAAAGGAATATCTTTTCCTAGTCTTTTCATAATCGTAGAGACGATATCAGCCCTTTTCAATATTGAAACAATTTCTTTTGATACTTCTAAAGCTCTATTCTCTGGATCTATCTTAATATCGGATAAAAATTTTTCATATCGCTTCTCTGTATCGTGAAAATCTTTTATAGTTTCTTCCAATTGTTGCATTGGATAATCTTTCAATAGTCTTTGAAAATTGCCGAAAGCTTTACCAGTATTTTTTACTATTTCATAGTCAGTTGACTTATCATATGAAATCGAGTTTTCGATAAATTGGTATGCTCTATAATATGAGCGGGATCCATTATCTTCTAATACGTGTATGCTTTTGCCATCTTTTGTCTTAATAACTTCTAATACTTGATGAGTGGTATCTCCTAGCTTGATTAGTTCCCTTTTTAAATAAGTCGTTACGCCTTCGATATTTTTCATAAGTTTAAAAGGCTCTGTAAAGACATTGCTATTTATCCTTTGAATTAAATATTTTTTTCTCTTTTTATTATTTGCAAATTCAACAATATATGTTTTATTTATATTACCTGCATTGTTTGCTTCTACACTAACTAGTTTTCCATCGATATCAAATGCATCTACTATTTTTGTTATTTCACTATTTATCATATATGAATAAATCTCCTAGAGGCTTACCCTCATTTGAACTATGTATATCTTGATTTCTAACAGTTTTCTTTAACTGCACGAATGTATTGTCATTTTTAAATTTAAAAGAATCCTTTTGCCCTAGTGGTAATACTAAGCATTTACGTATTTCATTAGTCAACTTTTCTAAAGAATTACATGCAAATATTTTAATGTTTTCCAATTTCTACCTCCATAATAAATTACTAATTAAATGATAACACTATAAAAATAGTTTTTCAACAAATAAAAAAGAGCACTATATGTGCTCATAATTTAAATACTTCTGTATTAGATGTATTATCTTCTTTGTTTTCCTCATTTACATTAGGCGTTATTATTTCTAAATCTCCGATAGGTGGTTGCACAGGGGTTGGATTTATATTTTGTGGAACTGATACATTAGGTGAAGCATCGACAGTGTTACTTACAACACTCGTATTTTCTGGCACATTTATCTCTTCAGGTGTAACAGATTCTTTTTTCTTTTTCTTTTTAGATTTTATTAGCATGATTACAAGTATTATTATAATAATTATTACCAATAAACCTACTAATAATATTTGCCAATAATCTTTGATTATAGTCATGATGTCAAATTCATTTTTGCGTATATTAATGGTATATTCTCTTTGACTTCCGTTTTCTGCTTTAACAGTTATGATGATTTTAGACCCATTTACTAAGTTGGAATTATTCGATATTGACACAGAAGAAGTGTCTGCTTGTGGTATCGCACTAATATTAAGGGATGTTTCATCCTTAATCGTCAAGTAATATTCCGTTGTCTCAGGATCGAATGGTATTGAATATCCTGATATGGCCAATTGTGATAAATAGTTATTACGGGACTCATCAGATTTCTTAATAACTGTAATTTCATAAACATTAGAATTGCCTTCTTGATTTGTTACAGTAACAGTTACTATACTAGTTCCTTCTGGTAAATTATTTGCATTTTCAGAAATGACGACGTTATCGCTTTCATTTTCTTTTTCCGGAATAATATTTAGCGATGATACATCACTAGCAACCTCTATTATATACTTATCATTTGTCGGATTATAATTTAATGGGTACCCCTCGATAGAAAGCGATTTTAACTTCACTTTCACTTCTGCTGTTTGACTTTCATCCTCTTGTTCAACTCTTCTTGTTGTCGTAGTTGTAGTAGTTGTCGTAGTGCTAGTTGTCGATGTCGATGTCGTAGTAGTTGTATTTGTGGTCGTACTCTTCTGAGTAGTAGTCGTTTCACTCTCTTTTACAAAACTCAAGTAATACCTGGTTATTCCACATTCTGGAGCACCATTAACACGTATTTGAACAGTTTCATTAGTTGAGACTGTTCTCGGACCATATCCATCTACAAAGGCATAATCAGTTGAAGCATCAATCCGAACGGTTTTTACATTTTCCTTTACAGTTATTTTATATTCTGTACCACTGCTATTTACAATAGAACTTTTTCCAACGGGAATTCCGTCTATCTTTAAATCTTTAAGTACAGTTTTTTGACACTCAGCATATACATTTCCTGAGATTATAAATGAGAATAATACAATAAGTATTCTACTTATGTGTTTCATAGCCCACTTCCTATTCTTAAAAAGAGTATATCATAAAAAAAGTAAAAATAAAATATTTTTACTCTTATTTATTATATTTTTCAATTATTGCTAGCGCTCCATCGATATCTAATTTCTTTTCATTTACGAGTTTGATTGCTGTATCTGGCTTGATTAATTTGTATTTCAGTATTATATCTAATGCCTCCAGATTTGCTGAATTTCTATCTGTCGAATCTTTATAGTTTTCAGCAACTTTATATATCTCATCTAAAGCTTTATATACAGACTCTGTTGCATCAGATAACACTGGTGTACTAGTCAAAATAATCTCACCATATTTACTTTTTTCTACATATTCTTTTGTGCTAGAGAACTGTAAAAGTAAGAAAAGAACTATGAAGGAAACAACTACGCCCTCTACAAATCCGATCACAAGTCCAATTAATTTAGATGGTATTGCCAAAATTATAGTTATATTTAATATTTTTTCTATGACATTGGTAATACCTAAAATTACCCTATACGCGATTAATAATACAGATGCCACTATCAAGAAGGATAAAAGCTCATATATGATTATATTGAATACGCTTATTCCGGATAAAATACCATTCAGTTTAAAAAATGGTAAATGATCATATAGAAAGAGCGATACCGGATTTTTTAAAATGTACGCAGCAATTAATACGATAAAACCACCTACAAATGTAATCGCTGTTTTAATAGCCCCATTAAAGAATCCTTTAAGCACACAAACTGCTAATATTGCAATAACTAAAATATCAATTATGTTCATTACTTCACCTACTATCACTATAATTATATTATGAACAATTAAAAAATACAATATTCATTTATGAGAAAATGCTTGCAAAGACATATAAAATTTGGTATATTATATATGCTTTATTTATGGCGGTGTAGCTCAGTTGGCTAGAGCGACCGGTTCATACCCGGTAGGTCGGGAGTTCGACCCTCTCCGCCGCTACCAAATAAAAATAACTAATCATAGCAGATTAGTTTTTTTGTGCTTTAAAATGAACAAGTGGTAAGTAAGCTTTAAAAATAGATAACTAGAACTTATAAAAAAAATTACGACAATATGTCAGTTTAGTAGTGCTAAATCGACTATTGCAATAGGATATTAATAATGGTAAAGAAACTATATTGCTCATGTAATTTTTTAGGATTTCAGATTCAATGCCAAAAAATTGATTATACAGTTATAATCTGTTATAATATCTTGCAGTTCTGAAGGTGATTTATATGAGAAAGTGTATTATATTAATATATCATCATTTAAAATTTGACTGCCAATATTTTTTATAAAATAAGATTGGAGTGATTAAAGCAAATTTTAAAGAAAATGAATTAAGAGAAAAAATCATTAAGCTAGCATTATTGCAACATCATAAATTATATGAACACGGAAAAAATGGACCAGATACCTTTGATTGTGCAGGATTTGTTTGGTTTTTATATTATGAAATACTTAGAATAAATTTATATAATCATGGGTTTGGACTATCAACTACAACTAAAATATTGACTAACAATTATGGAAAAACTATATTATTTTGTGAAAGCAATCGAAATAAAGATTTAAGTGTTATTAAAGATGGTGATATTTTATTCTTTCATAGACAATCTATGAATGAAACAATTCCTAAAATGGATAATAAATATCCGGGCCATTGTGGTATTTACTTAGGTAATAATTCTTTTATTCATTGTTCAAGGCCAAAAAGACAAGTTGTAATTAGTAATTTTGCTAGTAATGAATATTGGGAAAAAGTTTTGGTGGCAAGTAAAGATATCTTTTCTGATAATAAAATATTAGAAATGAAAAAAATAAATACGAAATTATAGAGGCAAATGAATTTGGTAGGGAAAGAACTCATTAGATATAGACAACACTATGTATGGAGAGGTTTCAAGTTATATATAACCGGGGAATTGACAATCGGAGATGTTTGTTTACCGCTATAGCTAGTTTTTTATCTAGTTTATGGTATTCAAACTACCGAAGATATTGCCCAAAAATGTTATTAGATGAATATGGAAATCAAATGGATTTTTTAATGACTTAGCAAAAAGTAGAAAAGGGACGAGAAATACTGGTTATACATATCTACAAAATAAACTGATAAAAGAACAAATTTGTAATATTAATTATGTATTAATTAAATTAATTTATCAATCTCTATACTAAAAAAACGATTTTTGATTATTAAAAACAATAAAACTGTAAAAATTAATGATATTAAAATTATATCTGATTATATTTTCTCAATTTATTATATATTACTTTTTTCTGAATTTTGGTATAAACAAAATACGATACTAGTACATTTATTTTGTGTATATTAAAAGCTAAAGTGTTAATAAAAAAAGTACTCTGATATTTATCAGAGTTTTATTTTACTAAAAATATTAGATATACAAGTGCCGCTACAAAGACTGTGCTACAAATAATTCCAGTTAATCTATCTTGCTTTGTACTTTTATTTTCAATTCCTAAAGCCATTGTTAAGAACAAACCTCCAACAAGTCCACCAATGTGGGCGGCATTGTCTATATTTGGAATGATAAATCCCATTGCAAGATTTGCTATTATCAAAGGTATAATATTATTCTTTAGTGATGACTCTAAATACATTCTATAGTGTAAACCAAAATATAGTAAATTTCCCATAAGCCCGAATATTGCACCACTTGCACCTAATGACCAATTTGTATTTACAACACAAGACAATAAACAGCCGGCAATACCACTAAAAAGATATACTAAGATGTATTTTTTCTTTCCGATATACGTCTCTACTTGACTTCCAATTATATATAATGCATACATATTCATTGCTAAATGAATTATGCTTTCGTGTGTAAATACTGCAGTTAATAACCTATATATTTCACCTTGTTTAACAAGTGTTGGATGAAGTGCTATTTTAGTATATAAATCAAATTTACCGAAATAAGATCCAATAGTACCAATTAAGAATATCAATACATTAATAGCTATTAAAATATATGTAATGCTCAATTTCTTTTTCTTAAACACGTTTTCAAACTCCCTATTATCTTTTTCTGTTTTTATATTTATATCGTTTGTCACATTTATTAAAAAATCTAATCCATCGTGTGCATCTAATAAATTATCTTTAAGTTCAGGGAAAAGCTCATTAAGTGCTTTGGACTTTTTAATATCCTTTTCTCCATCAACCTTAATACAATCAATCTTATCTGTACCTTTTACATTAACACTTGTACCTACATCCAATAAAATATTTAAAGTATTAATTTTAAAACTGAGAGTCTTTTTCTTGACTTGTTTTACAACATTTTTAATTTTAAATAAATCGTAATTGAGTTGTTCATTATTGTGAATATAATTTGTATTAATTCTTATTATTCTATACGGTGCTTCTAAATTCTCTAGCCACAATTCATTCTTAACACCTCTTACAACAATTGGGGTGTAATTTTCCTTTGTAATAAAGTAATGCGCCAACTGCATGAGTATTTGATCTCTTTTATTAACTGTTTCTTTTGGCATGCGCATCTCCTCTTTTCTAACAATTATTTTATAATACTTTTAAAGGGTTGTAAAGAAATTAAAAAAGTAGATTACTCTACTTTACTTTTCTTCATTCTTAACTTGAACTGCTTCTTTATTCTTATAATAACCACATTTAGTACATACTCTATGAGGTTTTAGAGCTGCTCCACAGTTTGGGCATATTGTCAAACCTGGTAAAGTCTTTTTTAAATGTGTACGACGCATTCTCTTTTTTGTTTTACTTGTTCTTCTAAATGGAACTGCCATAGTTTCACTCCTCCCTAATTATTTTCGCTTATTCGCTAACTATTTCCCAACCATCGCCTTGCGTTTTTGCGAAAGTGTCACTGGAATTTACAGCTCGAATGGGAATTTCCAGTAATATATTTTCCCATATTATTGGCAAAATATCAAGTGTATTTGCACTTTTTTTATAAATGTCAGGCAAATTTTTTATAAAATCCGAATATTCTATATCTATTTTTTTCTTAACTTCACCTAAATTTATAGCACTACGATATATTCCAGTACCAGTAATATGTAAAGTTATTTCGTATTCATCAGTACCATTATCTATGATACTACCCTTTACTCTTAGATTTTCCAATCCTAAAATATCAGGACTTTTATAATCTTTCATGTCAGGGACAAAATCGAAATCAAGTCTCCCTTGAGTATTGAGTGTAATGAGATTTAAGTCCATATTATACACCTACTTATTTGATCCAACAGTATTTTCTTTTTCTAAGAAGGCCATAAACTCATCTAACGATAAAGTTGTAGTATCTTTAGAACCGAACTGTCTATAACTTACTAGTTTTCCACTCTTTTCGTTATCGCCAATTATAACTGTGATTGGAATCTTCTTAACTTGTGATTCTCTCATCTTGTAAGATAACTTTTCTTCTCTATCGTCTAAGTTTACTCGATAGTTATAATCCACTAATTTATCAAACAATTCTTTACAATAATCTAAATGAAATTCATTATTGACTGGAATAATATTTACTTGTACTGGTGACATCCAAAGTGGAAGATTTCCCTTAGTTTCTTCTAAGTAATATGCAATTGTTCTATCGATAGATCCAAATATTGCTCTATGTAACACCACTGGTGTTTTTTTACTTCCATCTCTATCGACATAAGTTAAATCAAACTTCTTAGGTAGACAGAAATCTATTTGACAAGTAGATAGTGAGAACTCATTACCTACTGCAGGCTTTACTTGTACATCCAATTTTGGTCCATAGAATGCTGCATCGCCAATCTTTTCAACGTATGGGATGCCGATATCGTCAAGTATCTTTCTAAGGGCATTTTCAGCAGTATTCCACATCTCATCATCTTGATGATACTTTACTTTATCTTCTGGATCTCTAAGCGCTAGTTCAAACTTATAATCCTTTATGCCAAGCTCTCTATAACACTCCAAAATCAAGTCTACGACACCCTTAAATTCGCTTTCTATCTGTTCCATCGTGCAGAAGATGTGCGAGTCATTTTGACAGAAAGATCTTACGCGCTCGATACCTTTTAGGGACCCACTCGATTCGAATCTGCAGTCTCTTGCAATTTCCGCGATTCTAATTGGCAAATCTTTATACGAATGTATATCGTGACCATATATCATCATATGATGTGGACAGTTCATTGGACGAAGGACAAATTCTTCTCCTTCAACTTCCATCTTAGGAAACATTGCATCTTGATAGTGTTCCCAGTGTCCGCTCGTCTTATATAATTCAACATTTCCAAGAGGAGGAGTTAATACGTGCTTGTATCCACGTTTGATTTCCTTATTTCTAATATAATTTTCCAAAGCATTCCAAACAATGAAACCATTTGGTAAGTACATTGGTAGTCCTTTACCTACAAGATCGCTCATCATGTAGATACCCAAATCTTTACCTAATTTTCTATGGTCTCTAGCCTTAGCTTCTTCAAGTTCAACTAAATATTCATCCAATTCTTCTTTAGTTGGAAAGCATACTCCATATATTCTTTGAAGCATCTTATTGTTTGCGTCGCCTTTCCAATATGCACCACTTATTTTAGTTAGCTTAAAGTTTTTAAGCATCTTTGTAGTCTCTACGTGAGGCCCACGACAAAGGTCAGTAAAATCACCTTGTGTATAACAACTGATTACTGTATCAGTTTCATCCATTCTATTAATCAAGTCTACTTTGTATTCATCATCTTTAAATCTCTCTAATGCTTCTTCTTTAGTAATCTCTTGTCTTACTATACGTTTATCATCCTTGGCGCATTTTCTCATTTCTGATTCGATTTTAGCGATGTCGTCCTCAGTAATAACAGCATCACCTAAATCAATATCGTAGTAGAATCCTTCTTCTACGACAGGACCAACCCAAAATTTTGCATTTGGATAAAGATGTTTAACTGCCTGCGCAAGCAAGTGAGCACAACTGTGGTTAAGCGTATTCAATTCTTTTTCTTCTTTAAAATTTCTCATGTTATCCCTCTTTCCAATAAAAAAGACGATACCAAAGGAGTCTTTAATAGACGGTACCATCCTTATATTAACTCTATTCTTCTTAACGCGAAGCAACGTAACCCATTACGGTTCTCTAGGAAGTAGTAATTATTACCATTTTAGTTTAGCTTTCACCAAACGCTAACTCTCTATACAAAAATAGGTAAAAATCGTGTCTCCCATCAAAAATTTACACTGTAATAGTAACACTACTTATAAATTATTGCAAGAAAAAAGTGCCAATGACACTTTAATTATTTTTAAGTTTTCTAATTCTAAGTACTACTAGCGCGATAGCAACTGCAAGACTTACTAACATCAATCCATATGTTACTACACTGTCTGCAGTCTTTGGATTCGTAATGATATTACCTGTCTTCTTGATTTCAGTTCCTACTACTCCATATTTACTCAAGTGTGTTGTATTAAATACTATGTAGTTATCCTCAACTGTTGCATCGATTAACTCTA
>CAMOYI010000036.1 GCA_946629885.1 uncultured Mycoplasmatota bacterium | reverse complement strand
GTTGGGTGTCTACCTCTAATCTTTATAGAGAGGAGGTTTGATATAATGAAAAAGAGAATCTTTATTATTAAAGTTCTCCGGTATCTTTCTATCATTTTACTACTCTTAATCGCAATGATTATTGTAATAAAAAAATGACACTTAATTTCATAAGAAATTAAATGTCTATCATCACATTGGGTAGACATTCAACATATCGAACTGAATGTTCCCTTTTTTTATTATATTCAGGATTCTCCTGACAATTACATAGTATCATAAAGTTATATTTTTATCAAGCTAGTATTTCGCCATTGTTCTACATATTTTAATCTAACAGACGTATATTTTATTAGGTGATTATATGTTTACAATATTACTTTCTATCATAAAAGGAATGTGCCTCTTCGCAGGATCTTACTCTATCAATGTTTTTCCAGATCCACTATCTCAAGAAGAAGAGCAAATATGTATTGATAGGATGCTTAAGGGTGATAAAGCTGCAAGAGATAAACTAATAGAACACAACTTGAGACTTGTCGCACATATAGTCAAAAAGTTCGATCCTAAAGGTAGCGAACAAGACGATTTAATTAGTATCGGTACAATTGGATTAATTAAAGGAATAGATTCTTATAATTCTGATAAAAACACTAGAATTACTACATACGCTGCAAGATGCATACAGAATGAAATACTCATGTATTATAGAAGTACCAAAAAGGAAAACACAGATGTAAGTTTAAATGATTCTATAGGTTATGATAAAGAAGGCAACGAAATAAATTTAATAGATGTATTGAAAGACCAATCTCCAGATATAGCTGATTCTATTCATGAACAAGACTTAATAGATAAACTTCTTAAAAAATTAAAAGTACTATCTTCAAGAGAAAAGAAAATTATAGAAAAAAGATATGGTTTAAATAATACCAAGGAAATGACACAAAAAGAGATATCTAAAGAAATGAAGATATCTCGTAGTTATGTTTCTAGAATAGAAAAAAGAGCTCTTATCAAAATCATGAAAGAGTTCTTAAAGGATAAGTGATATTAATTTTCAAATTTTACTGATTTGATTATCTCGTCTAGTATATTACTGTTTTTTTCTAATTCCCTTGTAAACCTAAAACTTAATATATATGTTTCACTACCATAATTGGTAGCATATACATATCTGCTGTCTCTATCTATATCTACATTATCAACATCCTTGATATACGCTATTGACCATTCAATGCCATTTACATTTTCTTTTTTATAATTAATAAAATCTTTATTAAAGTCATTAAGTATTTCTTTGTTAAGACGCGTTTTTATATCTGAGACTTTTTTTTCTCTTGAAATATCTATGTGACCAAAAGATTGATCGCCCCAACAAGCCCAGTAATTTCGATCGGCGGTTACCTCACACCAGTTAAAACGCTTAGGAATCAACACATTAAGTTTTCCAATTGTTGCGTTTTCATATCCTTGAATTATAGGACGAGTTCCTTCATATCGAAAATATTCGTTTCCATCTACATTTACTTTTTTAAACGTATGTTCATATGTTGTAAAATATTCAGGAAACTTTTCATGCAAACATTCAATAAGTTTTTTATTACAAATAAAATTTGAATCATTTATACTTAATGTATCTTCCCCATTAAACTTGCTTATTGAGCCAACTTCTGTATCACCAAAATCTATATCTGAATTTAGTATAGTTTCATCATATAAATAATAATAGACTTCCCCAAAATCAGATTCAACTTTTTTCATTTCTTTGTAAATTATATCTGTTAATTCTATTTTCTTTAAATAGTCACAATTTCCTTTCCAATCAGAGTCATTATCACTACAAATATAATAATATACATCATCACCAGATAGCGTTTTACCAGCAGCTATTTCACTTGTTTGAGAATATTTTGATGCAATATAATCTATATGTTCATTAATATTTATATTTTCATCATAAAATATTTTAGCAAGGTCATTTATATCTGTTAAGGTCATATATTTTGCAGTTATAATGTGATTAGAAGAGACTTTAATCTTACCTTCATTTATTTGACCAGTTATATTATTATACGCGTATTTCATAGTATTATATATTTTTTGTTCATTTGATAAATTACCCCGCTTAACTATTTCTTCTTTTCCATATACACTAGAATCATGGGTAGAAGTAATTAACATATATAAATTATTATAGTCTTCTTTAACTATATTTTTTTCTAGGGTATTCTGATTTTTAGTATGTGAAGATATCTTCTCAATATTGATTACATCTAAAAGAGCTAAAACTACAATTAAACCTATTAGTGTTAAAGTTGTTACTAAACCATAAATCATTATATTCTTCTTCATAAGTACCTCTTTTCTTAATTACATTATACTTAGGAAAATCTCTCAACGCAACAATTTTAAAAAGGAATTTGTAAATAAAAAAACTCTTACCAAAATAATGAAAGAGTTCTTAAAAGATAGATAATTAATTAGATTTTCACCACTTTTTATCATTTGATGATAATTTCTGGTGAACATTACGCATTTTTATGTTAACAATCACATATTTTATTTTTAAAATCTCGGTGGTACGATTAAGATTAAAAAGAACTATTATTTTTTCAAGTGATTTAAAACATCTGTTATAGTTCCGCCACAACCGCCAAATGGCTTATTGGGCATTAGGGAATGTCTTTTGATTTGTTCTTGTATTGCTTCTTGTTGCTCAACTGCATTCCTATATGCTTTAATTTCCGCTACTATTCTATCATAATTCATTTCTGGATCATTTATGTTACCAATTAAATGATATTGCGGATTAGTTAACCAAAAGTAAGGACAAGAGGACCCACTTACTGCATCAACTACAACATCACCATTTGGCCTTATATGGATACCCGATATGGTTGCGGGACAAAGTGGCATCTTATAGTCAATACCGTATTTACTAAGTAAATAATCCTTTAATTGCTGTAATCTATCATCTGGAATATTTAATTCGTGAAAATTATGAATACAAGCTCCAGCATTTTCTAGTTGTCCAACTAAAGGAAAAATTTGATTGCGTAAACAAAAACCAATTAATCTTTGTAATTCTTCTTCGTTAATGCTTGTTGGAACGATTGATGCTCCAACATTTGTTGTATTTCCTACAATAAATTTGGCATCAGCACCACTTAATTCTACACACATGTGTTGTAAATAATCAAATATTCTATTTGGATTTGAAATCCCATATAACCGTGCAATTTTTTCACCTGTTAAAGTATCAAATTTAAATAATAAATTTAATGTTCCTTTTTTGAGAAATTCAATTTCTTTCTTAGTAAGTCGGATAACATTTGTAAACATAGATAACAAAATACCGGCTTCTTCACACCATTCTAGAAGTTTAAGCAGCCTATTTAAATTTGAACAATGTGTGGGTTCACCTAATCCACAAACATAAACCTGCTTAATTTTGCCTGACATAATCAATTGATGGATGCGGTCCATATTAAAAGTGCACATTTCGTGACAATGATCAGCATCACAATAGGTGCAGCTAGCATTGCAACCGCCACCCAATTCAATATCAAGTATACAAAATTCTTCCGGATTAATTAATTCAGCTCCCTCAGCCTAAGGTCTATATTTCATCATTTTAGGAATTGACATATTTATCATCCTCTCAAAATTATTCCTGTATTTGTTGATTAACTGGACGTAAAATATATGGTACTATCTCTGGCGTTTTACCAGAAAGCGCATCTAGAGTTGCTAGTTGACTTTGTTCTTCATATTCTGCTACACGTCTTTCACATTCTGTTTCTCTAGCTATATCAAGTAATAATATTTGTTTTACTTGTTCTATTGCGCTATTATATGTTTCTGTTGTAACAGGCATACTTCTAAATTCTTGGCAAACATTATAAAATAAAGGACTTGCAATATTACCTTTTGAATCAACATAAGCTAAACATGAACACCATCTACTTCTTTCACCTTTTTCATCTGCCACTGCTACATTGGTTACTGCAAGCAAGTAAGGTTGATTTTTTATATTTTCCATAATGGCACCTAGTATTTCTCTTTTTTTGTCGTCTTCAAAATACCTAAAAGCATATAGAAGAGGAGAACAAGAGCTGGAATCATGAATACTATCAAATCTTAAATCATTAACATACGCCTTTTCGCGTAGTGAATAAAGTCTACCGTAATCGTTAATGAAAATTTTCTTATCACTTGTTTTCAAAACAAAGTCGCCAAAGCAACATTGCGGAATATCTTTTTTAGGAGACTCCTCATCGAATACGTGTACTACCTGATATTCACCTGGTTTTCTAACATAATAAGTGGCAGGCATTTCTTCACTTCTAATACCATATCCACATAGCACAACTGAACAACAATCAGGAAAAATGTCTTTTGGATTACCTTTTAGATAAACTACATGCCCGTCGTCAAATTCATCCAACTGTTCAGCTTGTGTGATATTAAAAAGTATATTACCATCTGTATCGTAGATAAGCTGGCGGTTAGTGTAATCATAATAATTACAAAGGCCTCCCATATTACTATGACCTTTATGTGAAAACCTTCGAATAGTGAACGATAAATGTCTTAATTTTCCATATGATGTTAATAGAAAACATACAGAATCACTGCTGTTTTCGCCAACATTAAAATCATAACCAGAATCTTTCAAATATGGTAATATGATTTCTATATCATTTTTTATTCTCGTCTTTTCCTTGTGAGATAGTATTTCGTACATATTATTTCCTCCAAACTAATTATCCCTATTATACACAATCTTTACTAAATTGCAAGAACTATAAAAAGGGCTAATTGCCCTATTTACCTTACATCTACACTACATTTATAATCTATGCACTTGATAACTAAATCATCTTGTATGTACTCTTTAGTAACGGGATTAACTGTGCTTGTTAGATATCCTGATTTAACAAGAAAACCGAAAGTAGTTTCTTCACCTTCACATATTTTATCTAAAAAGCAACTCTTGGCACTTTCAGTTAACTTTTTTTCTAGTACAGTATATTCTGCATCGATATGGTTATCGTATACTTTCTTAACTGTACAAATAATTACTACTAAAAAAATTATTATAAATGTAAATAAAATTAAGCTTTTACTTCTTTGTTCCATAGTAATCCTCTATAAATTTTTCTCTATACTCTAGAATGTTATCGTTTTTAATCGCTTCTCTTAGTTCTTCAGTTAAATGAATCAAATAGCGAATGTTGTGTATCGATAGTAAAGTTTGTCCGAATGTCTCATCACACTTTATTAAGTGATGAATATAAGCTTTTGTATAATTTTTACATGCATAACAGTCACATACATCACTTATCGGTGTAAAGTCACTTTTATATTGAGAATTTTTAATGTTAATTTTACCATATTTAGTTAAGGCATTGCCGTGCCTTGCAAGTCTAGTTGGACTTACGCAATCGAATATGTCTATACCTCTTATGACGTTTTCTACGATGTCGATTGGATCTCCTACGCCCATTAGATATCTAACTTTATCTTCTGGTAAGTGCTCTGTTGCATACCCTACCATCTTATACATCGTTTCTTTATCTTCACCGACACTAGTTCCACCGACCGTATATCCGTCAAAATCCATCTTTATGAGTTCTTTAGCACAGTACTCCCTTAAATCAGGGTATTCTCCACCTTGTACTACGCCGAATAATGATTGATCACTTCGTTTGTGAGCAAGTTTACCGCGTTTTGCCCAATCTAATGTACGTTTAACTGACTCTTCTACATACTTTCTATCAGCTGGCCACGCAACACATTCGTCGAAACTAATCGCTATATCGCTTCCAAGTGCTTCTTGTATAGCAATAGATTTTTCTGGTGTAAGAAATAACTTATCGCCATTATATTGATTTTTAAAGTATACTCCATCAGGTGTAATATCCTTCTTTTTAGCAAGTGAGAACACTTGAAAACCACCAGAATCTGTCAATATTGGACCATCGTAATTCATAAATTTATGAAGCCCACCAGCGACACTAACTATATCTTCGCCTGGTCTAAGCCACAAGTGATATGTATTTGCTAAAATGATTCCAGAGTTACAAGATGCAACTTGTTCTGGACTTAGAGTTTTAACTGTCGCTTGAGTACCTACTGGCATAAACATTGGAGTTTCATACACCTTATCTCCATATACTATCTCTCCGAGTCTTGCTTTAGTATGTGCTTCAGTCTTTTTTAATCTATATTCTACTTTCATAATAACTCCTATTTAATGAACATCGCATCGCCGAAAGAAAAGAATCTATACTCTTCACTTACTGCATGATGATAAGCTTCCATTATAAAGTCACGTCCTGCGAACGCGCTAACTAGCATGATTAGTGTACTTTTAGGCAAATGGAAGTTTGTAAGAAGTGCATCGACTGCTTTAAAAGTATACCCTGGATATATGAATATATCTGTATTGCCACTCGATTCTCTAAATTCGCCATATTTAGATGCAATTGTCTCAAGAGTTCTTACACTAGTAGTGCCAACTGCG
>CAMOYI010000035.1 GCA_946629885.1 uncultured Mycoplasmatota bacterium | reverse complement strand
TTTAAGTGCTTCGCCCTTCCAATTGTTAACAATGTAGTTTCCACTCATCAAAATCGAAATTTTTGTCTCTTCTTGATCTACATCGTGGTATGTATTAGCAATCTCATATATGCAAATATCTTTAACGTTTCTTGCATAGTTATAATTTGCAACATTTAATAACGATGGAATAAGTGTCTGCCTTACTATACTCTTATCTTGACTAAGTGGTTTTAATAAAATAATTGGTTCTTTTCTATCGTATTGAAATTGAAGATCCATTTCTGGACTAATTAATGTATAAGTTCTAGTCTCATTTAATCCTAACGCTCTGAGTCTTTTACTAATGCTCTTTCTTAATCCAATATTACCTTTATATTCTCCCTTTTTATCATCTAATTTTGGAATATGCTCAACTATGTGATCAAATCCATAGAGTCTACCAATTTCTTCGATTAAGTCTTCTTTAATGCTGACATCGTTTCTTCGGTTTGGAATAGTTACTGTAAATTCTTCTCCTTTAATCTCATATGGAAATTGTAAGTTTGTTAAGGCTTTTTTAGCATCATCTAAAGTCATTTCTACCCCAAGTAGAGAATTAATGCTATTCAAAGTTACTTTAGCAACCTTTGGCGTTTTATCAGTTATATCGTGTTTTAGTGTACCTGATAAAACTTTAGCGTCAGCATATTGTTCCAGTAAATAACACGCTCTTTCTATAGCTTCCTCAGTATACTCATAATTTAGTCCATGTTCATATCTACGACTGGCTTCACTTTTTAAATCTAATCTGATAGACGTATAACGTACTTTTAATGGATCGAAAATTGCAGATTCTATAACGACATTTTTTGTGTTTTCGTCGATTCCACTATTTTCTCCACCCATTACACCTGCTACACAAACAGGTTTTTCTCCATCGGTAATCACTATGTCATCAGGTGTTAACTTTCTTTTTTGTTTATCCAATGTAACAATAGTTTCTCCTTTTTCAGCCATTCTAACCAGTATAGATTTACCAAGTTTGTCTGCATCGAAGAAGTGAAGTGGTTGACCATATTCTAGCATTATATAGTTAGATATATCTACTACATTATTAATAGGTCTCATACCACAGTTGATAAGTCTTTCTTTAATGAAATCAGGACTTTCTTTAATAACGACATCCACGACCTTTTTAGCATTATACATAGTACAGTTATCAGTGATAACGTCTAGTTCTAGTTCATCTTCGATGTTTCTATCTTTAACTGGATGTGTCTTTGTTTCAGGCATCTCAACTTTTTTACCCAATACAGCGGCAGTTTCGTATGCAAAACCTATGTGATTTGTACAATCTGCTTCTCTATTTGGATTTAAATCGAGATTATATATAGTATCATCCATACCTAAATATACATATGGATTAGCACCTATTAACGCTTCATCATTGAGTTTAGCAATTCCCTTTGCATAGTTTTCTTCGTTATCCTCTTCAAGCCCTAGTTCCATAAGTGCACAAAGCATTCCAGATGATTCTACACCGCGCATTACAGTTTTCTTAATTTCTCCAGCGGGAAGAACACATCCAACTTTGGCAACTATAACTTTCATATTCTTCTCTAGATTTTTAGCACCACATACAATTTGTAAAACTTCATCTCCAACGTCGACAGAACAGACGTTTAGATGATCAGAATCTGGATGTGGATGAAATTCTAATATTTGACCCACGACAAGATTTGGAAGCGAATATTCTTCAATTGTTGCAATGTTTACACCAGCATTAGTTATTTTATCAGCTAAAAGAGTTAAGTTTTCATCGCTAATATCGACATAATCGTTAAGCCAATTTGTACTAATTCTCATCATAATTACACGTCCTTTCTATCCGCATTTACTCTTAAATCATTTGTATAAAATGTCCTTACGTCCGTGATGCCATATCTAAGCATAGCAAGACGTTCTAAACCGAATCCAAATGCAAATCCACTCATTTTTTCACTATCATAGCCACAATTTTTTAAAACTTTTGGATGTACCATTCCAGCACCACCTACAGTAATCCATCCCGTTGATTTACATATCGCGCATCCTTCTCCATGGCAATTAAAACAGCTTACATCCATTTCCACACTTGGTTCAGTAAATGGATAATACGAACTTCTAAATCTCGTTTTAGCGTCTTCTCCAAATAGATGTTTGGCAATAATACTAAAACATCCCTTTAAATCTGCGAGTGATACTCCCTTATCTATTAATAATCCTTCCATTTGAGTAAATTGATGTGAATGAGATGCATCGTCATCATCTCGCCTATATGTTTTACCAGGACATATGATTCTAATCGGTCCTTTATCTTCATTAGCAAGCATTGTTCTAATCTGTACAGGACTAGTTTGACTTCTTAGAAGAATTTCATCTCCTTTGATGTAGAATGTGTCTTGAGCATCACGTGCAGGATGGCCTTTGGGTAAGTTTAATAGTTCAAAGTTATATAAATCCTTTTCTACCTCTGGACCTTCTACCACGTCATATCCCATGCTCATGAATAGTGATTCAATATCTTCAAGCATGCCCTCTAAAATATTTGGTGAGCCGTTTTTAATAACTGTACCAGGAAGTGTAACATCTATTGCCTCTTTTTCAAGTTTTTCATTGAGTTTCTTTTCTTCAATTTCTTTTTGTTTTGATGCAAAACTATCATTTGCAAAAGTTTTAAGATCATTTAAGAGTAGGCCAAAACTTTTTTTATCTTCTTTGGGTACATCTTTAATTTTATTTGATAAGAGAGTTATCTTTCCATTTTTACCTAAGTAATCAGATTTTAAGTTATTTAATTCTCCTTCTGTTTTAACGTCTTTTAATTTATCCTTTATTTCTTCTTTTAATCTTTCAATTTCTTCTTTCATTTATAATTATTCCTCCTTGTATATATTTCATTACTCTTACTTTCCAAATAAACTTTTTCAATAAAGCAGAAACCTAGTCTAGTTGTGTTTTCTTTTAATCCTATTATTTTTGGCAATGTCTTATCTTCTTCTGTTAATTCAGAAACAAAGCCACTTATATTATTTTTTTCAGGAATACTCTTAAAAGAAATACACTTATCGCATTTCATAACTCTATAAAACTGAATACTTCCGTCTTTATTTCTTTCTTCTAAAATATACGGTTCTATAAATTGATGTCTATGCTTTTCGACATCCGCCAACCATTGAGTTTCCATCTTTAATATTTTATTTAAATAATTATGACCACCGCCCAAAATATCATCCCTTCCAATAAAAAAATCTAGAAATTAAAGGGACGAAATATTTTCCGCGGTACCACCCAATTTCTAGATTTACTAGCTCTTTAATAGGTTAACGCCCTATAACGTTTTGCTCGTGCAAGTGAAATTCATAATATATACTGTTGCCCTTTTTTCACCATATAAGGACTCTCTAAAAACTAGTAATATATACTACTAATCTTGCATTCACTGCAAATACAAATGTATTTTAACACAGTTTTTTTTAAATATCAATGTCGTCTTTAATGGCATTTTCCAATTCACTACAGCGGTTCTCTACAGTGTACACCTTGCTTGAAAGTTTTTGATAAAAGTCCGTTAGAAAATTGATTTTACCATATTTATAATAATATTCACTAGGTTTAAATTCGTCAATCTTTGACTTTATAGATGCATCACAAGCACTTGCCGTTTTTAATAATGAGTACTTTTTGTTATAAGATAAATAATAGAATTCTCCATCTTTAAAACTTATATTTTCAATATCTGAACCTAAAAAATAATATGTATTACCTGTAATAGCTAGATACCTGGTTTCATTATCTGTATACAGTTTTAGCACTGTCGCATGGTTTTCATTACCCGTTTGATATTCTATCTTTTTTACTCCCTCGTACTTCATTTTGGCGTGCATGTTGTGTACATCATCAATTATTCTATCTATTTCAAATGAGTAGTTATCATTATCTTTTTTTACAAGCAAGTCTAAAGAAAATGATGAATCTTTAACTCTATACGATAGCGTAACTTCTTCTTGTCTAGTTTTTGACAAAAAATCTTTTAGGTTCTTTTCTAGATCAATTAAGTTAAAGCCCTCACCACTAGGATAAATCTCCTCTTGTGTATATGTATAATATGATTCGTCTAGTATCTCTTTAGATTTTTTATCTACGATTTTTATATAAACATTGAAAAGTACCACTATTACAATTAGTATAACTATTGGAACTATTCTTTTAATCGCCCTTATTTTTTTTCTTTTAGCCAATCTCTTTTTCTTCATATAAATTACCCCAATCATTAGAAATTATTCTATCACATTTTATTCATATGTAAAGGAAAAAACTACTAATATTAGTAGTTAAAATCTAGAGTAAAAGAATATGCCTTGAGCCGGAAATTTTATAACGTTTACTGGATTCAATAGGTTCGTTACCCAAGTATTATACGATACATAAGTACTTCCATACCATCCTTTTCCTATCATAAAATGCAAGTGTGGCCCTGTTGAGCATCTTTCATAACTGGCGGTTTTTTTACCTCCACCGACTGTACCAATTACTGTCTGATTTGTTACGGTATCTCCAACTTTAACATTAATGGTCAATAGATGCATGTATCCCGTAGTATACTTAACACCGTTAATGGTATGATAAATATATACTTGATTACCGCCACAAGAAGCTTTATTAATTATTTTACCAACCATGCCATTAGCAGCAGAATATACATTTGTTCCTTCGGCATTTCCACCGATATCGGTACCAGAATGGAACTTATATTTTTGTCCAGTTACAGGGTGTGTTCTATATCCAAAATGACTAGTAATTGTACCCTTGTTAAGGGGTTTTAAAAAACCAGTATCACCTTTTATTTTGACACAATCGTTAAAATTTTCGGTTTCCCCACAACCCAAATTGACATAGTAATTAATCAACTTTTGAGTTGATTCGATGTCAGATTGAGCATCGAGAGCCTCCTCTATGAATGTCGATAACTTATTACCTAAACTGTCTATAGCACTTTCCAAGTCTCCTATTTTTTTGTTGAGCTCAATTTCTCTATTAGCTAAATCTTTTTGAAGCGTTTCGTTTTCTATTATTTTCTGTTCATATGAAGTTACCAATCCATCATTATAATCAGCTATTTTCTCGCTGGCTTTCATCCTGACTATCAAATCGCTTATGCTTTTAGCGTTAAATATATATTCCAGGTAAGCTTTATCTTTTGATGAAATTTCGTGAACTTTTATAAGTTCATTTATCTTGTTTTTTGTCTTTTCAATTTCAATATTTAATGCCTGAATATCTTTTTTAGCTTGCTCAATTTTAGATTTATTAGTTTCTATTTCGTTCTGGGCATTCGATATGGCATTTTTACTGCTGTTTATTTCACTTTGAGTTCTCGATTTAGAATTATCTGCAGCAGCTTTTTTGGCTTTGTATGCAGCTAGTTCTGCTCTCAGTTCTTTAAGATTATTTGCGTTAGAGGCTGCATTTGTGACCATCGGAGTTATAGAAAGTAAAATTGTTAAAACCAATACTATCTTTTTCATATCTTCAAATACTTTCTAACTGCCTTATAGCTACCAAACATACCAACTATAGAACCGATTACTAATAAAGCTAAACTAACTTTAAAAACGAAGTTGTATGGTTCTATCATCGGTAATATTGGATTGAAGAAGATGCCTCCCAATTTATCATATAGGAATACATACGAATATATTGTTGCTAGTATTGGAATTATACTACCTATGGCACCTAAGAATAGACCTTCAAATATAAAAGGTAATTTTATAACTGTATTCGATGTACCAACAAGTCTCATTATATCTATTTCACTTCTTCTACTATATATAGTAATTTTTATAGTGTTACTTATCAAGAAAGCAGTAACAAATACAAGGGCAGCGACGGTTATAATCATCGCATTTTTAATCATGTTAAATACAGAAACTAATTCTTCTACTAATCCTTCTCCATAGTTAACTGCATCTACGCCTTCTAAATTTTTTATAGTTGCTGCTGTTTCACCTATATCATCAATGTTTTTAACAGTTATTAGGAAGTATGAATCCAAAGGGTTTTCGCCTTCTTGCCAGTCTTCAATAATTTTTTTATAAGTGTCGTTTTCTTCTTTCATCTCTTCCTTAACGGCATCTTTACTTATAAAACTTACAGATTCTATGTTAGGCAAGACTTTCAAGTTTTCCTCTATCTCTTTAATTTTAGTTTCCTCTGTTTCAGATTTGACGAAGGTAACAATCGTTAAATCTCCCTCGATTTTCTTTGTAATGTTATTTACGTTGCTACTAAAAGTGATGGCAACCGACACAATTATCAGTGTTATTACTATACAGGACAAAGAGGCAAGACTCAAACTTAAGTTTCTAAATACACTTTTAAATGCACTAGATATGCTTCTAAATAAAATTCTAAGCGGCTTCATCTAATTTATAACTTCCTTTCTCCCAATCTCCAATTAACATGCCATCCTTTAGTGCAATTACTCTCTTTTTCATCCTATTTACTATATCTTGATCGTGTGTTGCCATGATGATCGTCGTACCCAATTCTTTATTTATGGAATCAATAACATTCATGATTTCCTTTGATGTAGTTGCATCCAAATTACCAGTCGGTTCATCACAAACTAGAACTTTAGGTTTATTTACTATTGCTCTTGCAATGCAAACTCTTTGTTGTTCGCCACCAGATAGTTCATTTGGAAAACTTCTAAGTTTTTCTTTAAGTCCAACTCTAGTTAGAGCATCGATAACCCTAGGTTTAATATCAGCTTCTTTATATCCATAACTTTGAAGTACAAATGCTACATTTTCATAAACCGTAAGTTTTGGTAAAAGCTTATAATCTTGAAAAACTATTCCAATTTTTCTTCTCAACTTGTAAACACGATTATTCTTTAGCTTTGCAACATTGATTCCGCCGACAATTACTTGACCTTTTGTTGGTCTTTCTTCTCTATATAACAGTTTTATTAACGATGATTTACCACACGCGGTTTGTCCAATTATGAATACAAAGTCACCTTTCTTTATATTGATATTTACATCAGCGACTGCAGTAACACCATTTTTATATACTTTATAAACGTTTTTTAATTCTATAAAACTCATGATTTACACCTCGTATTATGATTATATCATACTTTCTTTATCATTATAAAGGTTACATTAAAAAGGTAATAACCTAAACCTGCTTCCCCCTGTTACCTCATAACATCTTTTAGCAATCAACGTTGCCTTAGGATCAAGATTTAATATGTTTCTTTTAAAGTTGTCATATTTTGCATTATGCACTATGACAAGAAAAGCATTTTTCTTCCTTCCAGCAAGGTCAGAATTAACTTTAAATTCTGTAACACCTAAATGAAAATTATTGGTAATATAGCTTGTAACATCTGCATTAGATAAAATGTATACCATTTTGTTATTGCTTATACTAAATAACACTATGTTAATTATCTTATTTGATACAAATATTATTATAAGTGAATACAATATTTGAATAGGACTGAATACAATATATCCTGTCAATAGTACTATTGAATTAATCACTGGACTTATCGCTGTAATGGGTTTTTTAGTAATATTAGATAGTATCTGTGAAATTATGTCAAAACCTCCTGTTGAAAAGCCTATTCTATATATTAATCCAAGTGATACTCCATAAAGAAGTGCTCCAAATAAAAATTTTAGTACTAAATCATCTATAACAATTATGTTTGAAAGTGGTGATGTTATCGTAACCATTATTGGATAGCATATACAACCTAGAATTTGTTTCAATGTACCCTTTTTTCCAAGAAAAATGAAACTGATTACAATTAACAACAAGTTCATAATATCTATCAATATCGTCGTACTAATACCAGTAATCTCCTTTAACACGATTGCTAGACCACTGGCACCACCTACAATGATATTATTTGGAACAAATATAGAATTATAGGCAATAGCTGCGCCAAATAAGCCGATAGCATAAAGAACAATCTTTACTATGTTCTTTTTTGTAATCGATGCTTTTATCATCTTCATAGTATTCACCATTATAATTTTAACCAAAATACAAAAAAAAGTAAATAGCAATCATCTATTTACCCGTTTTATTGTCACCCTTATTTTTTAATATAAAACTACTGGCAATTATTATAATACCCACTACAATTGCAACTATCATTATAATAATCGCAAGGAAAGAATTTTCGTTTTTTTCCTTTGAAACTTTTTTGGTAGTAGTCGATGTCGTTTTTTCTTTATACAATTCATCGAAAATATCGAACCTTTCACTGGCTTCATATTCTTTTCTGATCGCAGCACTTATTTCATCTGCATCGCTTTTAGCAAATCCATAAAAAGTTTCTTTACCGATTATAATGTAAGGCACTCCATTTGATTTATCGCCAAAGTAATTTGCTACTTTCTTCTTTAGGTTAGAATTATCAGGATTATCGTAAACTTCAAAAGATCTCAATTTAAAGAGTCTTCCATTTTCTATAGCGAACTCATTTAGATAATCTAGGAAATCGTGACAGTGAGTACAACCAGATCCTCTAAACAAGTATACTGTGACTTGCTCATCTGTCTCACTATAATTATCAAACAATACTTCTATTTGTTCTTCCTTTAAAGTATCCTTTAAATCTAATGCCCTAGTACTAGCAAAAACTGATACGGGTATTATGCACATCAAAACTAATAAATATTTTATAACTTTTTTCATATTTCCTCTTTTCTATTGTAAATTATTCTATCACATTTTTACTTTTTTTAATAGATAATTTAAAACAAAAGCGACTCATATGAGCCGCTTTATATTCATTCTGGTGGAGGATGTGGGATTCGAACCCGCGACCCCCTGCGTGCAGGGCAGGTGCTCTAGCCAGCTGAGCTAATCCCCCAGAGAACATGATTATCTTATCATAAAAATTCTCGATAATCAAGTGTTTTATTTCATATTTTCTATTTCGCCCATTATATTAGGAATTATCTGTTTTTTTCTACTTATTACACCATCTAGATAATGCCCCTGTTCGATATAGTCCAGATTATATGCAAGAGCAATTATTTGTTCAGAATTTGATGAGAATAGCACATATGAACCATTATTAATTATATCTGTCACAAATAAAGCCATTAACTTAAATCCCTTCATAGCTCTTGTCTTATTCAAAAAATCAATATATTCTTCTTTTTTTGATAAAATTTGTTCATAGTTCAAAGTTAATATTTGTCCTATTCCAAATCCTGTATCATTAACTTGAAATTCTTTATAATCGTAGAAAACTATTTCTTCGACACTTAGTCCTTCAAGACTGGAACCCTCTTTTAACATTTGCATTCCGTATTTTTTATAATCGACACCTGCGATTCCAGCAAGTTCATTTGCAACAGTTATATCCGTTTCTGTAGTAGTTGGACTTTTCAATATTAAGGTATCTGATAATAGACCGGATAGCATAATGCCAGCGATATTCTTAGGTATCTTTACATTGGCTTCTTTAAATAGGAAATATATGATGGTATTAGTACTTCCCACACTCATATTTCTAAACGAAACAGGAGTCGTCGTAGTCAAGTTTCCAAGAGCATGGTGGTCTATTACTTCGATGATATTTGCCTCATTTAATCCTGGTACACTTTGCTTAATGTCATTGTGATCAACTAAGATAACATTTTTCTTTTCGTATTGGTTAATATCCAATATTCGAAGAAGACCCTTACATGTATTTTTATTATCTATTATTGGATAATTTGTATGCTTAAATTTATTGTTTATCTCATAAAAATCTGTCAAATAATCATTTGGATTTAAAACTTGAGGTGATTCATTTCTTATTATTGTTTTAATATAGTTCGATAAACCTATTAGTTTCGAAACGTCGAATGATAAAAGTGGTGTTTTAATTATATTTATTCGGTTTTTCTTTGCTATACTTAGTTCTTTATGAGTCAATTCCTGATTACCAACTAAAACTATTAGTTTAGCGCTATTCATTAGACAATACTCTATTACATGGTGTCTATCACCGACGATGACTATCGTACTACTATCGATTGCAACATCAGATATAAAAAGCTCACTCGAATACGTTGCTGCAAATATCGTACCAAAAATTTCTTCATCATACTTTAAAACTTCTTTACCATTTAGTGTTCTTACAATATTATCAAATGAAGCATGTAATTTATCAAAATCTCCTTTTATTAGTGATGTAGCAATCTCTTTTAAAGAAACATATCCAACAAATTTATTTTTTGCTTTAACGACAGGTAGACCAGTAATTTGGTTATTTACCATGTAAGTATAAGCATCGTGAATAGATGCATTTTCGTTTATCATCAAATCCCTGTTATATTTAATATCTTTAATTTGTACTTTTACATCTTCTAAAAATGTCGGTTTATCTATTTTCCAATATTTTAAAACAAAAAGTGTTTCTTTATTTAATTCTCCAATTACATGAGGTTCAGTATTCATTCCTAATTTGTTTTTCAAGTAAGATAAAGCAATTGCAGATGTTACTGAGTCAGTATCAGGATTTTTATGTCCCACTATATATGTCGTCTTCACGTTATCACCCTTTTTATTATGAAACTATTATATCATTTTAAAAAGACAAAATAAATACTATCTTGTCTTTTAATAAGAATAATATACTCAATCTTCGCTCTTCAATTCAAATAGAATATCTCTTAATTCCACAGCCCGTTCAAAATCTAGATTTGCAGCAGCATGTCTCATTTCTTCTTCAACTTTGATCATGAGTTTCTTACGTTCATTTGGACTCATCTTCGGTTTATCTTCATCTTTTACTGAATTGCTAATTACTTCTCTTATATCCTTAATAATTGTAGTTGGAGTAATGCCGTGTTCTTTATTATATTTTTCTTGTATAGACCTACGTCTTTCTGTTTCCTTCATAGCAGTATCCATTGCTTCGCTGATATAATCAGCATACATTATTACGTGTCCATTAGCGTTTCTTGCTGCACGTCCCATCGTTTGTATTAGACTTCTCTCGCTACGTAAGAATCCCTGTTTATTCGCATCCATTATCGCTATAAGGGAAACTTCCGGTATATCGATACCTTCTCTTAAAAGGTTTATTCCAACTACTACATCATATTTTCCAGTTCTTAAATCGTGTATAATTTTCATTCTCTCCAGTGTCTTAACTTCGGTATGCAAGTAAGCAACTTTTATTCCAACACTCATCAAATAATTTGTAAGTTCCTCTGCCATCCTGATTGTAAGAGTCGTAACGAGTGTTCTTTCATTTCTCTCGATTCTCGTATTTATTTCTCCAATTAAGTCGTCAATTTGTCCTTCTGTAGGTTTTACTTCGAAGGTTGGATCGAGTAAACCGGTTGGTCTAATAATCTGTTCGGTGTATTGATTATTTACAAGTTCAAGCTCATAGTCACCAGGTGTTGCAGAAACATAAATTACATCGTTAATCTTTTTATCGAATTCTTCAAATTTCAATGGTCTATTATCTAATGCACTTGGTAGGCGGAATCCATACTCGACGAGTGTTGTTTTACGCATCCTATCCCCATTATACATACCGCGTACTTGTGGGACTGTAACGTGTGATTCATCGATTATTAAAAGAAAATCATCTGGAAAATAATCAATAAGCGTTGTAGGAGTTTCACCAGGACCACGAAGTGCTAAGTGCCTTGAATAATTCTCTATACCGTGACAAAAACCAGTTTCTTTTAACATTTCTATATCATACAAAGTTCTTTCTCTAAGTCTTTGCTCTTCAATTAATTTACCATTCTCTTTAAAATATGCTAAGCGCTCTTTTAATTCTTCCTCAATTCTTTCAATAGACTTAACTAACTTTTCAGGAGTAGTAACGAAGTGACTTGCAGGAGATATAGTACATGTTTTTTTATTCTGTATAATTGCACCAGTCAATACATCAAATGAATAAATTTTTTCTATCTCATCGCCAAAAAGTTCTATTCTTATACCAGAACTCTTCTCATTGGCTGGTATAACTTCTATGATATCTCCTCTAACTCTAAAAGTACCCCTATGAAAGTCGATATCGTTTCTTTCGTAAGTCATATCGATTAATCTCGTCAGTATATCATCTCTTCTAATCGTATCGCCAACTGTGAGTATTAGCATGTGATTTAAGTAATCCTCTACTTCACCTATGCCGTATATACAGGACACACTAGCGACAACAATAGTATTTTCATAATTGAGAAGTGAACTAGTTGCTCCATGACGAAGTTCATCTATTTCATCGTTTATACTGGAGTCTTTCTCTATATATGTATCACTAGATGGAACATATGCTTCTGGTTGATAATAATCATAATAAGATACAAAGTATTCGACATGGTCTTCAGGAAATAGTTCTTTAAACTCAGAATAAAGTTGCCCAGCGAGTGTTTTATTGTGCGCTAAAATTAGTGTAGGTTTATTAACTTTGGCAATTACATTTGCCATAGTAAACGTTTTACCAGTACCTGTTGCTCCTAATAGTACTTGTCTCTTTTTACCATTCTTAATTCCCTCAACTAATTCTTTTATTGCTTGGGGTTGATCTCCACTTGGTTCATATTTTGATACTAATTTAAACATTTCTACACTCCCTTGCCTTTATTTTGGTGGAATACCTTTATATTTACATTTTGGGTTTAGATTCTTTAAAATATTCTTCTAGCATTGATTTAAATTCGTCAAATGCTGAAATAATTTTTTGCATATTTTCTTTATCAGTATGTTATTCTATCACAGTTCATTGTTTAATACAAAAAATTTAATATTTTTTAATAAAACTACGTATTTCTTTCTATCGACTCATTCCATAAAAGCTTCAAATTCAATAGCACCATAAAATTCATTTTTTACATTGAAATTCATTGTTATTACAAATGAACTAGAAAATCTTGTAACTTTTAAATTCTTGACTGTCAAATCCAAGTCAGCCATTCCATCAATCATCATATAAGAATCTGTTATGTCACTTTCATCTATGTCTATGCTTTTATACATTTCTATTTCTAAATATTCATCTACCGGTTTTGTTATAACGAGATGTATAGGATACTCTTTATTATCTATTTTTCCAAAGACATTTATTTCTAAATATTTTTCAGAAGTAAAAACTCCATTATTTTTACTAACTTTATATGTTTTTATTTCAACTTCAGCTGTTGAATATTCGGTTTTATATGATTTGGCTACCGAATATTCAACATTTTTAATGATTAGTTCCATGCAAATCAGCTCCTACTTGGATAATTATATCATAACTGTCTATTATAATAAAAAATATTACATTACTACGCGCAAAGTTTTTTCCTCATTAATTGTGTATTCTTTTGCAATTTCTATAAAATCTTCAGGGCATGTCCCTTTTTTGCACTTACCACTATTGCTATCTTTAAAATACTCGTAAATAAACTTTTCTTCATTGTCACCACTTCTAAATATAAATTTGTTTGAATTCATTGGATGCATTTCTACTGTATAGTCTTCCGAGTAATAACTTACTAAGCCATTCGATATTAAACTTCTTATTTCAAATCTAGAACCGTCATCATATTTTTTTTCTAAAACTAGTTGACTATATCTTATATATTCATCTGTTAACTCTTTTCCGGTGTGAATTTCTTCTAAAGGTTCCATAGTTTCTGGATTATATTTTATTACTTCTGTAAAACCCATTCGCTTTAATTCTTGTTCTTTTATTTTTGCATTTTCGATGCTTAACTTCTTTTGTCTTAATTGTTCATCACTACTTTGTATATAGTCTGATATTGGTGTCATTCTTTTAGTGATAAATTTCGTGTTTTTCATCACACTTTTAATATTCAATTTTATATTATCTATTTTAAATTCCCCATCTATTTCATATGTAACTTCTAAATGCCAGTTTTCAATATTCTTTATTGATTGGTTAGTAAAATGCTCATTGTATCCATATGGCTCTAACAAATAACTGCTGAACAAGTTATTATCTCTAAGTATATGATTTTTATCATCTAAGACTTCCACGTATGTTATTTTAGTAATTGATTCATTTTTTATATCTAATTTACCATAGACATATATATTATCGATATTAGATTTGATAAATAATGCTTCACCATAGTAAAAGTTCTCGTTTTCTCCTGATATTGTGTAAACCTCAATTTTGTTGTAATTATTTATAAAATACAAGCCAAGAGTTAAAAATATAAATATAAATAATGCACTTATAATGCTGATGAGAACTAGACTTTTGTTTTTCTTTTTTTGACGTTTAAAATAACTCTCAATTCCACTATCTTTATTTTCTTTTATTCCATTTAATAGTTCATTGACAGTTATTCCAAGTATTCTTGTAAGCGGCACAATAAGTGATATATCTGGAAATGAAATACCTCTTTCCCACTTGCTTACGGATTTATAACTTACACCAAGGTGATCTCCTAATTCCTGTTGTGTCATATTTTTCTCTTTTCTCATACTAGAAATAAATTTTCCAATTTTTTCTTGATCCATATCTTTCCCTCTTTTCAAATCAAATATATCAAATATAATTAAATTGATATACCACCTATTAGTAGAATTGTAAAAATAAAAGTGTACTCTCGTACACTAATGATTTACTCTAATAAAAATTAACACTACTAAACCTACAACAAATAATATGACCAGTCCAATTACTATTAATTTAGTAATACCACTTTCATTGTGCTTGTCTTGGTTTGTATTATCCGAATAGAAAAACAATTCTTGATAGATTAGACTAATCGATTGAACTTTACCTTTACTATTATTATGATATCTAATTATAAGACCACTATCATTACCAATAGACTTATAATAATAATCTAAGTGATCATCATAAATGTTTTTTTTATAAAACCTATACCGATAGTTGATATTATCCTTTGTTTCATCATACAATACAGGAAATTGTGACCTAAATATTAGAGTTCCCATATGGTTTAATACTATTGGACATTTATAGTCATCATCAATGGATTCCCATGTTAAATCTGTATACTTAATGAAATAGTCTTCTCCTTCTTTATATATGCCGTTTGTATTTTCTCCTGCTTCATAGGATTCTTGAGAGAATCCTACTGCCTCGCTGATATTTATAATCTTATTTGTAATTTTTTGACTTTCGATAAATTCTTCAAATAATTTCTTCTCAGTTCTAGATAGTAATTTTGTACTTACATCCTTGTTCTGGTGATATTCGATGATTAGGGGGGAAATATGGTCGGCAATGTTTACTCTATCACTCTTGCACGCGGTTAAAATGAACGGAATAAAACATAATAGTAATATCTTATATATCTTCATATGATCTCCTTATTGTTCATATTCATTAGGCCTAGTTACATTTTTGCCTATTTTACTTGCTCCGATTTTCTTATAGTACTCCCCTAGAGTTGAAATACTCTCAGAACCTTTATAAGCTACAGCGAAGATAAATCCACACGATTTGTTTTCAACACATATATTAGCGTGATTATAATGATTGTTATATATTGTGTCTATAGTAAACCAACCGTTGTTGTTACTATTAGATGGGTCATAGAAAGAAATATAACCATCTATATCAATTGCACCCATAACTACATAATGGCCGGGAATTAACGTTATTATCGAGTACCCATTCTTTAAATATTCTTTTATAAGTCCGAAATATTTTTCCTTATCTTGAGAAGATTGAATACCACGATGTCTACCATGAGTAAATATTTCTTTTACTTCAATACCATAATCTTTGTTTATTTTTCCGGTCGAATCTTTTATTGTACCATCATAAATAGGACAAAACTGTGCGAATCCCGATGACTCATTGCTCGCACCTGCATATACGTTAGGTGAAAAGTCCTGTATAACTCCTTTTGGAGTTAAATTCGATCCAGTTAAACTATCGATAATCATAGATATACTCATGTATCCACATCCGCAGCCAGCTGCATTATAGGTATAATTTTTGCCTTTATATGTGTAATTTACTGCACCATATGGTCCCTTTGAACTTTGTGAATAATATTTTATTATTGCTCCTGTAAACGCTTTATTATGATTTAATATGGATACTCCGCTTTTAGATTCACCTAAGGTTAAGTCTATACCTGCATCTTCAAGTATTCGCTGTTCCTTAATTCTTTGCCTTTCTTTCCTGGCATCTTTTTCTGCTTCTACTATTTTTTCTGTCTCAATATCTATTAACTCCTGTACTTCTTCAAGATCTTGCTTATATTTTTCTACAAGTTCTTCATCATCTATATTACCCAGTAAAGCATAAATTTCATTGATATCGGTTTGGCTGAACTTTCCACCAGTTTTAATGGCATGAGAAACCGCCTCGATTTTCTCACTTATTTCAGCAATTCTAGCACTTTGGACATCCTTATTTGTAACGTGTAATAAGCACTCTAAGTTATTAGTACTATAATCTGTATCGACCGCCCTAAAAATGGCGCCGATAAAGTTTGGTATAAAAAACACGAGCACTGCTGCAAATAAACGATATTTAACTCTATCTAATGTGGTCTTATATTTTACTTCTCCACCAGTAACATCTTTGATAATATCGATAATAGTCGTTACTATTATGATGAGAGGAACGGCAATTTTTGCAATTAAGAGAACTCTATTGATAATAGTAAAAATTGATAGCACAAGTGAATCTGCACATGCTTCAGCGCCCATACGACTTCCTCCTTTATAATTCGTAATTATTATAACAAAAAAATATATGTTTTGTAAATGACATTAAAAAAGTCTATACATTATATATAGACTAATCTTTAATTTTATAAATAGTTCCTTCTCTCGTATCTATTAATTCAATTCCTTTTTTTAAAAGTTCTGCTCTTATGCTATCGGCTTCGCTAAAATTACGTTCTAGTTTAAACTTATTTCTCGCTTCTATTAAAGCGACTATTTCTTCATGTTGAGGATGTTTTATTTCCTCTTTTTTTATAGGAATTAGATTTAATCCTAATACTTTATCAAAACTTCTTATCAATTCTAATTTTGTTTTTCCATTCAAAGATGCATCCTTTAACAAATCATACATTACAGTAATTGCATTAGCAGTATTTAAATCGTTAGATAATTCGTTCATAAATCTTTCGTTATAGTCTTTAAATGCAGCGTCTTGGAATTCACCTTCTTCTTGAATCAAAGAGACTTTATTTAGTAATTTTTTATATATCTTATCTATTGAATCTAGGCCATCATACGTGAACTCTAACATCTTTTTATAATGACTCATTAAGCACATCAATCTATATGAAAGCGGATTATAACCTTTTTCAATTAATGTTGAGACTGTTATTATATTACCACTGGACTTACTCATCTTAGCATCTTTTAAATTTAAATGTTCGACATGAAACCAATAGTTACACCACTTGTGACCTAAATAACTTTCCGATTGAGCAATTTCATTTGTGTGATGTGGAAAAATGTTATCTACCCCACCACAGTGTATGTCCAGATTTTCTCCTAGGTATTTAATACTTATTCCACTACATTCGATATGCCATCCAGGATAACCAGTACCAAAAGGACTTTCCCATTTTAATTCTTGATCTTGAAATTTACTTTTAGTAAACCAAAGTACGAAATCACCTTGGTTTTTCTTTCCAGTATCTTCCTCAACACCTTCTCTTACACCAACTACTAGATCATCAATTTTATGGTTAGTCAATTTATAATAGTCGTCGAGTTTTGTTATGTCAAAATAGATATTACCATTCGATTGATAGGCATACCCTTTTATCAATAATTTTTCTATGATTGAAATATAAAAGTCTATATTTTCTGTTGCTTTACTTATGATTTCTGGCTTTTTAATATTTAGTTTGTCGCAATCATCAAAGAAGGCTTTTGTATAAAAGTCCGCAATATCTAATACTGTTTTATTTTCACGTATCGCGCTCGTAACCATCTTATCGTTACCAGAATCAGAATCACTAGTCAAATGTCCAACGTCGGTGATATTCATTGCCCTTATGACATTGTAACCTAAATATTTTAAAGTTTTTTCAAGTATATCTTCTGCAATATATGACCTCAAATTGCCGATGTGCGCATAATGATATACAGTTGGACCACAAGTATACATCTTTACATTTTCTTGTGAATTAGGAATAAATTCTTCTACCTTATGAGTTAGAGTATTATATAATTTCATGGCAGTACCTCCATCAATAATTTTACCATAAAAAGAAGTAGTTTCCTATACTTTACTAAAAACTTTATCGATTTTATACTTATTTAATTCCCTTTGCAAACCACGAAATCCATTTTTTTCAATCAAAGCCTTTTCTATAATATAATCATACTCACTCGAATTTATCTTGATGTTTTCAGTTTCTCTTTTTAGATATTTTTTAGCAGTTCTTTTATCGATGCTATCAAATACTATTATTTTGTCAATGTTATCGAGTAATTCACTACTCAATTCCCGGTGATTATATGTATTATTCCCAAATATTATATTTCCGCTACTGTTCAATGTTTCTGTCATTATAATAGTCGTATTATTAAAATATATTTTTTCACCCTTACTATTATGAATATAACTTTTTTCCATAATACTAGAAAAAACTTTTTGAACGCTAAATGAAGCTTTTTCTATGTTTTCTAAAAGAATAATCGAGTATGGTTTTTCTCTAATCTTATCTAAAAGTGCTCCATCATCGTAACCTATGTAGCCCTGATGAGTTCCTAACAATCTGGATAGTGCAGTGTCACTAGAAAATTCGCTCATATCTATTTGTAATAGATAATCCTTTCCAAATAAAGTGTTCGCAATACTTTTTGCAGTGTAGGATTTTCCAACTCCAACTGGTCCACTCAACAAAATTGTTAAGACTTTTGAATTATCGAATAGATATTTTCCTTTTAAAAGTTCAGTGATTTCATCAATCTGTCTATCTTGACCAATAATGTTTCTTTTAAGAGTCGAAGATAAAGTTAACAGTTGTCGATTAAAAACGTCTAAGACAGGTATATTAGCTTTATATTCTATTACTTTTAATATGTCCTCCTTAGTTATTTGTATTCTATCAGTTTTTTCAGTCAAATCTTTTATTTTAAGTTCTGTCTCTAATACTGATTTATATTTTTTTTGTAATAGAAGAGACTCTTTCTTTTTTTCAAGAACACTTAGCGCATTTTTTTTGTTTGGCCTAGTTGCTTGCACATGGGCGCATACAGAATCTAAAATATCGATAGACTTATCGGGATTAAAACGATTAAATATGTATTTATTACCATATTTAATTATGTCGTGTATATTCTCGTCTGTGATTATTACATTGTGATGTGATTCATATATATCTCTGATATTTTTTAAAATGTATTCTGTATCCTTGAGGTCAGGTTCTTCGACATTTACTATTTGAAATCTCCTATCTAGAGCCTTATCTTTGTGTATACTTAAATAGTATTCTCTATTTGTAGTTGCTCCTATTATTTTTACTTCACCCTTAGCTAAAAAAGGCTTTAATATGTTGGCAGCGTCGATTGCGCCTTCTGCTCCACCACAATTCATCAGCGTATGTATTTCATCTATAAAAAGAATTGTCTTTTTATCAGATACAACTTCTTCTATAATTTTAGTTAGCCTTTCTTCAAAATCTCCCCTATATTTTGTCCCTGATATTAATGAACCTGTATCCAATGAGATAATTTTATAGTCATTTAATATTTCCGGTACTTCTTTTTCACTAATAAGTCGAGCAAGTTCTTCTACAATTGAAGTTTTTCCAACACCTGCCTCTCCTAGTAGTAGGGGATTACATTTATTCTTTCTTAGCAATATTTCAATTATTTCTCCCAGTTCTTTTTCTCTTTTAAACACCTTTTCTTTGGTATTTACATTGATTACCTTACCTATTTGACAAACTAATAATTCCTCCTTACCGCCTATATTTTTTTCTTTTAATTCATCATATATTGAATCAATATCCAGTTCCATATTTAAAAGTATTCGTACTCCAACACCTTCACCTATATCTAAAACTGAAATTATTAGATCTTTCGTGGACAATTCTCTACTTTCTTCATTGGCAATTTCACTAGCGTGTAGAATTGTTCTTTTTAGTAGTGGAGTATAAAGGGCAATTTCGCTTTTTTTCTCTGCTCTACCAACTATTTTTACAAGACTATCTTTAAACTTTTGATATGTAAGTCCATATTTATTTAAAACTTTTGTAACATCTGCTTCACTTTTCAGAATAGCTAATATCATATGTTCTGTTCCAACATATGGATGATGTAGTGAAAACATTTCTCTTTCAGCTTGCTTTAGAATCCTTTGTATTTGTATATTATACATTATATCTTCCTCCAATATTTATTCTAAATTCACACCAGTAAAAAAATAGTCTTATTTTGTTAATTTAGAATAATATTAATTGAGGTGAATATATGAACGGAACATACTATCAAAATCCGACATTTCCAGGTGCAGGCAGCGACCTACCAGAGAGTACTAATTATACAAATAACATAGATAATATTCCGGAACCTGGAATAGATTATCTACCGATGGAACAAAGCTACATAGAGAACATTTTAAGGCTAAATAGAGGGGCAAGAGCAAAAGCATATGTTTCTTTTCCAGATTCTACGAGCTGGAGGGATAAAGTTTTCGATGGCACCATCGAACAAGCGGGACGAGATCACTTAATAATGAGTGTAAATGATGGAAGATGGTTTCTAATACCGATGATTTATTTAGACTATGTTGAATTTGAGGATAAAATCATTTATAGACCAGTTGAATTGCAACAAAAAAACTAACCTAATTTGGTTAGTTTTTAATAACAAAGTTTTTCCCCTTCTAGAGTCATTTTTGGCTCTATAAGTAGCATATCTGCTTTTCCGTTTTCAAGGACATAAACCACAACTTTACCGCCTACGCATACACTCTTCCTAATTAATATGGTCTTTTCGCCTATATATTTATTTTCAATATAATTAAAATAATTGTTATCTTGCATGTTAATCGTGATTAATATCTCTTCGCTGCCAGAATACGAAAAAGTTGAATTCTTTGATAGCTGTATATTTCGAGGTTCTAAATCATGGTCATATATTACATATTTATCACCATTAATAGCAAGAAAACCATAATCTTCACTATAGACGATATGATTAAAAGGAGAGGTGGTTTTATCTAAAGATGAATGATATAATCTAATATCCATATGTTCCTCATCAATTGCGAGGTAAATATTCTTATTATCATCAAAATACTGATATATATAATATTTCTTTTTAGTTTTTGTATCAATTATAAACTGTTTATCTGAATCAATATGCATCTCGTAGCGAAGTGTTGATTTATTAAAATTATTTCTAATCGAGTTTAATAAAGATATAATTATAGCTATACCCATTATAATTGCCATAATTAAGAAAATAGTAGCTATTATTCTTTTTTTCATATTTACATCACATCTTTTATTTTACAATAATCAATAAAGTCATTCAACAAAAAAAGAACACATAAGCGTTCTTTTTATTAACATAACTATTCAATGATTTCAGATACTGAACCAGCACCTACAGTTCTTCCACCTTCACGGATTGAGAACTTAGTACCTTTTTCAAGTGCTACTGGACTGATTAGTTCAACAGTCATTTCAACGTTATCGCCAGGCATAACCATTTCAACACCTTCTGGTAGATCGATTACACCAGTAACGTCTGTAGTTCTGAAATAGAATTGTGGTCTGTATTTTGCGAAGAATGGAGTATGACGTCCGCCTTCTTCTTTAGTTAATACATATACAGAAGCTTTGAATTTGTGATGAGGAGTAACTGAACCTGGTTTAGCTAGAACTTGTCCACGTTCAACATCTTCTCTTGCAATACCACGAAGTAGTACACCTGCGTTATCTCCAGCTTCAGCATAGTCTAAAGACTTTCTGAACATTTCGATACCAGTTGCAACTGTCTTCTTTGTATCTCTTAAACCAACGATTTCAACTTCATCATTTAATTTTAATTGTCC
>CAMOYI010000034.1 GCA_946629885.1 uncultured Mycoplasmatota bacterium | reverse complement strand
GTTTGATTACATCTTTTTTGTCTAAGCTCTTTAGTTCAAATTTAAACTTCTGATTAGCAATCGTAACCTTTGGCGGCGTAGTATCTACTACTTTAAATTTACATGTGCCCGACAGGTTACCTTTTTTGTAAGTAAACTTGATGTTCTTTGAACCAGTCTCTTTAGTGCTTATCTTTTTATGTTTAAGCTGTGCTGTAATCACATTTCCTTTAGCGTCTTTTGCGATTATATTATCGAGATAATTTACTTTGTGTCCCTTCTCGATAGTCACAGTCTTTAATCCAAATGTAATCTGATTATTCTTCTGCT
The DNA here is from genome assembly GCA_946629885.1 of uncultured Mycoplasmatota bacterium. Lineage (GTDB taxonomy): Bacteria > Bacillota_I > Bacilli_A > RF39 > UBA660 > RUG11867. The sequence continues at coordinate 2,737 of CAMOYI010000034.1, read as the reverse complement.
TTTTATATGGATTGTTTTTGTTTGGGTCTGTTGGATCCCAACCACATGCTTTTGCAAGACCTGGATTCGTCAAATTTGTCTTATTTTTAGGCAGCATTATCTCTGCTTTTTTACCTAGCACTTGCACTGTTATCCTGTATGCATTATCTCTAATCCATTTAGCATCATTACAAGTAAGCCAAATGCAGCCATCTTTATGCTTTGCATTTCGAAGAGTTTTATATGAAGTTCTCTTCATAGTGTTTGGATACTTATCTTTATACTCAATACTCTGTATATATCCATTCTTAGCGTATGTAGTGTTGAACTGATGCCATGAACCATTTGTCTTCATCCAGTCATAAGTACTTTTTGTCTTAAATGTTCCAGCCTTCACTTTTTTTCCTGGCGAAGCAACAAATGCTGTTACAAAGGTACGTGCACTTAGATTCTCAGTATACTTGTAAACTGCCACTACACTTTGCTTTGGGCTAACAACTAAATAATATTTGGTTGATTTTTTTGATACTTTAGTCTCTTCTTGCTTAGCCACACCACTAGTTTTGTCGGCTTCTTTATTCACTTTGCTATAGATAAACATCAAAACACCAAAAATAATTCCAGCGACCACCAAAATCTCTAGAATTGTGATTAAAACACTCTTTACTTTTGGATTTTTTATTGAATCTATAGGATTTCGCATACCGATATATTATACACTATTTAGGCCTATTATTAAAGAAAAATGGGCTATAAATCAATATAGCCCATTTGTTTTAATTAATTTGTGTTTTAACATATTTGAGAGCTTTTTGAACCGGAGGCAACGCCAAAATCACTAATGTAATAGCTGCTTCAGCTCCCAAATAAGCCCCGTTATATGCTAGCGAATATATTATAGGATTCCATCCCTTTGGAGCATATGTACCAAAGAAAATCCAACCAGATATAAAAGCAAATACATATCTACCAAAAACACCAAGTAAGTATCCAAGCATTACAGAACCGTATTTAAGTTTTCTCTCCAAATGATATCCTAAACCTGCTAAACCTAAAGCGCCAAATGCAAGCGGGTAGTCAACTAGTACTTGCCATATAGTATAAAACTCTGGCTTAATAATAAACTGTAACAAACCATAAACAACACCAACTATGATACCTGTTCTAAAGCCATAGAAATATCCTACTAAACATACAAACAACATACTAAGTAATGTCACCGAACCCCCAAGCGGCATCTGAAACAACTTAATGTTTGATGTCACAAAAGCTAGTGCTATAAAAACAGCACTTACCGCTATTCTCTTTGTAATTGATTTTGCCATAATAAAAACCTCCAGTGATTTTCATCGCTAGAGGTTTATTCTTTCACAACAAAAGAACTAATAACTGCTTCCTTACGTAGGTATTAACCTAATCAAGTTATAAGGGACAAGACCAAAGTCTATCTCAGCACAAGGCACCCCTAGCGAAATATTTAATTCTTGTATACTTTACCACTAATTAGTCATTAATGCAATTCATTATTAGTGAAAGCCTATATCTGTACTTCTAACACTAGAATTATAACTTGTCATTATATAGTCGAAATGTATTGGTACTTTTCTAGCATAAGAAGTTGCAAGTTCACTATAAGAATCTAGCAAAACAGAATTAATATTATAACTGCTTATACTTACAGCATTGATTTGATTAATCTTATTTTTATATAAATAGCCATTTATGCTACGGTTACTAGTAGTGTTTAATAGATAAAAATAACAAGAACTTGAAGTAGGATAATTAAAATCCATATATAGTTTATAACCATCACGATCATAGACTATAATGTTCATAGTATTATTGTCATAACATCTAATTGTAGTAGAAATTGTTGAACTGCCTACGTTGCTTACATATGACAAGTAATAGTATGTTCCATCTCTATCAATACTACTTCTTCCATATTTTTTTAATGTGTCAATTATAGATTTCTTTACATCAATTATGCCACTACTTCCATTATTCCCGCTATTGCCACTGTTACCAGTACTTTTACTACCTCCAGAATTGGCGCTATAACTAGAATAATAATTGTACTCATCGTAATTGTCATAATAATACGATTTCTTTTTTATTCTTATTTTTAATTTTACCTTGCGAATTTTCCCATCACCGCATAACATTTTCCCTTTGACATAACTAATGCCAACTTTTTTCGCTTTAACAATACAATATGTTTTTTTCTTTTTTACTATTTTCAGTTTACTATTAGAAACCCACCATTTGAGAATCTTTTCGCCTTTAATTCTAGCTCCAATTCTAATTTTTTTCTGTTTACCTTTATATATAGTCGCAGACCTATTGTAATTAGTGGTTTCTAAATAATACAAAGAAGCATCTACCTTTTCAGGTAAAAATGAACCTAAACAAATAATTATTATTAGTACCGAAACAATTTTCTTAATCATAATAAATACCTTTCATTATATAATTCTAAACCGACAATTATTTATTAATGATTATATCATTATTATCATTAAAAATAAACAAAAAGGGGAACCCTTCGGTTCCCCTTTTTACTATTGGTATTCAATTAATCTTCTCTGTTTGCATTTTCCTCGATCTGTTTAGCCTGTACATCACCAGGAGCTTGCTCGTATTTGGATACTACGTATTCAAATTCGCCGCTACCACCTGTTATTTGACGGAGGGCTGTGGAATAACCGTATAGTTCTAATACTGGAACTTCAGCTTCGATAAACTGTTTTCCGCCATC
>CAMOYI010000033.1 GCA_946629885.1 uncultured Mycoplasmatota bacterium | reverse complement strand
TCTCCATCGGTGTCAGCTTTTAAAGGATCTGTTTTTGATTCATTGATTTCATAACCATCTTCTAAACCATCCATATCTGTATCAGAATTTTTAGGATTCGTCTTATAATTCTTTTCTTCCTTATTTGATAATCCATCTATATCACTGTCTTCAAGAGAATTCTCATCAATTTCTTCGAGTTTAAAGCCAGTTAAGTCCTTTTTGGGATTCTCTTCTAATACTGTTATCTTCTTCTTTAAGCTTCTTGCTTTGTATTTTATTTTTAATTCACATATACCAGATGAATCTGATAAATCCCAACTGATTTCTTTTCCTTTAACTCTATAACTGCCACAAGTTACTGTATATTTAAGATTAGGCAATTTTTTATCGTCGTTAAATATAATACCTAAAGATAATTTACTAGGAGAAATATAGTCCAGCTTTATATCCTCATAATTATCGTCCCAAGAGAACTTTTCGAAACCGAAAACAGCTTTATATACAAACAACAATCCGATTATAGTAACTAAACATATTGTGCCAATTATAACTATCTTCTTATGTTTATCCAAAAAAGCTTTAATATTAGACATGACGGTTTTAAAAAAGTTAGATGTTTTATCTACTATTGCGTCTGCTATTTCGTTATTAGACATAGGCTGTTTTATATGATTATTTTCTTTGATATTTTTTCCACAGTTCGAGCAAAAATCAGTACCAGCTTCAAGTTTAAATCCACAGTTTGGACAAAATAACGAATCTAACATAGCTTTATTACCACAATTAGGACAAAAATCAGCACCATCAGGTATTTGAGTTTTACATTTTTTACATATCATACTTTTAAATCCTTTCTAAAAATGCAACTTTTAATAGTTGCATTTGATTTAATCGCCAAAAGACATTTCTTCTGTGCTGTTATTCTGTTTTTAAGATTCTTTTTCTTCCCACTTAATTCGGGTTGATTATTTATCCTAACATGTTTAATATACTGCTAGCGCCTTTAGTAATACCACTTAATAAAACGTTAATTAAGATGTAATAACCTGCAACTAGTAGGATTGTAATTGATAATCCGTGATAGTAAATGCGATAGTTCTTATCTTCTAAAGTAACCTGATCATTTATTAGTGTTACTAATATTCCTATTGCATAGATAATACTTGCAATCGAAACTACTAATCCAAGAGGTGACCATATTTTTCCAAGTATAGGTCCAACAAGCATAGAACCAATAACAACAGGTAACATAGAAATTGCTGTTGAAGATAATAACTTAATGTAGTTTGCTTTTTTCTTAAATATCATTGCGATTAAGAAATATACTAGAGCTATTGCTGCAATAATGCATGCATATATCAAAAGATTTTTGAAAATCAAGCTGACATAATCTAAATCTCCAAGTCTTCCAAAATCAACTTTAGTTTTATATGAGAATGTAGAATAATCGAATGTCTTTGCAAAAATGGCATTAATCATGCTAGTAAATAAAGTTATTAGCATCATGATTACTGACATTCCACCACTGATTATCAATGAAGTTTTAGTGTCAGCTAAAGTTTCTTCATTATCCTTAAAGCTCTTAAATGGTGCAATTAAGAATGCAATAATGAATTTGATATAATTCATAGGTTTCTTTGACTTAGCAGTAGAATTAACAGTTTTTGTTTCTTCTACGATAGTACTACTTTTTTCTACTACAGGTGCACTTTCAGTAGCAACTACTTCTTCTTTATTTTTAGGTTCCTCTTTTATTTCTTTTATATTTGCTCCACATTTTACACAAAAACTAGAGCTTTCATTGTTTTCATATCCACAGTTTGGACAAGTCATATTAATTTCCTCCTTTTTTATTTATATTATCTTTAATAATGCTTGCTAACGGATTTGAGTCCACTATTGAATCGACTACATTTGATTTTAATGTTTCTTTGTTTGCAATATCGAATATTGCGTTAGAAGAATTTTTTCCCATTACCTTTTTATTGTTTGCACCTTCCATAATTGAATTAGAAAGTCCTTTTTTACTTTTAATATAGTCATCTACAGAATTCAAGTTTTTAATCTCTCTTTGAGTTTCAATTTCGTATGTATGTCTAGCGCTTTTATTTCTGTATTTACTATAAACTATAATAAAATATATTATACCGGATAATAGGAAAAGGTATCTATAATCCCAATCTACTAAGACCATTAGTATTATGCTGGCTACTTCCACTAAGAATGATACACCTAGAAGTTTTGGCATGTGTATTGGTACACTTCCCATTGTTTCCTTTGTTCTTGCATTAACGGCTACATAATGTAGTATTTTTTTATCTTTTTTAGTCTCTTGGTAACTATATAGCCATACTGGCAAATAAGCTGCTTTCCACTGCTCGCCCTTAAGTTTTAAATCTTCGCTACTCCACTTGACACCCCTATCATATTCTTTTAAGGTATCATTAGCTGCAAATCTTGCAATATCTTTAGCTTGAACATCGACAATGGGTTTTAGCATATCTATGTTAGTATCTCTTTTTTCAGAAGTATAGCCTTTTAGATAATTAGAATTATATTTTACACAATTTTCTACATCGAACGGCATTATTGAATTTATTATATTATTTGTTTTTTCGTTTGAGTTGACATTTAATTTGTCTGAACTCGATTCGATCGATAATCCTTTGACAATAATGTCAAAGTCTCTTTCCACATGATACAAATCAGCGTCATATCTAGCTTCAGTATTATCTCCAGATTTTACATAATACTTTCTAGTTTGATGCTCACCTTCACCTACTAAATTAGCATGGGCATTAATATCTACTAGCATATATGGAAAATATACACCCATGATATTATCTGTCGTAAATTCTTGTTTAAATTTAGGATGAGCAAAAAACTTTCTTCCTCCAACAAATTTTTCTATTTTATCTTTAGCGACTTCTCTAGGTACTGAAAAAGGCAATAGTACATCTGGTATAGCACCATTTGGAATCTGTTGATTTACCGATAATGTGTTTCTACACCAGTGACATCTAGCCTGCGGCGCAGAAGCTGTATCAACTACTACTTCTGCACCACAACTAGTACACTTGAATGTTACTGTGTCATTACCACTTACGATATCTGTTGCACCGGAACCGATCACTTCGCCTTTTAGTTCACTAATATCTTCAACCATTCCCGAAATTTTTTCCGGTTCAAATTCATATCTACAGTAAAGACAGCGAAGTTTTCCCGTTTCTATATTTGTCGTAATCTCTGTCGAACCGCATTTTGGACACTTGTTTTGTCCATCTTTTGCGCCGATATCAGTTTTAACAATTGTCGGTTCTTCGATTTTATTTGTCGTACTATCTACGTTTGCTTTTACAGTTTCTGTTTCTGGAGGAATAATATCTTTAACTTCCTCTTCCATATACTACAATCCTAAATATTGGTTTTTAAGTTTATCGTAATCTTCTTGTGTTATTGCACCAGCATCGAGAAGTTTTTTAGCATTTAGAAGCTTTTCTGTTGGATCTTCAGTTTGTGCTGTTGCTGATTGTGTTTGTGGTTGCGCTTGAGTTAAATTGTTAATTGCATTTAAAGCATCTGCACCTTGAATTTGTCCTTGTTGCATATTCATTCCCATGTTCATTCCCATGAAAGTTCCACCGCCGACACTTTCAAGTGTTCCGTTTTCTCCAGCTGCTTTTATACCTTCGCCCATAGCTTTCATTCCTTCTCCAGTTGCCTTCATGCCCTCTGCTTGCGTTTGCATAGAATGTCCAACTGCACCTGCCATCATACCTTGCATGTTATCACTATATGCTTTTCCTCTTGCGGTTTCGAGTTCGATGTCAAGCATGCCCATACTTCTTTTTTCAGCAATTGCTTCGATTAATGCATGAGTTTTCTCATCGTATTCGATAGTTATAGCTACATTTTTTATTTCGATACCACGGTTAGTTCTCCATTGACGATTTCTTTCAACTTCTTCGCTCATTACTTTTCCGAATAAATCACGATTGTATGAAATATAATCGTAAGTATCCATATTCTGTTGTTTAGCTTCTACTGATAATCTAGTAAAACCAGCACTAAGTGCACTAATAAATTCGCTTAAGAATTGAGCACTAGTAGTACTATCGTCGTTTAAATCGAATGGTTTTGCGTCTGGCATAAAGTAAGTAGCAGGTAAGAAATGAACTAAAGTAACTGGATTATCTACATGAATAGAATACTCACCTCTTGCCATTGCTCCTACTTTTGAGTTATTTAAATATGTATCATTCCATTGAATTACCGATTGAGTTCCAAAACGTATTCCAGATATTTCTTCTTTCATATTTACATAGAACGCTGCTTGTTCATTCGCAGGAATGCCACCAAATTTAAATCTTTCCCATGCTTCTGAAATTGTAGATTTGATTACTCCATCACCACCTGCAAATAGTGACTTAGAATTTGGATCATCACTTCTAAACTCATATCCACCTGCTTCTGCGATACAACCTGTCATCTTTCCATTTTCAAAAGTAAGTAGCGCATAATCTTCAGGTACGACTATCAAACTACCATTAGTAATAATATTTTCAGCGCCCTTATAATTTTCGCCTACTCCATTATTAGTGTTTTTCTTTACTGCCTTGAATACTATTGCAGTAGAAGAAACTGATGGATCTGGAATATAATAATCTTTCCATTGGTCAGCTAATGTCTGACTAAAAGATCCCTTAAATGCTTGAATAAATCCCATAATTACCTCCTAAAATAGATTTATTTAAGATTTGAATATTCATAATTCTTCTCTTACATTAAAATTATATCATATTTTTAAAATGTATACTACTTTTTAATAAAAAAGAAAGCATTAATTTGCTTTCTTTAGTTTTCTAATTCTAAGTACAACTAGTGCGATAGCAACTGCAAGGCTTACTAACATCAATCCGTATGTTACTACACTATCTGCAGTCTTTGGATTT
>CAMOYI010000032.1 GCA_946629885.1 uncultured Mycoplasmatota bacterium | reverse complement strand
AGGAGGTTTGATATAATGAAAAAGAGAATCTTTATTATTAAAGTTCTCCGGTATCTTTCTATCATTTTACTACTCTTAATCGCAATGATTATTGTAATAAAAAAATGACACTTAATTTCATAAGAAATTAAATGTCTAACTAAGAAATTTGGGTAGACATTCAACGTATCAAACTGAATGTTCCTTTTTTTATTGTATTCAGGATTCTCCTGACATATTCATAATAGCATAGTTTTAATTTTATTTCAATGGTCAAATGCTCTTAAGTTAATAGGTTATTACACATTAATTTTTATTGCAAATCATAATATTTCTGCTACAATAACGTTGTGATGTTTATGGAAATCGTTGGACTAATATGTGAATATAATCCATTTCATAATGGACACTTATATCACATCAACAAAATTAAAGAATTATATCCTGATGCAATACTTGTACTAGTGATGAGTGGATACTTTACTGAGCGCGGTGAAGTTTCACTTATAAGCAAGTATAATAAGACTAAGATTGCTCTAGATTATGGTGTCGATATAGTTATCGAATTACCTTGTCTATATACAGTTAATTCTGCAGATATTTTTGCAGAAGAATCGATTAAAAGATTAGCAGCTTTAGGTGTAACTAAACTAGTCTTTGGTAGTGAATCTGCAGATATCGATAAACTAAAAAGTATTGCTTCTTCACAAGAACTAGAATCATTTAATGAATCAGTTAGAAAAGAGTTATCTAAAGGGTCTAATTACCCCACTGCACTATCCAAAGCGTGTGGCGTAACATTAGATAGCAATGACTTATTAGGAGTTTCATATATAAAAGCAATAAACAAATTAAAAGTTCATATTGAACCAATTGCCATTAAAAGAACTAATAGTTATAGTGATACCGAAAGTGAGTGCAATGTGGTTAGTGCCTTGAATATTAGGGAAAAACTCAATAGTGGCAAATCGATTGAAAAACACATACCTCGATATAATATAAACTATATAAATAGTATCGATTACGATAAGTTGTTTTCTTTGATTAAATATAAAATAATTACGTCTGATAACTTAGATGAATATCTCGGCGTAGATGAAGGCTTATCAAATAAATTAAAGAAAGAGATATATAATTCAATTTCACTAGACGATTTAATAAAGAGAATTAAATCTAAAAGATACACGTATTTAAGATTACAAAGAATGCTTATTCACATACTACTTGGAATTAAAAAGAGTGATATGTCCAATATAGATAATACTGTACGAATACTAGGCTTTACTGACAAAGGTAAACAACACTTAAAACATTGTAAATCTGAAAATATTTCATTCAAAAACACTGATAGACTTTATACGATAGAACAAAGTGCTGCTTACATATATCATGTAATAACTTGTGATGAAACAACAAAGTATGAAACATTAAATAAACCGATTAATAAATCTTAATCGGTTTTTTAATCAATCTCTAATTTTAATATGTAACTCTCTTAATTGTTTTTCATCCAATTCGTTTGGACCACCCATGAGTAAGTCTGCTCCAGAGACATTTGGAGGAAATACTTGCACTTCTCTTAAGTTTTCTTCTCCAGTTAAAAGCATTATAATTCTATCTATTCCTGGAGCCATTCCAGCGTGTGGTGGTGCTCCATATTGAAATGCTGTGTATAAAGATCTAAATTTTGTTTTGATGACTTCTTCATCATATCCTGCAATAGCAAAGGCTTTTTTCATAATTTCTAGGTCGTGGTTTCTAACAGCACCAGACGCCATTTCATTACCATTACATACGAAGTCATATTGATTTGCAAAAATCTGAGACGGATCTTTTTCTAATGCTTCCAATCCGCCTTTAGGCATATTGAATGGATTATGTTCAAAATCCCATTTATTATCTTCTTCATTCCATGAATACATTGGAAAATCATAAATAATACAGAATTCAAATTTATCCTTATTAATAAGTTCCAATTCTTCTCCTAATTTTATTCTCAATGCGCCACAAAGTTTTTCTGGTTTATCTCCTGCGATAATGAATAAAACATTACCATTTTTTAAATCGAACTTATCCTTTAAAGCTTTAATTTCAGTATCGCTAAGGAACTTGACGATAGTTCCTTTTAAAGAATCCTCTTCTACTTTGATGTATGCAAGACCTTTACCACCTTTACCTGTAACAAATTCTTCCATCTTTTTAAACCAAGAATTTGGTTTATCACATGCATCTACCTTAATAGCCTTTACGGTTTTATCTTTAAAACCGTTAAATGTAGTATTTTCAAATATATTTGTAATATCTTCGATTAGAAGTGGATTTCTTAGGTCTGGCTTATCAGAACCATACTTGCTCATTGCCTCAGTCCAAGATATTCTTCTAAATGGTCGTGCTGATACTTCTTTATTGCCGAATTCTTTAAATACATTATAGAAAATTGTTTCTCCTACTTCGAAGACATCTTCTTCAGTTACAAAACTCATTTCTAAATCTAATTGATAAAATTCCAGCGTTCTATCAGCCCTACAATCTTCATCCCTAAAACAAGGCGCTATTTGGAAATATTTATTAAATCCTGATACCATTAAGAGCTGTTTATATATTTGTGGTGCTTGTGGAAGTGCATAGAATTTTCCTTTAAAATTCCTTGCAGGAATTACGAAGTCTCTTGCGCCTTCTGGGCTTGAAGTTGAGATAATTGGAGTATTAATCTCAGTAAAATCCATGCTCTTCATTAGAGTCCTAATGTAGTCTATTACTTTTGTTCTCAATAAAATGTTGTTATGAACCTTTGGATTTCTCAAGTCTAAATATCTATATTTTAATCTAGTATCTTCTAAAGCTTCTGTACTTCTATTAACTTCAAACGGTAACACACTTGCTGCTGCACCGAGTAAAGTAAACTCCTTAATTAGTACTTCTATTTCCCCAGTTTTCATATTGGCATTTGCCATACCATCAAGTCTTGCTCTAACAGTACCTGTAACAGTAATTGTACTTTCTCTAGTTAAATCTTTAAATTTATCAATATCTTCACTAATAAGTTGAACTACACCTGTTTCATCTCGTAAAGTGATAAATACAAGGCTACCTAAATTTCTTTTTTGTTCAACCCAACCCGCTAGTCTTACTTCTTTGCCAATATATTCTTTATCTACCAATCCGCAATATACATTTCTATATATGTTATTCATTTTTATTCACCTCTTTAAAAAGTGTTTTCAAAACGTCGCTATAATCTTCATTTTCCTCTAATAATATATCGAACGCTTTTTCAAAATCGCTTTTATATTTTTCTGTTTCACTAGTCATAAATCCAACTTTTATAACTCTGTTATGTTTCGTTTCATCTACCATATTTAAATCGTTTAATTGGTCGCCTAGTAGTATTACATTTTCTCTATTCTTTATTTTTTCTTTTACTTCACTTGGAAGAGATACTTCGTTCTTATTGAAACTGTGTATTATGTTGTTTTCCACTCCAGAAGCGATGCCATCAGTAAACTTAATAATGTTGCTACTTATATAGATGTTATCGTAATAACAACCATTCATCTCTAGAAACTTCTCTATAAAATTTCCAATCCCTGCGCTTATGATAATTAAGGGAATATTATTTTCGTGCAAATAACTCAAAAATTCTTTTGCACCTGGACGAAATTCCATCTTTCTTTTATCTAGTGCTGCTTTATTAAATAGACTTTCTGGTATCTTATATTTTACAAATAACTCTACGTGAGATTTAAACCACGTATACATCTCTTTACTAACTGTTTCTCTATCCAGTGACGGGTCGATTTCAATTGGACGATATATATCATATAACTTTTGTCTATCTTCTATATATTCTTTCGGAACATCTTCACTTTTAGCAAGTATCGACCAAGATGTCATGCTGCTTCCAGTAGTTATCGTTTTATCGAAATCGGCAACTACATAATACTTGTCTATATTATCTATTGGAAGATCATCTTTAATTTTATTACCTATTTTCATATACTAAAAACTCATATCCAATTCTTCTACTAAATTGTTGATTCCAATTGTCTTTTCTTCGCTAGTTTTAGCATCTTTAAGTTTTACTGTATAATTCTTTAGCTCTTCTTCACCGATCGTAACTATATAGGCAGTATTCATCTTATTAGCTTGAGAGTACTTATTTTTAAGTGATACGTCTCTATAATCGATTTCTGTTTTGTATCCAGCATCTTTTAACATCGTTCCGATGATTAGAGCATCAGATACTTCGTTATTAGTAACAGGTATTACATAAACATCCAAGTCTTTACTTTGTTTAGTCAAATCGAGAGATTTTAATATTTCTTGAAGGCGCTCATAACCTAGAGCAAAACCTATTCCATTTAGTTCAGGTCCTCCTAGTGTTTTAACTAAGTCGTTGTATCTTCCACCTGCACATATAGTACTTGCACCAGTCAGATTTTTATCTTCTGTGACAAATTCAAAGACTGCATAATCGTAGTAGTCTAAGCCTCTTACTAAGTTTTCATCTATCTCATATTCTATCTCTATAGAATCAAGGGTAGATAATAAAGTATCGAAATATTCTTTACTTTCTGGACTAATAAACTCTGATATTTTTGGAGCACTTTTGAAGAAGTCCTTGTCGCCGTCGACTTTACAATCCAATATTCTAAGTGGATTTTTTTCAAGTCTTTCTAAGCAATCTTCGCATAGTTCATCTTTATGTTTGCTCATGTATTCGACAAGTGCAACTTTATATTTTTCTCTGTCCTGCTTAGAACTTAAATTATTTATTTTTATCTTAATATTATCGATTCCCAATACTTGGAAATATTTAACTCCTAAGTTAATGACTTCTGCATCTATGTATGGATTCATTGGTCCAAAAACTTCTACACCAAATTGGTTAAACTCGCGGAATCTACCAGACTGAGGTCTTTCATATCTGAACATTGGTCCATAGTAATAGTATTTTAAATAACCCGATACGTTTGCATATAGTTTATTTTCAATTAAACTTCTCACTACTCCCGCAGTACCTTCTGGTCTAAGAGTCATACTTCTTCCCTTTTTATCTAAGAAGTCGTATGTTTCCTTTTTGATGATATCTGTTGTTTCTCCAACACCTCTATGAAAAAGTTCACTTGCCTCAAATGTAGGTGTTTTCATGTAATTGTAATTGTTTAATTCACACATGCCCTTAAAAGCATCAAGTGCATAATCATATATAACACTGTCGCTTCCTAATAAATCATAAGTTCCCTTCGGTTTTGTTATCATTATATTTCCTCCTTTTTTTATACAAAAAAAACTATCGAACTAGGGACGAAATATATTCCGCGGTGCCACCCTAATTTACAATAGTATTGTACTCTTTATAATCTTATAACGATGATTAAACGTTTAACTCATTTAAAAAGTATCTTCCTAAGTAATCATATATAGCTTTTCACCAAGTCGCTACTCTCTAAAATACTTTATACTTAGTACTCCTCTTTTCAGTTAAATACAGGTTTAGTTTATTCTATTTTGCTTATGTTGTCAAGACTTAGTTTGCACTTATGTCACCAGTACTATTCTTTTTTTCACTAGGTTTATATTTTTTAATGTTATTAAGCTTTTCTCTTAATAAGTGTAACTTGACTATTTTTATTATATCGAACAAAATTACTAATACTGCAGGTACAAAAACAATGATTAACCATCCGGCTTTTGTAGCAAGAAAAAATTGTATGCGTCCCAATGCAGGTATTCTAAAAACAACCTTCCCAATCAAGTTTTCTTGTGTAACTACAGCCCCATCGATATCGCTATTAGCATCTCCCTTAGTGGTGAACTGATAATCGCCACTAAAAGTTTTAGAAATCGACACAACTCTATGTGTGACTGTCTTACCTAAACTTAAATCCCAATTGGAAACAAAAGTGATTATGTCTCCTACTTTAATTGTACTCAAATCTTTTATGTCAATCGAAGCAACTACATCATACACTTTTATATTTGGTTCCATACTACCACTAACGATAGTATAAAGTCCAAATGGTGGATTATATTTTTCATTTCTCTTTTCATATTGTTTAGATTTAATATTAAATAGTAATAACAATGAACCGATAATTACTAATAATACCAATATGACAGAAAAAATGACCGAAATAATTCTTCGAATATATCTGTAAGCATAAGAGTACTTAATTTTTGAAAAAATGTTTTTTTCTTTATTCGAAACTATTACTCCATTCATACTATTCACCAATTATAAGTATAAATGAACACCCAAAAAAAAACAATAAATGGTAATTAAAAATGTCAAACTTAACACTTTATTGTCCAGTTATTGTATCAAAGGATTGTACTATTTCTATATGTCCTATAAAATCCTTATTTATGTTCGCGTCTTGAATAGATAAGGTATCAATAAACGCTAGTGTTAGATCATATTCTTGTATTTCACCAGGCATGAGAGTATTAAGGGTTATTAGTTTAATGGAGTCACCCTTATTTTTATCTGTTAAATCGATTTCTTCTATTTTGCTAGATGCATGGGAATTTACTCTTAAAACTAGTTCCTTATTTCCAGAACTACTATCAAATGTATTTTTATCAATTTTTAAATTGATTTCGTAAGATGCCTTAAGTTTACTGTTCGGATTGGATACTGAAAATGTACTAGTAATTTTATCACCAGGAACAGCATCCGTAAGTATTATCGGTTCTTCTGATCTATAAACAATTCCCTTAATAGAAGTTGTCGATTGTTTTTTTTCAGTTTCAAAACTGCCATTTTTCTTAAATACTGCATATATAGAAAATGTTACACTTAAAAGTGCAATTATAATCGATAATATGATAATAATAATTGATAAATTTTTAGATTTTTCTCTTTCCATTAATTACACCTTTTTGTAGATTGTATCAAAATAACTAAAAAAGTCAAACTGTGTTCGACTTTTAGTTTCCACTTACACTTCTTACGTCGTAAATGTTTACATGACCATAAAAAGCTTTTCCCTGATTTGGATTTTGGTTTTGTTCTTGTAAGTTGTTGAATGCTATTGTCAAATCATATGTATGTGTTTCTCCTGGGGCAATAGTAATTGCATTTGTGAATTCCCAATCAGCAGTATTTGAACCATCTGTGTAGTCACGAGTTAAAGATCCAGTAAATGGCGTATTCGATCCATCAGATGATGAAGTAATGCTGAGCACTAATTGATTTGGAGCAGGATTATTATCTTGATCCACTGCTACAAAAGCACCACCACTTGGTATACGATCTGCATCAACCACTACTTTAAGTTTATATGATTGAGTTACAGTACTAGTAGATGGATTTGAAACTGTAAATGTCATGTTATTACTGTCTCCAGGAACAGCGTTTGGCAATTGTAATTCTCCACCAACATAGTTTAATCCAGCAGGTACTGCTGTATTTACACTAACTGTTTGACTATTAGCATTATTTATTGAGGCTGTAAAATATGCAAATGTTGCTCCAACTAATGCAACCAATAATGTTGCTATACCTATTACTGTTAATAAAATAGTGTTTCCGTTATTTCTTCCTTCCATAAAGAACCTCCTTAGTATTACTATTACAATTGTATCAGACGAAAAACAAAAAAGCAAGACCATACTTGCTCAATTTGCATATTTGCTTTCTATGCCCAAATAATCTTCAAGAGTAATCCAATTGCCATTGTTATAAAGCTTAGTAGCTAATTCTACACCGACATATCTAAAATGCCACGACTCATGTTTATAACCAGTCTCATTATCTTTGCCTTCAGGATAGCGCAAGATAAAACCATATTTATAACAATTATCTTTTAACCAAAGTGCTGGCTCAGTACCATTGAAACCACTAGTTATACAAGGATAGTTTTTGCCATCTTTTGAAGCACATACATCGAAAGCATAACCAGTTTGGTGTTCACTATGGCCAGGTCTTGCAGAGTACGTATCAGCCTCTATACGTCCACTTCTTTTTACGTAACCATTATATAAGCTTTCTTGTAATGTATAGGAACGATATCCACTTTGAATCCACATAGTAATTCCAGTACTTGCTATATCTTGTTTCATCTTCATAAATGCCTGATACCCATCTTCAATAATGCACTCGGCACAATGCGACATACCGCTCGTAGTTGCCTTATGTGTCCCTGTTGGTATGTAATTCTTATCGAGTGGATAGCTCTTGTTGGCAATCAATATTCCATCTATATAATAAGCTCCATTTCTGTATTCTATCTTATATCCTTTACTAGTTGTTCCCGTCAATTCGCTAGATGCGGTAGTAGTCTTTTTAGTTGTTGTGGTAGTCTTAGTTGTTGTCGTTGATGTGGTAGTTGTAGATGTTGTAGTAGTAGCTGTAGATGTAGTAGACGTACTGGTTGTTTCTCCATTATTTTCTTTGATATTTTCTTTAGTAGATTTATCTTTAGCACTTGTATTATCTTTATTATCACTTTTCATATTAAAGAATATGATGAATACCAATAATAAAATACCTATAAGCAATACCGCGATTAACCCACTGGCCTTTAACTCTCTTGTTTTATTTTTAGTTTTCATTATAACCACCTCAGTTAATTATACTTTCCTCGTATGATTATAGCACAACAAAAGGACTATTTCTAGTCCTTGGGATTACAGAAAGCTGTAATAAAAAAACTTAAAACAATCGTCGAAGATATTCCGAGCGAAGTGGAAATATAGAGATTTTTAAAAGCACCTATTAATCCGTACTTCTCTATTCCGTCAAGTGCACTTTTATATAGAAGATTCCCAAAGGAAGTTATCGGAAGAGATAATCCATATCCACATTTTTTTAATAATAAATCATACACGCCGATAAAACCCAAGAATGCACCAACTACTACAAACAGACTTGTAATATGGCCAGACGTCCATTTAGTAGTATCATAGATTAAGGACGCAATAAAACAAATTAATCCAACTAATATAAACGATGAAAATATTTTCACTATTCTACCTCCAAACTTATTGCGTGACTAATACATGGTAAAGTTCTTTTCTGATTTGACATAGTAGTATTAAATAAGGCCCCAGTTCCTATCGCTAATATTCTTTTATACTTTTTTTCTTTAATTACTTTCTCGATTAATACAAGCGGAAGACATATAGGACCACTTGCCCCCTGTTTTGTTAGATTCACGTCGTTAATTAGAATATCTCCTGCATCGATATGTTTTTTTATTGTAATGTCATTTTTTTTAAGGATTGCTAAAAAAAGTTCGCTTCCCATCTTACCTAGGTCCCCTGTCAATACTAAATCATAATAGCTTATATCTCTTTTTAAATCTTTGAGGTGATCTATCAGAGTTTCTGCAGCCCCTGGTGCCATAACTGCCCCCATATTATTTGCATCTTTTACTCCATAATCTATAACCTTACCAATAGTTGCTGATTCGATTTTAACTCCTGTCTGTTTCTTTGTAATAATGCTTGCAACTGCTCCTGTTGCGGTGAATGTCTGCGAGCTTCTTAAAATTGAACCATATTCAATTGGATATCTATATGTCCTTTCGCTATCGAGATTATGGCTACTCACAAGACAGACTATATTTTTAAAGTATCTATTATTTAAAATATTTGCGGCCAAAATCATTTCTTCGATGTAAGAACTGCAGGCACTATAAACTCCCAAATAGGGTATACTTTCTCGACTCATCGCTTTATTAGTAATACCTATTTGATTAGATAAGTCTGCTCCTATCACTAAATCAATTTTTTCATTTTGTTTAATATCGTTTAAAACTTTAGTTTGCATCTTTTCTTCGGCCAGTTCAATAGTCTTTTCTCCATTAAAATAATCGTTTATTTTATGTGTAGTATTGACTCTTTCATTGTTAGAAGATATCGTTTTAGAAAGTCCTAAAAAAGCACTTTTAAATCTCATACTAGCCATTGATAATCACCCTCAATATTGCAAAAGATACTCCTGCTACACTTCCATATAATATAACAGATCCAGCTAGCTTAAACATATTTGCACCAATTCCAGTTATGAAACCGTCTCTTTTATATTCGAGTAAACAACTTGCTACGGAATGAGCAAACCCAGTAATTGGTATTATCAATCCAAATTTATATTTACTTATCAATTTATCGAATATACCCATTCCAGTCAGGATAATAGCTAATGTGATATATATAAATAATACAATCCCGCAAGCGAAGGATGAACTCATATTACAAGTATTAACCAATATATATGTTAATAGATGAAAAATGCTACCCAATAGTCCTCCTATTAAAAAAGAAATTAGTGCATTCTTTAATATGTTTTTTTCTTTATCTTTCCCCTTAACTAATTTTAAATATTCTTCCTTTTTCATTATATTCACCAATTATATGATGGGATATTTTTAGTAAAATATACCTAACTTGCCATATATCTTTTCATTTTTTCCCTGCTTTTTTTTTCGATTCTACTGACCATCACCTGTGAAAGACCTAAAACTTTGGCAGTTTCGCTTTGACTTAAATCTTTCATGTATCTTTGATCTATTACCGATTTTTCCAATTCGTCAAGACCATTCAAACAATCCTTTAACATGATCATATCATCGAGATGCTCCTCCTTAGAAATATTAATTCCTTCTAGTTCTATACTAGTTCTTGGCGCAAGAGAATTATCTACGTCACATATTAGGCTATAATCGACTCCCAGTGCGTTAGCCGCTTCATATAGCGAAATATTTTTGCCAGTATTTTCAAAAACGAGGTCTCTATATCTACAAACGCTTTTATAAAGTTTTAGTGGTCCCTTCTGAAGTTTAATTGGTCGAGTTCCATTTTGAGCTTCATACATCTCACCATAAATGTAATTGTAAGCATATGTTGAAAATGATGCACCTGATTCACTAGAATAATTTTTAACTGCCTTAGCAAGACCTAAAAACCCTGCTTGAATCAAATCTTCTCTTTCAGCACCGTAAAATTTATTTGCAACACTGTAAACCAATTTTTCATACTGCAATATATCAATTGCCATATTATCACCCTTCACTATCAATATAGGGTGTTTACGTATGCTTTTAAACGCGTTCGACAACGTTCGACTAATAAAAGCGTAAACTTTACGACAAATAATGAATACCATATAACATGAAATAAAAAGAAATAACAGTTTTTATTAAAAAAAGCTTGACTCAAATCAAACTTTAGTTATATAATTAAGGAGCAATGCCTGATTAGCTCAGTCGGTAGAGCGCACGGCTGTTAACCGTTAGGTCGCAGGTTCGAGTCCCGCATCAGGCGCCATTTAAAAAATAACATCCATTTGGATGTTTTTTTTTATTCAATTTCAGCAGTTACTTTTTTGTTTTCGATATTTATAGTAACATTCACTACCACTTTGAATTCGCTATTAGTTCGAGGATCAATCATTACTTCTTTTCCATCAATTGTTTTATCTGCAACTACGTACTTTGCTGCAATTAAAGTTTCTAATTTTATGGGAACTACTACTATCCTACCAGTAGCATCTTCTATTAGTGTATTATAATTATCTTGTGCATAAATAATAGCAGCCTTCTTAATTGACTCAATTTTAGAGTTATATAGTCTCTCTTTTGCTTTTTCCGAAGAGTTAGTTAAATTAGGTATTATTAATGCCATAATGCCAGCTAAAACGACAATTACAGCTAATATCTCAACTATTGTAAATCCATTCTTTTTCATATGTTCACCATATAAAATATATCACATATTTTTATTTCATTCAACAATCATAAAAAAAGAAAGCATTAATTAGCTTTCTTTAGTTTTCTAATTCTAAGTACAACTAGTGCGATAGCAACTGCAAGGCTTACTAACATCAATCCGTATGTTACTACACTATCTGCAGTTTGTGGATTGGTAATGATATTTCCTGTCTTCTTAATTTCTTTACCTACTACTCCATACTTACTTAAGTGTGTTGTATTGAATGTGATATAGTTATCCTCAATTCTTGCATCTATTAGTTCTACTTTGTTTTCTTCACTTATATAGATTATTTCATATCCTTCATATTTCTTTAGCAAGTCATTTAACTCTATCTTTATCTTGTATGTTCCATTTTCCATCTTTACGATGTTACCGTTTTCATCTGCCATATAGATATCGTATAACTCTACTAGTGTCTTATCTGTTTTAGCTTGTACACTAGCTGATT
>CAMOYI010000031.1 GCA_946629885.1 uncultured Mycoplasmatota bacterium | reverse complement strand
ACCACTCCAAAATTACATTAGTAATTCTATCAAAATATGTACGATTTGACAAATAAAATGAACAACTGTTAAAATAATCAATCAGGAATATTTAACTAGTTGGGTGGAGTCAAACTTCTTAGCTGAAGGGAGGCGGTAAAATGTTTAAGAAAGATTTGTTAATCGGATTTTTATCTTCTTTTTACTATTATTACTATTCATAGTTTTAATATAAAAAAACCACCTAACTATGCTATTAGTTTAGGTGATACCAAAAATAAATGGCAACACCCAACCGAGCAAGTTAAGTGTTCCTTTTTTTATTGTATGCAATATCTCACTGCATATTCATTATACCAAAAAAAAGAACTATCTACAAGTCCTCTATACTTTTATAAATATGTACGATTTGACAAATAAAATGAACAACTGTTAGAATATCCAATTAGGAATTCTTAACAGTTGGGTGCTTGCCTGCTTTCACAAGAAAGGAGGCTGAGAAAATGCATAAGAAAGATTTATTAATCTTCTCTCTTATCACTATTATCTTCTTACTCATAGCCTTACTTTTTACCATAGTAATATAGTAATCTATAATAAGACAAAAGCACTCAATTTACTTTCAGTAGATTAAGTGCTTACCAAATAATGGCGAGTACTCAACATTGAAGTGTTAAGTATTCCTTTTTATTGTATGCAATGTCTCATCGCATATTCATTATATCAAAAAAAAGAACTGTCTACAAGTCCTCTAATTTATAAGTGGTGCGCCCAAAGGGAGTCGAACCCCTAACCTTTTGATCCGTAGTCAAATGCTCTATCCAATTGAGCTATGAGCGCATCTGTTAAAAACCATGTTTATTATAGCATAAAATCATACTTTTTCAAGTATGATTTTACGATTAGTTTTTAAGCTAAAGTTATACTTCCACTGTCAACTGGTAAATTTTCATAATTTGCATCAGTTAGATTGATTGTTCTTACTTCACCTAATGCATTCGTTATTTCTAAAGTTTGTGTATTTTCTTGCATAGTTGTGCTTTGTACTGAACTATCAAATTCGTGGTTTCCATCTGATGCTGTTTGTTTAAAATAGATAGTTGGTGCTCCAGTTTGTGAGAATGGTACGTTTTCGAATACTGCATTACCAGTTGCATCAGTAGTTATTTCACTTCCATATTCAGTTCCAGTAGCATCTGTTCTTACGAATACAGCTCCTTCAATTGGTGTACCACTAGAAGTACCGTCTTCTGTAACATGTAAAGTTAATGATCCAGTAGCGGAAATTGTAAAAGCATATGTGTTTGTACCATTTACTACTTCAACATTAGCTGGAGTAATACTAGCATTATCATATCCAGGTACTTCCGCAGTAACTGTATATGATCCATTTACTACATCAGCACTTCCAGTACCGTTTTTAATAGTTATTATCTTTGCCATAATATCACCTGTCCCTTTTCTATTGGCAAATTAGAGTAATTTTCATCACTCAGTAAAAAGGTGATAATCCTTCTACCAATTTGGCAACAACAGTTCAAATTAATTGAATATACTGTAGGTTTTCCTATATATATAATTGCAATACCCTGAGCTAGGCAACTCTTTGCAACCACCTTATAGCACTTATTACAACATAACATCACTTGGACCATTCCGTTGCATGCATACCCAGAATAGACCAAAGAGCCAGATTCATCATATATATAAACCTCCGGTTGGTAAAGAGAGTTACCTACTCCTAATAGTCTAATTGTCACATTCTTCATTTCATCACCTTCACTATATGATATGGAAAAATACTATTTTGGTATATGTTTTTGTCACGGTTTAAATAGTTTCGCATATAAATATGTAAAATTATTAAAAAGGTTAACTAAATATTGTATAATAAAACATTCGGAAAAGAAGAAGCGGTGCCGAATAATACATGTTCTTTTAGACTCTCGTATATTTCATCTTATCTCTTTGTAAGAGGATGTCTAGAAACAATTGTAAAATCTTAAAAATGCACAAAGGAAGAAGCCGTACAAAAATTTTTAGAAATACTTAGAAATAGTAGATGTATTAATGAATGGTTAATATTCGATATAGCCAATGCTCTGAGTTTAGATAAAGACATGCTTTTAAACAGTAAGGAACTACAAATTCAAGTCTTAAATGAGATAATAAATGGGTAAATAAAAAACCACTTATAAGTGGTTTTTATTTTAAAATGGTGGCACCAGCGGGAATTGAACCAGCGACACAAGGATTTTCAGTCCTCTGCTCTACCGACTGAGCTATGGTGCCATAAAAAATGGCGGTTCGTACGGGATTTGAACCCGTGATCTCCTGCGTGACAGGCAGGCGTGATAGACCGCTACACTAACGAACCATTTTGGTTGCGGGAGAAGGATTTGAACCTACGACCTCCGGGTTATGAGCCCGGCGAGCTACCCCTGCTCCATCCCGCGATAAATAGTTTTAAAAAATAAATGGCGGAGAAAGAGGGATTCGAACCCCCGCGCCGTTTCCGACCTCCTGGTTTTCAAGACCAGTCCCTTCAACCGGACTTGGGTATTTCTCCGTAAATACCTCAATCGAAGTGACATGATGATTATAACACACATAAATTTATGGTGTCAATAACATTTTATTACTTTTTTATGAAAAATATTAAATAAAAATGCTTGCAAAACGTAATAAAATATCATATACTTAAATAGTCTTATTTATTAAGACAGTGCCTGCCCATGTGGCGGAATAGGTAGACGCACAGGACTTAAAATCCTGCGAGATTTAACCCTCGTGCCGGTTCAAGTCCGGCCATGGGCACCAATTATGAAAAAAACACAGAGCACTCTGTGTTTTTTATTTTTGCGTTACGTTATTTAACCATTCCCATATTTTAACCATTGCATATGTGTCGAGTTCACAGTACTTCAGTAAACACCTACGCGTTTCTTCCTGTTCACGTTTATCCATTTTAGATAGTTCTTTAAATGATGTCATCGCTTCACTTCCATTGTGAATTAAATCTAAGTTATGATAATCTAAGTTTGCATCGTTTGGAAATAAAGCCGGAAGAACATACTTAATCGAGTATGAACCATGCATGTCTTTTGTGTATACTTCTCTATTCTTAAAAGGTATCATCAAATCGTGCATGTTATCATATATATTCATTAAGTGTTCTTTTAAATCGGGATATAGATTTGCAAGATTTTTAATTACCATTTTTTCAAACATCATATTGTAAGCGATAACGCATGTATCTTTAGGAATATCGTGAACTAATTTTTCTGCAAGCGCTCTTCTCGGGTCACCTGTTGAGTCTGCTAAAAACTCAGCGTGTTCTAAAGGAGTCGTCTTATCAATGATAAAGTGAAGTGAATACTGAAAAGGTATCTGCATATATGGCTTAACATCGTCAAATTCAGGTATAGCTTGTTGGTATGTTTCGAAATCTAAAAAATATAGTGGATATGATAACGTGCCTAAAAATGTCTTAACAGCGTCTTTGTCTATATAATCTTGTAATTCATTCATTTCATATTCTATCTGCTGTTTATACTTTGAATCTATATTAGAATTTAGTAAATCAACATAAGAATAACATCCACTTTTATATAAGTTAAACTT
>CAMOYI010000030.1 GCA_946629885.1 uncultured Mycoplasmatota bacterium | reverse complement strand
CCCAGTTTAGTATAGAATCAATCGATTCCAGTATCGATTTTGAGTTATTTTTATATGTCGGCCTTTCGTCAATTATTTTTATTGCTTTTACTGGACAATTGATTTCGGCTCTTTTAGCGTCTAGTATATCGGCATCTGTAATATTTGGTCTGACTTTTGCTTTTCCATCTTCACCAACTTCAAATACAGAATAACATGTTTTTTTACAATTAAAACATCCAATACATTTACTTTTATCAATTATTATTTTCATGATACACCTCTAATATCATTTTATCATAAAAGTATGCATTTTTATGCTATAATATAATTAAATTGGAGTGATACTCGTGAAAAGAATGAATAAGAAAGAATATAATGAATGGTTAAAACAATATTATAAGTTTAAAAATAATAATTTGCCAACGCCGTATTGGAATGAAGATAATAATTTTGAGTATGTACATGTTAATAAATCTAATTCTAAGGATGACGAAAACGATTTCCATAGTACGCTAGAAATCAGTTCGTCTTTGATGTACGCTTTAGGAGATGTAACAGGTAAGTTTCAACTATGGAGGGTGAAATAATGAAATTAGTCCCAATTACATATCACAATAAAAAATATCCAAGTGGTATAGTAAGCCTTATCGATGAAGTTGCAGGTAATCTTGATAAAGATAAAATAGAACCAACTAGAGCGTATTCACTTCATACAGAATATTCCCATATGCCAAGAAAATTAAATAATCAACTAATTAATAAATTTCCTAAACTAAAAACAAGTCATAATGAATATGTCCCGGAACTTTGGAAAGATGAAGAGTGGTCTAGGGAATTTGCATATTTCATAATAGAACTAATTGGTAAAAACAAGTCTCCCGAAATAATAGAGATACATCCACCATTTAGTAATTACTGTACTAATTTTGATGATTTTTTTAATAGATATCAAATATTTGAAAGCATTATATTAGAAAAATATCCCAATGTAAAAATATTTATAGAAAACAGGTGTGGTACTTTTTATAAAGGTGGTAAATTTTTATTATCTAAAACCAAATCTATAGTTTCGTTTTTAGAAGAACTTCAAAAAAGAAAAATGAGATTAAAATTAGTATTAGATTATCCACAAGTTTTTAGTGCAGAACTTATAAAAATGGATAATATCAAATTAGAAAAGATTATAGAGTTTAACAGAGAAATTAAACCATATAGAGAGAACATTGGTGGTTTTCATTTATGGGGAAAAAAGAAAAGTAAATTGGGACGTTGGACACCTCATACGGGCGATTTAAATACGTTTTTTAGTAATAACGAAGAAATGAAAAAAGAATTTATTAAATCAATCATAGATACTTTTGATGATGATACCATAAGATATTTTGTACCAGAGGTGAACAGTAGTGAAGATGACTTACAATCTATAGTATCGGATTTAATTAAGTACGGAATAGAATTTTTAGATGAAATTTAGGTGAGTTATGGCTAAAAGAGAAAGAGCTCTCTATATAGTAATATTTTTACTTATATACATAATTATCACCTTATTAAATAGATAAAAGAAAAGCATCTGAATCAATTTAGTTGAGACAGATGCATCCAAACAGGGATTGCATTTGATTCACCCAATCAAATGTATCCTTCTTTTATTTTATGCAATTTTTCTTTGCTATATACATAATAACATAATTGCCTGTATTTGTCAAAATCAGTATTCTTGTGGTTCCCTTTATGTTTGCACATGTTTATAGCAAAACTTGGTTTCCTAAACATATTGAAAATATTTTTATAGGATGTGATATAATCTTTATAGGAGAGTAGTAAATATGTTGTTAAAAAGTAATAGAGAATTAAAACAAAAAGATTTTAAAAATGAGAAAGAACTTCAGACGTATTTTGAAGCAAATCTAGAGAAAATATTGGGGTTAAAATTTATAGAGAGTGAAGTAACAGTCGGAAACTTTAGATTAGATACACTTGCCTTTGATGAGGAATCTAATTCTTTTATGATAATCGAGTATAAAAATATAAGAAATCATAGCTTGGTTGATCAAGGATATACATACTTAAAGCTTTTGCTAGAAAGAAAAGCAGATTTTACATTGAAGTATTCGCACTTTTTAGGTAAGACAATTGATATTAAAGATATAGATTGGAGTCAGTCTAGAATAATATTCGTTTCACCAGTTTTTACATCATATCAGTTGAATGCTGCAGACTTTAAAAATATTCCCATAGATTTAATAAAGGTAGCAAGATACGATGAAGATATTGTGGAAATTGTAAAGATTCCAAAAAGTAGTAACGTAAGAGTAGAAGAGATAGATATTGCAAATGACAATGAAGTAAATAAGGAAATCGTCGTATATACTGAAGATGAGCATTTGGATAAACTTAATGAAAATTTAAAAGGTGTGTACTATGAACTTAAAGATAGGGTATTGAAACTAGATGATATCGACATCGACGTTAAAAAGTGCTATATTGCATTTAAGGGCGCCAAAAATATAATCGATGTCGAATGCAAACAAAAAAAGATAATAGTATTTATAAACATGAAATTCGGTACGCTAGTAGATCCTTTAAATATAACGAACAATTTATTTAACGTAGGACACCATGGTAATGGGGACTATTGTGTAGAGTTAACTAGCATAGATCAGATAGACTCGATAATGCCATTAATTAGACAGTCCCTTGAAAATAATAAAAAATAAATAGGTGTGCGTATGGTTATTAAAGAAATAGAAACAGACGATTACTTAACTAAATCCAAGTTACCTGCAAGTGACTATGTAATAAATCCATATGTCGGATGTCCTCACGGATGTAAATATTGTTATGCATCGTTCATGAAAAGGTTTACTGGACATACAGAAAACTGGGGAGAATTTGTAGACGTCAAAAAGTGCACTAAGCCGATAGATTTAAAAAAGATTAGCAAGAAAACTGTGTTTTTATCATCTGTTACAGATTGTTATAACCCACTAGAAGAAAAATACTGTATCACTAGAGGAATACTTCGTGAGCTCATCAAGTCTGATTGTCATCTCGACATATCTACTAAGTCCAAACTTATTTTAAGAGATATTGACTTATTAAAAGAGATGCACGATGTAACAGTGAGTTTATCTATAAATACTTTAGATGAAGAGTTTAGAGAAGATATGGATAATGCAAGTACAATTGAAGAAAGACTAAATACACTAAAAACACTTCATGAAAATGGTATAAAAACTGTTTTATTTATGTCGCCAATATTTCCATATATCACTGATTTTAAAGCTATAATTGAAAAAAGTAGGGAATATGTAGATGAATATTGGTTTGAGAATTTAAACTTAAGAGGTGACTATAAAACTTACATATTAAACTATATTAAAGAAAAATATCCACAATATTATAACGAATATACGGATATATACATTAAAGGTAAGAAAGACTATTGGATAAAACTTGCAAATGAAATAAACGACTATTGTGATAAAAACATGATAAAATACTCCAACTTTTTTTATCACGACGAGCTAGTCAGAAACAAAAAAAGCAGCGTTGATATAAATATATAATAAATGTAATTAATAAATATTGGATTATGCAACAGGTTAAAAGTTCACAATTAAGTGCAAATATATTAAAAAAGTTGAAATATTTCAATTTTTTTGTTGCATTATACAAAGTATTATGATATATTATTAATGTAGACATAAGCTAATTGTAGTTGTTGTCTATAATTTTTCCGGGAAGTAGGACATCTTACCGGGTGTATGCTTCCCTCTGTGGGACACTCTTGATTTAAGTAGTCTATCTTAAGAACTGTAATTGAATATTTTGATTAGAGTTCAAGATTAAAGTGAATTTTAATCTATATAAGAATATTTACTTACAGTATAGACGAGGCGAATCAAACCTATATACCGCAATTTTTTAGGCAAGTAGCAAAATATAGGTGTGGAAGTGATTATCCATGAGTTGTAAACAATTAAATAAGAAAGCGCGCATTTATTTAATTGCATATTTGCAAAGGGAATCAATTTAATCAGGTTGATTCTTTTTTTGTTTAGTAAGTTGAATATACAATAAAATGATTTTGTGATACAATTATCTAGTACGGGAGTGATTAATTTGAGAGTAGCAGTTTGTTCTACATATAGTGAAAATATCGATAAAAAATATTATGGTGCATCGAAAGAGGTCTTAGAGTTTTTAGCGCAAAGTGGATGTGATTTAAATTGGGGAAGTGGATCTTTATCATTAATGGGACTATCCTATAATGTCTTTAAAGAACATAATAGAAAAATTTACGGTTATACTACTCCAAAATATGTAAATTATTTGGAAGACTTAAAATATGCGACACATACGATATATGATTCGACATTTGATTTAAAGAAAAACCTATTTGAGTCATCTGATTTTATTTTAATACTTCCTGGTGGCATTGGAACAGTTTCAGAATTTCTTGCATACTTAGAAGAAGTTAGAAGCAACGATAAACTAGTCCCATTAATCTTATATAATGCATATGGACATTATGATACGACTATCGCACTAATAGATGATTTAATCAAAAGATCATTCAATACTTCAAATGTAAGAGACTTCTTTAAAGTAGTAGATAATATAGAAGATTTTAAAAAGATATATGGAGAAATAAATAACTGAAATGAGTGTTTATTTTTCTTTTTTATTTACCATAATAAATGTAGAAAGGAAAAATTATATGACACAAAAAGAATTACTATATGTAGAAGATGCTATAGGACACGAGAAAAGTTTATCATCTATTTTAGAACAGTCCATAAAAAGTATCCAAGATGAAGATTTAAAAACCTTTTTACAAAAGGAGTGCGAAAAACACAAAACGATGGAACAAAAACTTATGAGTACACTTAAGGAGGAATCAAAATGAGTGACCAATTAATCATGGAAAACTATCTTCTTCTTTTAAAGAGTACCATGGAAGTATATGTACATGGCACATTGGAAAGTTCAAATAAGATAATAAAAGATACTTTGAAATGTGGATTAGATGAAACAGTTAAACATCAGGGGCGTACTTATGATATCATAACAGAATATGGATGGTACAAAGTACAAAATATTGAATCAAAGGAAATAAAAAATACGATTAAAAAGATAGAACAAAGTGCTTCTTAGGAAGCATTTTTATTTAGTTGAAATTTTATGATAAGGTGATATAATAAATTTTCAAAAAAAAGGGGAGTATTATATGGAAAACACTGTTAGAAGAGATAGCAGTAATCCGAACGATTATACAGTCAGGAAAGATTTTTTTAAAACTCATTCTAGCATTGGTCAAGGTGAGGAAGGGGTAGTATATGTTTGTCTTAATAATGATAGACCATATGCCCTAAAAAGATTTCCTTCAAGTTCAATACTGTTTCAACGGAAAATTGATTATAGAATTAAGAAGACGAATGCTCTTCAAAAAATTCCAAACCATGAAGGCTTAATAAACCTTCTTGCCCCGTTAGATTCGAAGGAGAAAGAAAACATCTCGGCTATTTAATGGATTATATAATGCCGGAAGCCCCACTTACATTAGCCGAATTTACTAAAGATTTTCCATTTTTTGAGGATAGAATTGCATTGTTAATTGATATATGTTCAGCGATGGAATATTCTCATACTAATCATGAATATTGAGGTGATATGAAAGCTAATAATTTTTTACATCATCACTCATCTACTTCTGGCCATAGATTCATAAAAGTTGATAGAGATTTTCATGCAGTAGTAGATAAAGAAACAGGAGATTTCTTAGGATTTGATTTTCTTTGCGCAATTACACAACTCTTGTTAAAAAAATATCCTTATAGTAGTTTTAAAAGAATTAAAAGTTTAATAAGTAATCTTGAATTACTGAGAGCTCTAGATGTACACGCATTTACACTGATGGCACTCGAATTAATTACGAATAATGCAATTTGGTCGCCAATAGCAGATAAGTCGGTTATAAAATACAAATTGGCAGAGCTGTTATCTTCAAATTATATTACTCTAGAGGAGTACGAACAATTGGAGGCCATTTTATCCGATACAATTAATAAGCCTTCGCCAATGTTAGTTCTCAATATGCTTAATGAAAGGAAAGAAGAAATAAATTCTTTAATCTTGTAATCTCACTCTTTTGATGCTATACTTAAGACAATAGAGAGGGGCTAATCATGAAAGAAAAGTCTAATAAATTTTTAACTATTGTATTTGGAGTAATTGCGATTTTACTCGCTGGATATATATATTGTAATAAACTTGGGTCTGAAAGAAAAAATATTTCTGAAGGGCATAAAGGTTCTGTAAAACAGGAAACTAGTATTAAAGATGTTGTTGGATTATATGGAGCGACTATAAAAGATGCCAATACCGAGGAAAGCATTACTCATTACATATATCTTATGGACAATGCCATGTTTAGTTATGTATTGAAGGGTGAAGATAAAACTGTCGTTTATATTGGAAACTATCATATAAATGGTAATAATATAAATTTAAATTATTGGTTTGATACAGATTCAAATTTGGAAAAATTTAGTATTATTAATAATAAAGAAACTTTGACTATTAATTCTGATAAAATAATCAGTCTTGAAAACAAAAGGAAACTAAAACAAGTGACTGGAGAGCAAAAAAACAATGAGCTTTCTAATAAGACATATGATCTATCTTACATTTTAAATCAAGCCACATCTGGTGTACGACAATAGAGTGTTAAACATTTGTAAAAAAGCAAATGTTTTTTTTATGCCTTTTTTGCAAGCGTTTCAAAATGGCTTGATAAAAATATTTATTTTTTGGTAAAAAAAACATTGACCGACAAACTTATACATGGTACCATTAATATGGTTAAAGTAGAGGAGGTTATAATTCTATGTGGAACGAAGCGCTAGAGGGGTTAGTCGTCGTCAAAAGAAGTGGTCAGAGAGTAGAATTTAATGCCTCTAAAATTTCTGTAGCGATTAGAAAAGCGTTTGAAGCTGTATATGAAGATGTCGATGAAACAAGCGTATTTAAAGTTTTTGAAAAAGTTTTAAGCGTAATGAACAATGACTATAAAGAAAGAAAGACTGTAAATGTCGAAGACATACAAGATCTAATAGAAACTACACTTAAGGAACTCAAATTTAAAGATGTCTATACAGCTTTTCATGATTATCGTTTGCGTAGGGCAGCATCGAGAAAAGCATTCGATGAAAAGCACCAACATAAATTCGTAAAAGCAATAGAGAAAGTTCAGGAGCAAGCCTATTCGCAGAAAGATAACTTGACGCCAAGCGATATTATCAATAAATTTGGACAGATTATCTCAAAAGAATATACTAAATCGTATACACTCGATGCCAAGTACATTAGAGCAATGGAAGAGGGAAGTATTTACATACACGACTTAGATTACTTCCCACTCGGATACCTATCACACTTAAATTTAAAAGTTTCCATAAAGGAAAGTGACGAACATCTAGATGAATTTGTGTCGCAACTAATCAATGTACGAAAAGAAGTAAGCGACGAAATAGTTATTAGTAACATCGATTTGATACTTAAGAAACAAGTACTAAATATGTATAGAAAAACATTAAAGGATTATCTAAATAGATATTTAACTATGCATGGTTTCATCGATTTTATCCCTATTAAGAAATATGATGAAGCGATAGATAAAATCGAAAATATAGACGATGCGACGGAAGAGTTGAAATCACTCTGCGTTAATAAACTAGTTGAAGACGTAGTAGGTTTTGCCATTAATGATAGTAAAAGATCGACAAAGAAATTTATCACATATGCAGTTGAAAAAATACTCAATATGCTAAGAATCAACCAAAAACCGAGATCTTTTGTTACTATGAGTATAAGCGATAGTAGAGATCCAATGTCTTTGGAAATCAAAGATGAGTTCATATCTTTTCTTAGAAATAATCCATATATAGAGACTGTTCATGTAATATTTAAAATAAGTCACTATACAAATGAAGCAGCCTTAACTGACATAGTTGGACTAGCAACTAATAACAAAAATATTTCAATTCAATTTGTAAGAGAAGGAGAAAGGGAATATTTTAGAGATTCGATTTGTCTATCGAAAGATGATGGAATATCGCCGATAGGTAGAATGTGTGTGACATCTACTTCGATTAATATGGCAAGATTAGCCCTGAAATCTAAAAATAAGACACGAGAAGAATTTTATAAAAAACTCGATAACATGTTAGAACTTACCAAAAATGAGCTCATGTTGTCATTTGAAACCATCGGAAATAAAAGTAAAGAAAACTACGATGTATTATTTAGAGGAAATATAGTAGGAGACGAGCGATTAGAAGAGGGCCAAAAGATAAGAAAGATAATAAAGGCAGGCACCATAAACATCGGACTTATCGGACTAAAAGATTGCATCTTAAATTTGGAAAAAGATGAGACCAAACAATATAAATTTTTAATTGAACTATTAGAGTATATAAGGAAAAAATGTAACCAGTTTAGTGAAGATGCTAAGTTGAACTTTAAATTATTTGAACCTAGTGGTATACAATCGAGAAAATATTTGATGAAGATAGATAAATCGATCTATGGCTGCGATAAAAACAAAAAAGAGGAAACATACGAACTTATACATACCGCTCGCTTTATAGATGGATATAAAAGGCTCGGTGAAATTCAAAAATACTTTAATGGTGGAATTTCTATACCGATTAAAGTTACCAATAAAACTACTAGTAAAAAGGTAATTGAATTGATAAACGAGATAGAAAAAACAGATATAGAACATGTTACTTTTGAAGGTGACTCATGAGAATCGCGGGACTACAAAAATTGACACTTTTGGATTATCCAGATCATATGGCATGTATTGTTTTTACGCAAGGTTGTAACTTCAATTGTGGTTATTGTCAAAACTCCGGTTTGATAGACTTCATTGGTGAAGGAACTATAGAGGAAGATGAGATTTTTGAATTTTTAAAAAAACGAAAAGGCATTCTTTCTGGGGTGGTTATCACTGGGGGAGAACCGACTGTACAGAATGATTTAAAAGATTTCATTAAAAAAATAAAAGAACTCGGTTATGAAGTTAAACTGGATACAAATGGAACAAATCCAAAAATCATAAAAGAACTGATAGATGAAAATCTTGTAGATTATATTGCAATGGATATTAAACATGTGCTAAGTAATTATAAAGACGTCACTAAAGTCAATGCCGATATTAAAAAACTCGAAAAAAGTATCGGTGAAGTAAAACGTATCCCTCATGAATTTAGAACGACTGTAATTAAAGGGATACATGATATTGATAGTCTATCATGGATTATCGAACATATCGGTGAATATGAACGATATTATTTGCAAAACTTCGTCATGAGTGATTTAGTACGAGATAAGAGTTTACTAGGATTTACAAAAGAAGAACTTGAAAATATAAAAAATACATTAAATAAAAAGTATCCTAACGTGGATGTGAGGATGTAAAGAAAGGAAATATAGAAAATGTATAAAGTAAGAAAAAGAGAAGGTAAAATTGTACCTTTCGATATCGAAAAAATTAAGACTGCCATTACAAAGGCATTCGAAGCTGAGAAAGTGAATTATGATGAAAATGTAATAGATTTTATTACACTAAAAGTTACTGCAGATTTTGAAAGTAAGATTAAAGATAATATAGTCGATATTGAGACTATACAAGACTCTGTAGAAAGAGTACTTAGTCAAGCAGGATATACGAGCGTTGCTAAAGCATATATACTATATCGTAAATTACATGAAAAACAACGTGAGGTATCTAATACGATACTAGACTATAAGAAGGTAATAGATAGTTATATAAATGTAACAGACTGGAGAGTTAAAGAAAATTCTACAGTAACTTATTCAATTGGAGGATTGATTCTAAGTAATTCAGGTGCTATAACAGCAAACTATTGGTTGAGTGAAGTATACGACGAAGAAATCAGAAAAGCCCATAAAAATTGCGATTTTCATCTACATGATTTATCTATGTTAACAGGATATTGTGCAGGTTGGAGTTTAAAGCAACTTATTCAAGAAGGTTTAGGTGGCGTTCCAGGTAAGATTACTTCTAGTCCTGCTAAACACTTATCGACTTTGTGCAATCAGATGGTAAATTTCTTAGGAATCATGCAAAACGAGTGGGCTGGTGCACAAGCGTTCTCAAGTTTCGATACATATTTAGCACCATTTGTTAAAGTAGACAACTTGACTTACAAACAAGTTAAACAAGCTATACAATCATTTGTATACGGTGTAAATACACCATCTCGTTGGGGAACTCAAGCACCTTTTACTAATGTAACACTAGACTGGACTGTGCCAAACGACTTAGCAGAACTAAATGCTATCGTTGGTGGAAAAGAAATGGACTTTAAATATAAAGACTGTCAAAAAGAGATGGATATGGTAAATAAAGCATTTATCGAAGTATTCATCGAAGGAGATGCTAATGGTAGAGGATTCCAATATCCAATTCCTACTTACTCTATTACTAAAGATTTCGATTGGAGCGAAACAGAGAATAACAAGTTACTATTCGAGAT
>CAMOYI010000029.1 GCA_946629885.1 uncultured Mycoplasmatota bacterium | reverse complement strand
TTCTTGAATGACTGCGATTATCATCGGTTTTGATTCTGTCTCGCTATAGAAGTAATCGCCAAGTCGTTCTCTAATTTCTTGCTTTATTCTATTATAATCAACGTAGTTATCAGTGTTGTTTTTTTCTATAATTTCCGTGCTGATCTTTTTGATCTCATCGATGATTTCACTGGAATCTTTTACATATATAAATCCTCTAGTAGTTATCTCGGGACCACTGATCAATTTTTTAGTCTTTTTGGATAAACTAGCACTTACTAATACAATTCCACTTTCACCAAGTATCTCTCTATCTTTGATAACAAGTTCTCCAACGTCTTCTTTGATAGATCCATCGATTAACGATTCATTTACATTGATGATTTCCCTTTTTTCAGACAATACGCCATCCTCTATGAGTACAACTTCGCCATTTGTTTTAAGAATGATATTTTCTTTTGGTATCCCCAAATCATTAGCTAAGTTGGCATTTCCAACCATATATCTATATTCTCCTTCAACAGGCATGACATATTTAGGCTTTAATAGATCATACATCATCATCAAATCCTCACTAGAAGCATGATGGAGAATATTTCTGTCTTTTGGTATAGAGTATGTTTCAATGTCCATTAGAGCTAAATCATTTTGTAAATCCACTAAGTCTTTTTCAGTATAGTCATATACAGGTTCTGCAAAGAGGATTGAATCTTTTTCTCTTAGAGTAATAAATTTGTCATATCCATTGACTATCTTTTTAATTCCATGATATTGATTTTTTTTATCATCTGCAATAAGGATTATAGTATCTTTCTTTTCAATATCATCTAATCCACCTATCAATCCTTGACGAACAGATAAATATTTGTTATCAATTGCCATGTTGATAAGCGCTTGTAGTTTGTGCCCCATTATTACTACTTTTCCGTGAAAGTTTACTAAAGAATTAAAAATCTCTTGAATAGTATACAAATGATCATCAAATAAACTAATCAATAGTCTACCTTCCTTTTTATTGACAATTTCTGTATAAAACTTTTCAAATCGATGATTTGGAGATGTGTGACCAGTTTTTTCTGAAAAAACTGATTCGCTCATTAGAAGCAAAACACCTAGTTTGCCTACATAGGCAATTTTACCTAGGTCCATACTGTAAGCTCCAGTCATGCTAGGATCTATTAAAAAGTCTCCTGTATACACAATTGCTCCATCTTTAGTATTGATAACATACATTACTGAATCTGGTACAGAATGATTGATATTTATCGGAAAAATACTTACAGGTCCAAAGTTTATCTTATGATGTGCAGTAATTTCAATAATTTTACTGGCATCAAATCCTTCCAGTTTCAAGTATTCTATCGTATACTTCGTCGCAAATACTTTTATATTAGGTAAAACCTTTATCAAATCGAATACACCCAATGCATTTTCTGGATGAGCATGAGTCAAAAACAATCCCTTAATTCTCTTTCTGTTTTTAACTAGATAATCATAATCTGGAATTATGTAATCTATACCATACATTTGTTCGCTAACAAATTTTATTCCGGCATCAAAGATAAAGATAGAGTTGTCAACTTCTACCACATATGTATTTTTACCATTTTCATTTAGGCCACCTAAAGCCATTATTTTTATTTTACTCATAAAATCATTTCCTTTTCTAAATATTGATTAAAGTTAATTCGCTACATTCATTATATCAAATATAATAGAAAAAGTCTATGAGTCTTAAAAAAGAATAGACGAGTTACTTATACTCATCTATTAGTTCAGAAACATAAACAACTTTAATGTCCTTATATTTTATTTCGTTTAACAATACTTTTACATGTTCAACTGTCGCATTATTACCTATGAGGATAAGTGCACCAGGATTAATCTGGTCTTTAACGGTAATAATGTTCGATGAATTTAATATAATCTGTGGTTTTATAATAAAATACTTTCTCTCAATACACTTGTCTATGTTACTATATCCATAAATGCACAGTTTTTTATTAGATTCAACTTTATCAAACTCGCTTGGATTATCTACGCCATTAATTATTTCTCCACTATTTTTCTCATTTTTATCTTTTATAATTTCGTCAAACTTAATTTTTTGATCCTTTAAATATGAAATGACATCATCATTTTCGTCGATAATTAGGCTTACATTACGTATTAGTGGATTACCACTTATTATATATTTGTCGATATTGTCGATTAGAACTTTTTTAGGTTTGATGTGGGTGTAAACTAAATGGTTTTTATTAAATATGCCAAATTCTTTCATCGACGAATAACTCTCTTTTTCGTTAATCTTTTTTCCGTAAATTCCTGGAACTACGGTGTTTTGTTTTTCATCAACTTTTGCGTCTACGGGCTTCTGATAGTAATCTTGGCTAACTGCTTTGATTTCCTGCATGAGTTCTCCTTTATCTGCGACAAGTAAACTTACCTTATCTGTAAAATAAAAACTAAATACTATTAGAGCAAATCCACCGAGATATTCGAATAATTTTTTCATATTATCACCACTATAAGATTATGTTTCTTATTCATTTTTTATTAATCTTTAGAATTATCAGAATCTATTAGTTCTTTTTTATCACTAGATTCTTTTTGCATGAACGATACTTGCTCTGCAACTATTTCATATGTATAGACCATCTTTTCATCTTTGTCGAGATAGTTATTGTTTTGGATACGGCCCTTTAATGAAATCAAGTCACCTTTTTTACAAAATTCGCATACTCTTTGTGCAATTACATTCCATATAGTACATGTAATAAAATCTGTTTCATATACTCCATTTGGATTTTTAAACTGCCTCTTGACAGCAAGAGTAATTCTACACTGATTTAATCCGCCAGCCTTTATTACTTCTGGATCCTTCGTAAGTCTACCTACTAGAAACAATTGGTTCATATATGCTCCTCCTTTCGCTTATTGAATATAACAGACACACCTTTCATTTGCAAAAGTCCAAAAATGGATTATAGCAAGATTTTTTAAGCAAAAAAGGCAAATGTTATCACCAAATTTTCATACTGATGAATCATTTGTCTTTTTTGATTGCAATAATGTTAAAACATATATAAATTAATTTATTTTCCAAAAATAAAATATACAAATATTAAACTCATTATTATTCCAACTAAATCGGCAAAGAGACCGGCTTTCAGAGCATATCTTATTTTTCTAATCCCAACTGATCCAAAGTATAGTGTTATAACATAAAAGGTCGTATCTGTACTTCCCTGAATTGTACTTGCAAGCCTACCAATAAATGAATCTGGTCCGAGACTTTTAAAGATGTCGCTCATTATCACAAGTGATGCAGAACCGCTTATCGGTCTTAATAACATCATAGAAATAATCCTGGGATTTAAACCATTTACAAAAGATCCTAAAAGAGAGAAAGCCTTTTCTAATAGACCACTATGTAAAAAAATATTGACAGCAAAGACCATGCTTATTGTAAAAGGGAATATATTAATTGCGCTCTTTACTCCCTCTTTAGCGCCTTCTACAAATGATGAATATATATCAACTTTTTTATAAAGGCCATACACGATTATAAAAATTATCATTATAGGAATTAATGCATATGAAACAATTTTCATTTGTTATGCCTCCTTATAAGGTAGTCTAACAATAGGCCTGCGATTGATGCACACATCGTACTTAGAAGAGCAGTTATTATTATTTCCGATGGATTGGCGCTTCCATATAGAGACCGCAAACTTATAATCGAAGTTGGTATTATTGTTACTCCACTGGTATTTAATACTAAAAAAGTAATCATCGCTTCGCTAGCAGTATCTTTATTATCATTTAATTCCTGAAGTTTCTCCATTGCCTTTAGTCCAAATGGCGTCGCTGCACTACCAAGTCCTGCCATGTTGACAATGATATTAGAGGCAATAAGCCCCAAAGCTTCGTGGCCTTTTGGAATGCTTGGAAATAGACGGGATAATATAAAAGAAAATTTGTATGCAATTTTTTCTAAAAGTCCACTCTTTTCTGCTATTTTCATAAGACCCATCCAAAGAACTATCAATGGAGCCATATTTAAAAACATCTCTAATGCTTGAGTGCTACTTTCCAATATTTCATTGTTAGTTAACGCAATATTTTTTGAAATAAAACTATAAAAAATGCCAAGTAATATTAATGCACCCCATATTAAACTTACCATCCAATCGACTCCTTGAGTTTAGTAAAAAAGTCTTTCTTTTTTTTAGGAAAATTGCTGTAAATTTTCAAGGCTTTGTATTCCTCATTGTTAAGAAAGATATGTATATTTCCAACTACCAGACGATCGTTTTCTATAATTGGTTCTTTAAAGATAACCACTTCTTTTTTAACTCCATTTAGTTCTTTTTCTTTTAAAAGCATACTAAAGTCTTCATCTGTATATAGGTGAAATCCTTTTTTATAACCGATATTTAAATTATTCTTATCCAGTAAAGTATAATTTTTATAGATAGAAAAATATTTCTCATATAGTCTTTTATGATTACTAAATTGTGATTGGTCTAAAAAACTAACCGTAATGAGGTTTTTGCCATCCTTAGTAGCACTCGATACAAAAGTATGTCCAGCTCTTTTAGTATAGCCAATTTTTCCACCTGTCGCATATTTATATTCACTTAAAAGTTTATTTTTATTGTACCACTCGTATTTTTGCCCATTTGCAGAAAATTTATGACTTTTAGCGCCAGTGATTTCTTTAAATATGTCATTTTCCATTGCCTTTCTCATGAGGATTGCCATATCATAAACTGTGCTCATGTTTTCAGTTTGCTCATCTAATCCATGTGGATTATTAAATGTAGAGGACTTCATACCGATATTTAGGGCGGTATCGTTCATGAGCGCGACAAATCCATCGACAGAGCCACCTACATGAACCGCTAAACTCAAGGCAGCATCGTTTCCACTTCTTAGAATGAGACCATACAAGAGGTCTTTTACAGTATATTCTTCACCTTGTTTTATGTATATTGAACTCCCATAAGCATCTTTAATTTCCTCACCTACTTTGACTATATCATCCATAGAAGCATTGTTTATCACGACTAATGCAGTTAAAATTTTTGTGGTGGATGCAATAAGTCTTCTTTCATTTATATTTTTTCCATAGAGCACTCTACCACTGTTCGCATCTATTACAATTTCTGAGGTACTTGCATTGACATTGGAAATTCCTATAGAGAAAAAAAGTAAAATAAAAAATATCATCTTTTTCATACAATCACTCACTAATTATATGACTTTGATGATATTTTAATTATTAATCTATATCGTTTCTTGCAAGAATTGCTGCTGGCGTTTTCTTTACAACCCTTCTTATTGGCAATAGTCCCATTAAAATGTTCAATAGATATATTAGAACTATGCTCGTAATGAGTACTCTAAAATCCATGATATACATATCTCGCAGATATTTAATACTAGCAATTTCGTGTAGTACTAAACTCATTATTATATATCCAGGAACACTAGCAAGTGTTGTGATGACGAGTATTTCTCCTAAAAACATCTTATATATGTCTTTAACTTTGACCCCCACTGCTCGATAAATTCCAACTTCTTTAATACGAGATAAAAATGAAGCACGAACCATCAGATATATTTCTACGAACGATATAATTAAAAGTATTCCTGCGATTATTAGGTGTTGTGTTATAGATTCTTTTGCATCTTCTAAATATTCTTCTTTTTCCATCTTATAAACACTTTTACCATTAAACCCTTCCTTCTTTAGAGTTTCAATCAATTTCTCCATGTCGGACGAATAAATCGTAATAGAAGGATTATTTTCAATATTACTATACTTAAGAGTGTTGTCGTTTACATAATAATCTTGTACACCATATTTAGAAAAATAGTAACCTACAACCTTTAATTTTTTACCATTAACTTTTTCATTGATTGTTTTACCTAGAGGCATTTCATCTTTCAAATCTTCGTTTACTATTACTTCATAGTCACCAGTTGGAACTCTTCCTCCTTTTAAAGAAATTGAGTCTTTAATATATTCATACGACTGAATTATGTTATCTAGCTCGACATCGTTTGCAAGTATATTCATAAAAAGCATTTTATCTATATAGATAGATGGACTCTTGGTATCAGAAATACAAGTAATTTTAAATTTCATATCTCGTATAGATAATGATTTACCTACAAATGAAGAATATGTATTTAGCCCCATCATCTTTATTTCGTTACTCCTCATGGCCTTATCGATTACGAATTTATCTACACATACTTCACTAGTAGTTTTTGGCATATCTCCAATCAATATGTTATTTATCAATGATAAATCTGTGATTGATCCAGAAATAGCTGGGGCTACACCGCTTAACTGATAGAGATCTTCTGATGTGAGTTCAAAATTTAAAACTGAACTACCTGGCATCATGTATTCAATACCATTTAAACTCTCAATTTTTAAATAGTCTTCGACTTTAGTAGTTTTTGTTTTAATGTCTACATAATTTCTGTTTTCAGATAAGAAACTTTCATCTCTTATATTGGTTATACCGAATATATTACTAATAGAGTATACAATAAACATCGCAGATACAAAGAACCCTACTAAAAGTATTTTTTTGAGTAAAGAATAACTATAAACCTTTTTAAATCCGCTTTTAAGCATAGAGACTGGATTGTATATAGATGAATACTTTAAAGAGCAATTTGAATTATCAAGTTCCTTTAAGTCAAAGTTGCTTTTTTCATAATCCTTTTTAGTAATTTTTTTATATTTATCGTTAACCAATTCTATATTGGAACTTTCATCTATGACTTCTATTTTCTCTTTAGTGTCGGACTGAATGTAAATATTTCCTTTTTGTACTACAATTTTAAGTGTTATTCCTTCCTTGGAATCAGTATATAAATCTATATCTGCAATATTTTCAGATATTTTTTTATGGTTTGGAAAATCCAAAAGATATATTTTATTATCGATTCTGTAATCTAACTCATCTTCATGGTCATTCTTTCTATCTGATATGATACGACCATCTTGTATATCTATTATTCTAGAAGCATAGAAATTCGCAAGATTTGCTTCATGAGTAACTAATATTACTAATTTGTCCTTAGAGATAGATTTAATAATATTCATGATGTCTATTGTATTTTTGCTATCTAGATTACCTGTAGGTTCATCTGCAATAATTATTAAAGGGTTTTTAACTATTGCTCTTGCTATTCCAACCCTTTGTTTTTCACCACCTGACAACATTCCTGCTGGTTTATTTCTGTATCTATACATTCCCACTTTCTCTAAGACATAATCAACTCTTCTTTTAATTTCTTGCTTGTTTTTAATTCCTATCATTTTAAGAGATAATGCAACATTCTCAAAAACACTGATGTTCTCAATTAGATTATAATCTTGAAAAATATATCCTATGTTTAAAACTCTAATCTTGTCTCTTTTGTAGCTTCCCTTTCTAGAAAGCTTCTGTCCATTTACATAGATTTTCCCTCTATTAACGTTATCAAGACCACCAATGGCATTCAAAAGAGTCGTCTTGCCACATCCACTAGGTCCAAGTAAAGCAACTAAACCAGTATCATCTAGGGTTAAAGAGGTGTTATTTATTACATGTATTTCATTTTTCTTATGTCTAAAAAAATACTTATCTACATTTTCTAATCTCAACATAGTTATACCTCCTCCCTATATGTGCGCATGACAGAATTTTTAAAGAGCTTACTTGCATATCTATTCGATATTAATATCGACATGACGGATATAATCAGATATAAAATGATATAATCATAAAATTTAAAGTACTCTATCATTTCTTTAATATAATCTATTTTAATTAGATTGCAGTTTACAGCGAAAGTCAAACTTAGAAATAAGATATAGGCCAAATTTGCATCAAATAACAGTTCTATGTTCAGAAGGGCTTTCGCTTGCCTTTTAGTAGCGCCCAGTATTCTAATAGTAGAATAATATATATTTCGAGATTTTAAAATTATTTTGATAATAAAATAAGTTATAAAGAAAAGTGCTAAAGTTGCTATAATGAATACTATATTTCTGATTATCCTAATTACACCTATGAACTCACTTATATCATTTGCTAGTGATTTCTTAAGTGGAAATACTTTATAGCCTAGTGATTTTAATGTATTTATTGTCTCATCTAATTTTTTAGTATCATCTAAAAATACGCTTATTTGGTATGTCGGCTTATCGAATAATTTTTTATAATCTCCTTCGCTAATGAATATAGTTACTGCCTCAGCATCATAATTTGTAAGGCCTGTTAATGACTTGAGATTCTCCCTAGTCGTATAGTTCTTAATTTTTAGATTAAGTGTTTCTTCATAATATATATTTGTTATCTTAAGATTCATATTAGAATTGATACAGTAAAAGTTTTTACAATATACACTTAGGTCTTGAAATACTAACGCTTCACCGTCTTTTACTCTTTTGTTTGGCTTTAATTCAAAGCTTATGTTCTTTTTGGTAGAAAGAACACGATTATTTATAGTTAATTCCATTGTACTAAATGCGGAGTTAACATCTAATCTTGCTTGATCAAAAAATGATTCTTGTAAATAGATATTTACTTCGTCAGTGTAGTAATTACTATCTCTAGTTAAGTACTTTATACCAGTGATAATTAGTGGATAATCCACGGTTTTAGCAGAAATGGAGTTTTCTATGGTAAATGTCTGTCCTAAAATGGAGTCTTTCGATTGGTTATAAGAAAAATCATCTTTATATACACCTAATACTGCCTCTTTTTCACCTTCTGGCATTCTTCCTACATCTACGCTACTTATTTCGCTAATCTGTTTAGAATTACCATAAAAATAGATATCGTTTTTATAAATGGAAAATTGGGTATCTAGAAAAATGTCGTCTTTATATATATTTCTAATGGAGTTAACTTGCTTAATACTTTCAAAATCTTCAACAGTAAATACTGTTTTATCAGCCTTACTTAAAATAATTCGTTCAGGACTTGAATCATTGAAATAGTAGTTATATCCAGCTTCATCTTGATCGAAATTTTGTTTTTTTATACTGGAATATTCACTAAACATTGCAACGGTCAAAAAAAAGTATATGAACAGCAATAAGAAAAATTTAATTGGTAAATTAAATGCATTTCTCAAACCCAATCTAATTTTATTAAATGTAGATATGGATTTATAATTGCTATCGGTTATTTCTGTTGAATTTGTCTTTTTAAGCTTTTTATCTTCGATTATTTTACCATCACTCATCGCAATTTTCCTAGTGACGTATGGTTCAATTTGCTCGTAATTATGAGTTACAATAATTACAAGTTTGTTTTCTGAAATGTCGTGCAATAGTTTCATTATAGATCTAGCACTATTGACGTCCAAATTCCCAGTAGGCTCATCTGCCACTATTATTGGTGTATCCTTTGCAAGTGCCCTCGCAATTGCAACTCGTTGTCGCTGTCCACCGGATAACTTGGATACTTTTCTATTTTTATATTTTATCAGACCTACAGTTTTAATTATTTCATCGATTCTTTTTTTTGCTTCTTTCTTTGTAGCACCATTGAAAAGAAGTACTAACTCGATATTTTGATAAACCGAATAGCTGTTTACTAAGTTGAAATTCTGAAAAATGTTACCTATATATTTTCTTCTATAAATTTCATAATCTTCTTCTGTATAGTGACTAGTTTCTTCCCCATTTATGTACATTTCTCCTTCTTCATAAGAATCGAGACCAGAAATCACATTTAAGAGTGTCGATTTTCCACTTCCGGATTCACCAGTAATTGCTACAAACTCTCCCATGTCGAATTCGAGACTAATCTTGTTAAAACCGCTCGCTAT
The DNA here is from genome assembly GCA_946629885.1 of uncultured Mycoplasmatota bacterium. Taxonomy (GTDB): domain Bacteria; phylum Bacillota_I; class Bacilli_A; order RF39; family UBA660; genus RUG11867. The sequence continues at coordinate 4,421 of CAMOYI010000029.1, read as the reverse complement.
AGAATTTTTATTATAATAAAATTTTGATACACTTTTAAGCTTTATAATACTCAAAACCAAATCATCTCCTCATTCCTTAGGTTAGCATAACTATCGTCAGCTGTCAAACCGTGTCAACTTTTGTATTTTTACATTTTTTCAATTAAAAAGGAAGCATTATACTTCCATTAATTCATTTTCTTTCTCTTTGATTTTTTCATCTACAATTTTATTATATTTATTAATCAATTCTTGGATATCCTCTAATATTCCATTTTCCTGATCTTCTGGCAATTCGTCTTTTTTAACTTTGTTATTGGCATCTTGTCTAATATTTCTAAGTGCAATCTTAGCATCCTCACCAATAGATTTAGCTTGCTTTACGTAATCTCTTCTCTTCTCCTCTGTCAATTCAGGTAAGGTCATTATTATCATTTCACCATTGTTAGTCGGATTAATACCAAGATTTGCTTCATTTATTGCTCTTTCGATATCCTTTAATGCGCTTCTGTCGAATGGTTTAATAAATAGCTGTCTTGCTTCTGGTACAGTGATATTAGCAACAGATTGAAGTGGTGTTGCTGCACCGTAGTATTCTACCATAATACCATTTAACATACTTGGATTTGCGCGACCTGCTCTAACACTCGTCAATCTTTTTTCAAGAGTATCTATCGTTTCTAACATTTTTAATTCTGTCTCATTTGTATAATCCATATTAATCACCTATATCTAAAATTATTATAAAGAAAAATAGTCCTCAAGTCAACAAATAAAAAAAGCATATTTCTATGCTCTACCACAATATGTTCCATCCAAAGTAGAAATTACGATCGTTTCTCCATCATTTATAAATAGTGGAACTTTTACGACTAGGCCGTTTTCTAAAGTTGCATCCTTCATTGCGCTACTTGTCGTATTTCCCTTAACTGCTGGCTCAGTACTGCTTACTTGATATTCAATTTTTTCAGGTAAATCTATGCCTATGATTTCGCCTTCATACATAGCTATTTGAATTTCTAATCCTTCTTTTAAATATTTAGCATTTTCGCCAAGTGTAGTACGAGATAATTCCATTTGATCATATGTCTCATTGTTCATGAATACATAATTATCGCCGTTCATGTACAAGAATTGAGACTTACTCTTTTCTACATGAGCTTTTTCAATTTTAATATTCGTATTGAATGTTTCAACAGTAATACTACCCGTTCTCAAGTTTCTTAATTTAATCTTGACAAAAGGAGATCCTTTACCAGGTTTAACATGCTGGAATTCTACAATGACACATAGCTTGCCATCAATTATGACAGTCATACCATTTTTAATATCGTTTATATTAATTAACATATTTTAAAACCTCCTATTTGATTTACTTCTTTTCTTTATGTTCTGTATGTTTCTTACAAACAGGGCAATATAAGTTTAGTACTAACTTTTCAGTAGTATTCTTTTTATTTTTTTCACTACGACGACGCATATTTCCACATTCTGTGCATTGTAGATCTATAGGTTCTCTATTTTCGCCTTTTTTAGCCATAATATTACCTCCTTTTTCAATAGGTCAAATGTATTATAGCATGCCTTCTACTGTTTTTCAAATAAAAGCTCCATTATTTTTCTATTTAATTTCAAATTAAGTGCATATTTATACGTTTTTGCTCCTTCTTTACGTCTAGCGATGTTGGGACTAATTATCGCAATGGAATAATCTTTGGTGTCAGCTGGAGCGTATGAAATGAATGCTGTACTTGTAGTAAGAGTATCCATCTTCCCATCAGAGTTACTATCTACAAATGTTTCACTTGTCCCCGTTTTTCCAGCAGCATGAACTTTTGTACCATTATAATTTTTACCTGTTCCGTATTTCATTACTGCCTCTAGTCCAGATTGTATTGATTTAATATCATCAATATTTAGTATGGCGTCATTCAGTTTAGTAACAGTATTCTCCTTAACAATTTTATTGTTACTAACAATTTTATTCATCAAGCTGGGCTTTATTCTAACTCCATCATTTGCAACTGTGTTTATGTATTGGTATATTTCCATCGGCGTATATGTATCATATTGTCCAATCGCTAAATTCAACAGTAAATCATCACTTACCTTCTGACCAATAATACCAGTCTTTTCATTTGGTAAGTCTATACCTGTTTTAATTCCGAGTCCGTAAGAAGCAAATACCTTTCTATAGATGCCAAAATGTTCTTGACTAGCATTTAATCTAGAGTTCCACTTATATTGAGGATTTGCTAACTTTGTTGCAATCATAAATTGATAATAGTTAGAAGAATATGCCATTGCACTTATATCGTCGATTAAGCCGAGAGATTTCCAACTACACTTTTGTGGAGTCATATATACCTTGATGCAGCCATCTTTAATTTTTTTACCTTTATCTATTAAGTTTTCGCTATAACCGACACTCATCGATGCTGCCTTAACAATACTTCCTACTGTATATGAAGTATTTATTACGTCACTCGTAATGTCGATAAAGCCATCGTTATTTATTTTCAAACCGCATAATGCTACGATTTCTCCAGTTGCAGGATGACCTATAATAATAAAAGACCTATCATAAAACTGCGAATTAGCAGCCTTTTTAGCAAGTGACATCTCATATTTCATAATTTCTATCAATTTTAGTTCTAAGTCTATGTCGATTGATAAATATAAATCTGCGCCATTTTGATATTCACTTACAACCTCGACATCTCCCATTTGGCTAACTGATAATACTTCATCTTTACCTCGCAAGTATTCATCATATTGAAGTTCCAGATAACTCGTACCAACACTGCTGTTAAGTGATAGTCCCCTTTTCTCATAATAATCTTTTAATTCTTTTGGTACACTATCTATACTGACATTACCAAAGATACTCCTCAAAACATCTCCATATGGATATATCCTTTTCCATGTCATTCCACAACTAATCCCAGGCCAATTTTGGGAACATACTTCTGCTAATTCAATATCAGTTACATCTCTTTTAATGATTTTACTATCAAAGGAATATCCATTGGTCATTTTGTCATATATATAGCTTGCCTTTTTATCTTCTCTAGACATATTATTAATTTCATCATCAGTTATTCTTTCAAACTTCATATTTAACAATTCATTAGATTTAAGTTTTCTCTTTTTATATAGTTTATATTCTTCAGAAGTAATTAAATCTTTACCATTGTCGTGTGTTACTAAGTAAAATGACTTTAATTGTCTAGAGGATATTTTTTCGATATCTATATCTAAGTAATTAGATAATTGTCTAGATAGCCATATTTCATCTTCCTGTTTTGTTCCTTGAACTCTGCTATAAAAAATTGTCCTGACTCCAACATTGTCAACTAATACTTTTCCGTTAACATCTAATATTCTTCCTCGTGGTGCACTAGAACCTGTGAATAATCTTTTTGAAATATTAGAATACTCTTTTATATACTTTTCTTGATTCAATGCACAAAGATATATAATTCGATAAACGCTCAATATTAAAAAGACTGCTATGACTAAATATATTAAAGAAAATCTTGGTTTCATTTTTATTCACCACATCTATAGTATGGGTATTATTTTAATAACTACTCATATAATATAGTAGTGATTAATATGAATACACTTGTTTTAATAAAAAAATATATGAAAAATTTTAAAGTGGATGACTTAAGAAAATTTGCCATATCAAATGGAATATACTTAGATGACGAAGAAATAAGTTTTTTATACAACTTTATAAAGAAAAACTACGAAGCCTTATATTTAAATCCTGATATCGATTTATCTAAATATAGTTTGCATTTTAAGGGAAACAACTATGAAAGAATAATTGCAATTCTAGAAGAAAGTAAAATAAAATACGCTAAGTTTTTAAACTAGCGTATTTTAATTAGTTATCAATAATATCATTTATAATATAAGAAGTAATGAGTAATCCTGCACTACTAGGTACAAAAGCACTGCTGCCTAAAATATTACCTTCGATGAGAGGTTCTTCACTAGAAGCTAGTACTTTGATTTTTTTGGTATCCAGTCCTCTTAGTAAATATCTCATTTTTTTAGCTAATGGATCGTGTGATGTTTTATCTAGCGTGGTTATTCTAAGTAACTCTGGATGCATCTTTTTAGCAGTACCAGTCGACACAATTAAATTTATATTGTGCTCTATTGCGTATTTACAAAGTTCAGTCTTTACTAAAGTATCATCTATAGCGTCAACTACATAATCGAACGATTCTAAATTTAATTTATTTATTTCACTTGGAACAATTCTTTCATATATAGTAGTAACGTTCATTTCTGGATTGATGTCCAGTAGTCTTTCTTTTTCGACATCTACTTTTGGTTTACCAATTGTAGAGTGTAATGCAATTAGTTGCCTATTAATATTTGTTAACTCGACTATATCGGCATCTACAATCGTCATATTTTTTATA
>CAMOYI010000028.1 GCA_946629885.1 uncultured Mycoplasmatota bacterium | reverse complement strand
TTCTATAGTATAGAAGCATTTTACAATAATCACACAAATGGATGGAGATTATAATGGGAAACGAAAATAATCAAAATAACAATCAGAATAATCAGAACAATAACCAACCTGTAAACGAGAAGCAGCTTCTAAAGGTTAGAAGAGAAAAGTTAGCTGACCTTCAGGAAAGAGGAAAGAATCCTTTTGAGGTTACTAAGTATGATGTGACTAACCACAGCCAGGAAATCAAGGACAATTATGATGAGTTCGAAGGCAAAGAAGTTACTGTAGCAGGTAGATTGATGCTTAAGCGTGTAATGGGTAAAGCATCTTTTTGTAATGTTCAGGACCGCGATGGAAATATTCAGTCTTACGTTGCTAGAGATAGCATAGGCGAAGACGACTATAAAGATTTTAAGAAGTTCGATATTGGTGATATCGTAGGAATTAAGGGTGAAGTATTTAAGACAAAGACAGGCGAGATTTCAATTCATGCAACTGAGGTTAAACTTCTAACTAAGAGTCTACAGATTCTTCCAGAGAAGCACCACGGACTTACAAATACAGATTTGAGATACCGTCAAAGATATCTTGATCTTATTATGAATGCAGAAGCTAAAGAGACATTCATTAACCGTTCAAAGATTATTAGTGAAGTAAGAAGATTTTTGGACGACAAAGGTTTTATGGAAGTGGAAACTCCAATGCTAGTTCACAATGCAGGTGGAGCAGCAGCTAGACCTTTTGAGACTCATTACAATTCATTGGATGAGGATGTTAAACTTAGAATTTCTCTTGAACTATATTTGAAGAGACTTATTGTGGGTGGACTTGAGAAAGTTTATGAGATTGGTAGAGTTTTCAGAAATGAAGGACTTGATACACGTCACAATCCTGAGTTTACTTTGATGGAGTTATACCAAGCGTATACTGACTACAACGGAATGATGGATTTGACAGAAGAAATGTTTAGATATATTGCTGAGAAAGTTTGCGGAAGCACAAAGATTTCTTACAAGGGTCAGGAGATGGATCTTGGAAAGCCATTTGAGAGAATCACAATGGTGGATGCAGTTAAGAAATATGTAAACGTAGACTGGAATGAAGTAGAGACTCTAGAACAGGCGCAGGCACTTGCTAAAGAACACCATGTGGAATTTGAACCACATCACAAGAAAGGTGATATCTTAAGCCTATTCTTTGAAGAGTTCGTGGAAGAACATTTGATTCAGCCAACATTTGTTATGGATCATCCAATTGAAATTTCACCACTTACAAAGAAGAAACCTGACAATCCAGAGTATGTAGAAAGATTTGAGTTCTTTATGAATGGTTGGGAGATGGCAAACGCTTATTCAGAGTTAAATGACCCAATCGATCAGAGAGAAAGATTTAAGGCTCAGGAAGAGTTGTTAGCAGCAGGAGATGAAGAGGCAAACACTACCGACGAAGATTTCTTGCATGCGTTAGAAATTGGTATGCCACCTACAGGCGGTATCGGATATGGAATCGACAGAATGGTAATGTTGTTTACAGATTCTGAAGCCATCAGGGACGTGTTATTGTTCCCAACACTAAAGAGCATAGACTAAGAAAACCCTTTATATAAAGGGGTAAAGGTATCAAATACTAGAGATTAGTACCCATTTGGTACCCAAATTTAGAAAAATACACTAAAAATGGCAGGTTAAGTACAAAAAGGACTAGTGTTTTACTAGTTCTTTTTTGTTATATATTATAAAAATATTAAAATATTATTTTCATTCTAATTCTTCATATAGCCATTCCATCACTCTAACTTCATTAATGTTTTTGATAATACTATCAATAACATCCTGAAACTTAGGAATCTTATACAAATCAGATAATAAGTCCTTGATTTCTTCATCTTTGTAACTTGTAATAATTTGGCATAGTTCTCTTTTAATATAATCAACTCTTTTCATGATATCACCTCCAGTTTAAGGATAGCACAATAAAAATATATAATAGTATTTTAAAAATCCCATTTTGGACAAAATATCGCATTCTATACAATTCTATATATTTGTCATTAAAGATATAATGTTGTATGATGATTAAAGAAATATTAAAAAGGATTAATTATGAAAACATATACATTAGAAGAATTAAGAAAAAAGAACAAATTAACGCAAAACCAAGTTGGAGAACATCTTGGGGTTTCTCGTCAAGCTGTCCAACAGTTTGAGAAAGGGGAGAGTAGCCCTAAACTATCTACTATCAAAAGAATCCTAGATCTATATAAAGTTAAATTTGAGCAAATTGATTGGCCAGATTAATATAAGAGAATATAAAGAGTATATAAACTGTATAACTTTTATATATAAAATGTATAAGAAAAATATAATAGACAAGTGGCTTGTATAAAGAATAAAATATAATTGTACAAGAATTTCTAGCTCATTCTTGTATGCCTATCCCGCTGGATAGGCGAGAAGATTATTCATACTTTTTTTACACACTCAATTTGAATTAAGTAGAAAAGAGTGAAGAGAAGGGTCCTGCGGGGCTCTTTTCTTTTTGCAAATCATATCTAAAGCAAGTATTACTTGACAAATAAGAACAAGTATGATATAATTACCTTGTAATAAAAAAAGAGGCAGAAGTGAAAGCGGCAACTTTCACCTCCTGCTACGGTGATGACGACACCACAGCAATAATAAATATTACGCCTCTGCATGTATTATACTTGTGGAGGCTTTTTTAATCAAGATGAACGCTGTTAGGTGAATGTTCACCGCCGCAACCTAGAAAGGAGGCAACAGTGTTCATTTAATTTATAAAGAAAAATAGCTTTATAACGAAAGGAGAAGAAAAGTGAAATGTAATAAATGCGGCAAAGAACTAGAAACATCCAAAGTAATAGAAAAACCAGAGGATAAGCATTGTGATGTTATAAGAAGGCAATATCAATGTCATACATGTAAATTATCGTATGAAACGATAGAAAAGAAGGTGGTTCCTATATATAAGATTTATATTTTAAAATTGGATGATTGTGTTGAGTTCTCAAGACAATATTATAAAGAATCATTACTAGAAGCATTAAAGGATGAGTCAAATGCAGAAGCAATTGCTGATGATATTATAAATGCTTGGTATTTATATGCACTACAAAATAGCAATGCGACAATTAAAGATGAAGAGGATATTAAAGAATTAAGGATTGCTTATACAATTGATGATTTAGTGAGTTTTACTGTTAGAACTCTTTATAGTAGAGGTTTGGCAGAAGCTTCAAAAAACTATTTAAATTTGTGCATACTATCTTTTGTGAAAATTGGCATGTATAGAAAATTATTGGATGAGATAAGCAACGAGAAGGAAGGAGTGAATTAAGATTAATTATTAGGTCAAAATTACGCACTATACACACATACACACCTCTCCCATCTATTTTATAATTATTTATTTATTAATTTTATTTTTATTAATAATATAGCAAGTGTGTAAGTGTGTAGATGCGTAAGATATTGCTTATAGATCTATAAATGATAAAATGATTTTAGAATAAATGCTTCCATCTAAAGGGGATTAAGAAAACTATAGCGAAAGGAGAGCCTTTCCCCACCAAAAGTTAGGTAGTTTTCGAGGCAAAAAGGAAAATGAAACTTAAAAGACTAGTAACGTTAATACTAGTAATCACAATGTTAGTACCAGTAACGTACTCTACAAATACTACTAAGGTTAGTGCTGCATCCACATTTAGAATTAAAGGATATAGACACAGTCATGCAGCCTTGATAGAGTGGACCAAAGTACCTGGTGCTACAAACTACAAAATTTATAGAGCAACAAGAAAAAAGGGTAAAAAGGCTAAATATACTAAATTTAAAGAATTAAAGATTAAAAAGGGTGAAAACAAGTTAACAGAAAGCTGGTTTACTAAGTATGGTGACAATATACTTAATACTAGATGGTTTGTTAATGTAGATACAGACGGATTTGAAAAAACTCAGAAGAAATATTTATATAACCATAAAAAGACATATAAATATAAAGTAAGGGCATTTGATAATAACAAGAAATGCATTGCCATTTCAAACACCATTAAGGTTAAAAAATATAAATCTAGAATGTATGAGCCTAGATATGAAAACTTATACTATGTTAATAAGGCTAGATATAAATATAAACTCAATGTTATTCCTTGGGGACATCAGTATAACAAGGCCACAAGAGAAAGAGGTAAAGACCTCGTTTATAATGAAAAGAATGGAGTGAAATTTAATAAAAATTCTCATTATAGACCTAAAAAAAGAGGAGAAGCTAATGATATTTATAAATATTTAAAAGTAATTAATGTTCACACTCTTACTATAGGGTCTCCTTTGTACGGAACGAATGAGGTAATTCATCGCGGTAGCGAATATGGCGCAGGAGCTATTAAAGGATATTTGAATTCAAAAAAAGGACATAAAGAATATATTTTATCCTCAACTAATAAATATGCCACGTTTAATGCTTCGTTAAGTGAAAGAAAGAATTTTTATGACGTTTCATCAATCTATAATTTTAATGACTTAGTTTGTAGTGTAAACAGTGGGAAAAAATATAACTTCCCTTACGTATACAAACAAATTTTAAATAATTCAGTAAAAGAAACTATAGTTAACGGATTACCTACAGGACAAATGTATCAATTTGATTCTATTAGTACAATTTATCCTTTTATGAGTTCATATTTAAAAAATAAATATGGGACATCTATAATTAATAAAATATTTGCTAAGAATGAATACTATAGCGTTATATCTAAAAAAAATAAAGTTTGTTACTCAGTTCAAAATGAACAATTACTTATAGATTTTTTAAAAGATTATGTAAACGTGTTACCTTATAAATAGGAAAATATGTCTTTTAAGAGCTACCTCTATTTAATAGAGATAGCTCTTTTTTTTATAAAGTATAAACATTGTATAAAAAAATATAAAGAAGATATAACCTTATATGTGCTTTTAGCCATTTACATTTATGGCTATCATCTTTTGTAAAAAACTGGCATGTATAGAAAATTATTAGATGAAGTAAACAACGAAAAGAAAAAGGTGAATTAAGATTAGTAACTAGGTCTTATTACACACTTACGCACTTTACACACTATTTCTATTTTATATATTTTTATTATTATATTTTTTTATATATTTTTTTATTAAATAAAAAAAGTGTGTAATATGCGTAAGACATTATGTTATAGATCTATAAATGATTGGTATTTAATAATACTATGAGAGCCTCTAATATGATATAATTATAACGATAATGTGTTCGGAAATAGATAGTAAGTGTACCATTATTTGGACATGAATTTGTTTATTATATAAAGTGAAAAATACTTTTGAAAGGAATTATATAAATGGCAAAAGAAGCAAAAACAATGGAAGCGCAACTTTGGGATGCGTGTAATAAATTAAGAGGTTCAGTGGAACCTTCAGAGTATAAGCATGTTTGTTTATCACTGATTTTCTTAAAGTATGCAAATGATAGATTTGATGAACAAAGAGAAAAACTAATTGCAGAAGGAAAGAAACCAGAGTTTTTAGACAGGACTTCTTATTACACAAAAGACAATGTTTTCTTTATTCCTGAAAATGCTAGATGGGATTATTTGATGAGCCAGGCTAAACAAGATGACATTGCAATAAAAGTAGATACAGCTTTATCTGAGATTGAAACAAAGAATAAAACTCTAAAAGGCGCTTTACCAGATAACTATTTTTCAAGACTTCAACTTGATGCAGGAGTATTATCATCTCTTTTAGATAAAATGAATCAAATAAACCTTAAAGGTGAACATGATAAAGATGTGTTTGGAAGAATATATGAATATTTCCTATCACATTTTGCTATTCAAGAAGGAAAAGGAAAAGGAGAATACTATACACCAAAATCAGTAGTAGCACTTCTTTGTGAACTTATAGAGCCATACTCGGGAAAAGTATATGATGGCGCGTGTGGTTCTGGAGGCATGTTTGTACAATCAATGAAGTTTATTGATGAACACAAGGGAGATAAAAAGGCAATAAGCGTGTTTGGTCAAGAGTATACAGCTACAACTAGAAAACTTGCTCTTATGAATTTAGCTATAAGAGGCATTAGTTGTAATTTAGGTTCTAAGGCAGCGAGTACTTTTACAAATGATTTACACAAAGATTTAAAGGCTGATTTTGCTCTTATGAATCCTCCATTCAACCAAAAAGGTTGGCGAGAAGTAAACGAACTTACTGATGATGCAAGGTGGAAAGGTTATGATACGCCACCAGTTAGTAACGCTAATTATGCGTGGATTTTAAATATGATAAGTAAACTATCCCAAAATGGTGTTGGTTGCCTACTTCTTGCAAACGGAGCATTATCAGCAGATGGAGTTGAATATGGTATTCGAAAACAGCTAATTGAAAATGATTTAATAGAAGCAATTGTAGTGCTTCCAAGAAACATGTTTTATTCAACTGATATCTCAGTTACAGTTTGGATTTTCAATAAGAATAAAAAGGAGAGGATGGTCGATAAAGGGGACCATAGGTTTAATTATCGTGACAGAACTAATGAAGTGTTGTTTTTAGATTTAAGGCAAAAGGGCCATCCTTATGAAAAGAAGTATATTCAGTTTACTAAGGAAGATAGAGATTTAATTGTAAAAACTTATCATCATTGGCAGTCAAAAGATAATCATCAAGATTATTCTAATATAAAAGAGTATTGCTACTCAGCAAAAAAGAACGAAATAATTGATAAGGATTATTCTCTTGTTACAAGCAAATACATTGAGTTTGATAATAATACTGAAGAATTGGACTACCGTAAAGAAATGGTAGCGATTCAAGAGGAATTACAAGGTCTTTTTTTGAAAGAGAAAAAATTAAAAAAAGAAGTTGCGTCAGTACTTGAGGAGTTGGGTTATGGAATCAAACTATAAAAGATTAGGAGATTATATACAGCAAATTGACGTCAGAAATACAGATCTATCTGTTAGATTATTGTTGGGCGTAAGTATTAATAAGACTTTCATTAAATCACATGCCAATACAGTAGGGACTAATTTTAAAAACTATAAGATAGTCAAAAAAGGACAGTTTGCATATGGTCCAGTTACATCTAGAAATGGAGATAAAATATCTATTGCATTATTAGAAGATGCTGAAACATGTCTAGTTTCCAGTTCATATATTACTTTTGAGATTATTAAGCAGAAAGAGTTAGATGCAGATTATCTTATGATGCTATTTCGCAACCCCGAATTTGACCGTTTTGCAAGATATAACTCGTGGGGTTCTGCAAGAGAGGTATTCTCGTGGGATGATTTTCAAGAAATATTATTTGATTTGCCTTCTTTAGAACAACAGAAGAAGATTGTTAATCAATATAAGACTATATCAAACAGAATTGAAATATTAGAAACTATCAATAATCGCTTAGATGAATGCGGGCAAGCAATTTTACATTCATATGTTGATAACAAAAAATGCGACATGATTCCTTTGGGGGAAATTGTTGATGTTATCGATTGTCTACACTCCAAAAAACCAAAAGAAAGAAAGCAAGGGCCACAGCTTTTACAACTAGAGAATATTAAAGATAATGGAGTTCTCGATTTATCGTATTGTTTTCATATTTCTCAAGATGATTATAATAATTGGACTAGAAAAAAAGAAATAGTAGAAGGAGACTGTGTGATTACAAATGTTGGACGAGTTGGTTCCGTTTCACAAGCTCCAGCTGGAACATATGCTGCTATGGGAAGAAATATGACATGCGTTACTATGAAAGAAGGTTTGCCATATCCATCATATTTAATAACTGCATTGAGGTCTTCTTTTATTAAAAATGAAATTAAAATGAAAAAGGATGAAGGAACAATAATGGATGCATTAAATGTTAAAAATATTCCTAATTTGATTGTGCCCTTTTTTTCGAAAAAAGATATGAAGAAAATAGAAGAGAATCTTAGGCCAATAAGACTACTTATCGAAAATAATTTATTTGAAATGAGAAGATTAAATAGAGTAATTGAGATAATAAGAAATAAGGAGTTTGGAAATCATGGCATTCCAAGAAGTTGACCTTGAAAATTTAATAGTTGATTTAATAAAGAATAAAGGCTATGAATATGTTCACGGAGATAATCTTAGCAGACAGTATGAAGATGTGCTTTTAGATGATGATTTAAAATCATTTCTTTCAAATAAGTATAAGGATAATGATATTACAGATGCTGAGATAGATAGAATTCTTTCTTCGCTAAAAACTGTTTCATCAGCTGATGTTTACGATGCCAACAAAACGGTGTTTACACGTATTGTAGATGGAGAATCCTTTATCAGAGATGATAAAACTCAAAAAGATTTCTGGCTTCAGCTCATTGACTTTGACAATATCGAGAATAATGTTTTTAAAGTTTGTAATCAAGTGGTTATTCAAGGACCACAAATAAAGAGAATTCCAGATACTATTATTTATATAAACGGTCTTCCTGTGGTTGTGTGGGAATACAAATCCACAACAAGGGAAGAAGCAACTATTCACGATGCATTTGTTCAACTTACAACTAGATATGTAAGAGATATTCCAGAACTGTTTAAATATAATGCTTTTGTTGTTATATCAGACGGCATAAATAGCAAGATGGGTTCAGTGTTCTCTGACTATGAGCATTTTTATGCGTGGAGAAAAGTTGAAGGAGAGGATAATGAGGCAGAGGGAATTGATTCTCTTTTCACAATGATAGACGGTTTATTTAGAAAAGACAGGCTTATTGACGTAATCCATAATTTTGTTTACTTTCCAGATGATTCTGTTAAACAAGAAGTAAAAATCGTTGCTAATTATCCACAATATTTTTCTGCTACAAAATTGTTAAAGAATACGCTTATACATAAAAGACCAGAGGGTGATGGAAAAGGCGGAACATATTTTGGAACAACTGGCTGTGGTAAATCTTGGGGAATGGTATTTCTTGCAAGATTGCTAATGCGTTGTCAGGAACTAAATAGTCCAACAATTATATTAATTACAGATAGAACAGATCTAGATGAACAGCTTGCAGACAACTTCGTACCTTCAAAACGATTTATTGGTGATAAAGAGATAAAGAGTATTGAATCTAGAGAAGATTTGGGCGAAAAGTTAAGAGGAAGAGCTTCGGGAGGAGTATATCTTACAACTATACAAAAATTCACAGAAGATATTAGCTTATTGAGTGAGCGAGATAATATTATTTGTATTTCAGATGAGGCACATCGTTCACAGATTAATTTAGACCAAAAATTAGTTATTGATGATAAGAATGGTGAAGTAAGAAAGACCTACGGATATGCAAAATACTTACACGATTCTCTACCTAATGCAACATATATCGGATATACAGGAACACCTATTGAAGCAACTCTAGATGTATTTGGACCAGTAATTGAAGAGTACACAATGCGTGATTCTATCAAGGACGAAATAACGGTTCGCTTGGTATATGATGGAAGATTTGTGAAGGCAATTCTCGACAGTGAAAAACTAAAAGAAATAGAAGACTATTATAATGAATGTTTGAAACTTGGAGCGAACGAATTCCAAGTAGAAGAAAGTAAAAAACAAACTGTAAGTATCAAGTCTATTATTGGCGACCCAGACATATTAAAGTCTGTTGCAGAAAACTTCATTGAGCATTATGAAACAAGAGTAAAAGAAGGTTCGACAGTTGCTGGAAAATGCATGTTTGTCTGTGCAGACAGATATATTGCGTATGAGTTTTATAAAATTGTCAAAGAAATGCGACCTGAATGGGTAGAGGAAAGAAAAGCGCCAAAAGGTGTTATTCTTACTGAAGAGCAAGAACAAAAATTAAAACCAATGCCTATGATGAAAATGGTTATGACCAGAGGCAAAGATGACCCTAAAGATTTATATGACCTTATAGGTACAAATGAATCAAGAAAAGAAGCAGCAACTCAATTTAAAGATATTAACTCAAACTTTAAAATAGCGATAGTGGTTGACATGTGGCTTACTGGTTTTGATGTACCATTCCTTGACACTATCTATATTGATAAATTGTTATCTCAAGAGCATAACATTATACAAACAGTTTCTCGTGTTAATAGAGCATATCCAGGAAAAGATTCGGGCTTAATCGTAGACTTTATAGGAATAAAATCTGGTATGAATTTAGCTCTTAAGAAATACTGTAAATATGATAAAGAAGATGTTGAAGGAATAGAACAAGCACTTATTATTGTGAAAGACCAATTAGAAGTTCTTGATAATATGTTCCACAAGTTTGACTCGAGTAGATACTTTAAAGGCTCTAATTCAGACAAACTAATATGTCTTAATGATGCAGCTGAATTTGTTCAACAAACAAAAGAACTTGAAAAAAGGTTTATGAGAGAAGTCAAAAGAATGTCAAGAGCATTCAAACTTTGTAATGGCAGTAAGGACTTTAATGATGAAGAAATGGACCGAATTCATTTCTATATGGCTGTTAGAAGCATAATATTTAAACTAACCAAAGGAAGAGCCCCTGATACAGACCAAATGAACGAGGTGGTTGAAAAAATGATTAAGGAAGCTATTCGTTCAAATGGAGTAGAAGAACTCTTTACAGAGAGCACAGATATTAATGCTAATACAGTAGATCTATTTGATAAAAGATATCTTGAAAAAATAAATAAAATCGCCCTTCCTAATACAAAGGTAAAAATTTTGCAACAGTTACTTTCACAAGCAATAGATGAATTCAAGCAGGTTAATAAGATAAAAGCAGTATCGTTTTCGGAAAGGCTTCAAGCAATTGTTAATTCATATAATTCAAGAACGCTTGATGACGAGCAAATTGCCAAGATAATGAATGAAGTGGCAGGGGAACTAATCGACTTAATGGATGACTTAAGAGAAGAGAAAGAGTCATTTGATGAGCTTGGAATTAATTATGAAGAAAAAGCATTCTATGATGTTTTGATAGCGGTAGAAGATAAATATGATTTTGATTTTCCTGATGATAAGAATATTGCTATAGCAAAACAGATTTACCAATTAGTTACGGATAAGGCAAAATACGGTGACTGGGCTGATAGAGAAGACATTAAAGCAGAATTGGAATGTGACATTATTGACCTTCTGGCTGACAATGGATTTCCACCTAAACCAGAGGGGACATATGAGAATTATGATGAAGTATATAATGATGTAATAGAACAAACTGAAAACTTTAAAAAGTATTATGATGAATAACAGTATTAAAAAAAGGAGATAAAGATGTCGGTAGAAAAAGGGTATATCTATATTTTAACTAATCCAGCATTTCCACAGTATGTAAAAATTGGATATGCTGATAATGTTGAGGAAAGATTAAAGAGGCTTAATTCAAGCTCAGCTGTGCCGTTTGCGTTTAGATTGTACGCAACATATGAAGTAAACAAAAGGTTAACTGATACTGGATTACACAAACTAATAGATAAAATAAATCCTGACTTAAGAACCATTGATGAAGTTGATGGTAAAAGAAGAGTGAGAGAATTTTATGCAATGTCTAGAGAGGATGCATATTCTCTACTTGAAAGTATTGCTAAGATTAGTGGTACAGAAAAGAAACTTAAAAAGATTGCTCCATCAAGCAGTGCTTCTAAAGATGAAAAGAAAGCAAAGGAAGACAGACAAACCAATTTTAAATTTAGTGAATGCAATATTCCTATAGGTGCAAAGATTAACTACTATAAAAACAAAAATATTAAGCTCGAAGTAGTGGACGATAAACATGTTGAGTATAATGGTGAAGTGATGTCGTTATCTAAAGCGGCCCAATTAATAACAAAGAAAAAGTATAGTCTTCAGGGTCCAAGATATTTTGAATATAAAGGAAAACTACTAGTAGAATATAGAAAATAAAATAATGAAAAAACGAGTATAACAAATGCACCCTGCTTACTAACTAAAGTAAGTAGAGTGCATTCTTTATATTGGAAATAAAATAATATAGTCATTCTTTAGATCTATAAACATATTACATACTTTATTATAACTGTCAATAGAATTAAGTACTATATACATCATTTTATCCCATATATAAATAATTAGATAGCACAATAAACCCTATTTAAAAGTATAAAAATAATAGTTACATTGGTAATACTCTATAAAAATAACCAATATTTCATAAATTTTATTGTAAATCATTTAAATAATAAAAACTTCTTTACATTGGGACACTTTGATATTTTAGTCAAGTAGCACTTGACAAGCATAATAAAATATTATAGAATATAACTGAAAATAAAAATTATTTATTTATGTACGGTTTATGTCGGTTATTACAACTATTGAAGTTGTTTTTCGGGATGCCGTACATTTTTTATTTTAAGGAATCTTCAATAATGAAAGGAGGAGGGGTAAACAATCCCAGGATGATATTGTTTGAAGCAACATAGCAGTTGCACTTAATTATTTAGTTCTGGTTCTTTAGGATGAATAATAAAGAACCAGGTTTAGCAGTTTCAAAAGTCTTTTATAGTGTAGGCCATAATACGTGTCACTTTTGGAATATAGATAGGCGCTTAAGGCAGCGCTCAAAAAATAGCTAAGGCACAGTTAAACAAAAAAACCTATTATGGAAGAGGTGTTCTAAAAAACTTTCTTATGAAAGAGCTACCACAAGCAAGCCGAGTTTTAGAATTAATAATTAAAGGCACCAAAGTCCTATGTGGTGAGGCAAAGAAAGGAGTAGTAGTGAAAACATATTATATTAATACAGAAGCTTTAAAAAAAATAAAAGATACTCATACTATCAAGAGTTATAAAAAAGGTATAAAAAGATTTTGCTTTTGGATAAAGGAATATGACGTTTTTATTCCCCAGACATCTGATAAGAGACATCTAATTCAAACGATTCAAAGATATACTAATTATTTGTTTTATGAAAAAGGATATACAGCGGCCACAATTCACACATATATCGCACCAGTTTGCAAAGGACTTCATATTAATATGAATCAAATATCAAAACCAAGAAGAACTTCTGGAAAAAGAATCAGATCTAGAAGTGAAGAAAAAAACAAACAAGGCAAACAGGAAGTCTTTAATCTTAAATATACACGACTTGTCGAGTTTCAAAAGAGAGTTGGGATTAGACGACTTGAACTTAAAAGACTTAAAGGTAATGATTTGGTTAATGATGAATCTGGGTATCCTTGTGTACGTGTCAGGCGTGGGAAAGGCGGAAAGGTACAACTTCAAAGAATTTTGAGTAAGAATATAAAAGTTGTGAGAAGTATATTTAAGGAAGTAGGAGAAGAAGAAAAAGTTTTTTCAGACAAGGAAATGAGAAATCACATAGACTTGCATGGGATGCGCGCTGATGCTGCATACGAGGCATATTGCTATTACAACGATAGACTTAAAAATGAACCTGAGTACAAACAACAGCTGATAGATGAACTTTCGAAGCGATGGTTGAAATATCATCCTAAGGCAAGTATGCACAGTTCTTCTTATCGATGTTTTATAAATGAATGTAATAATCCAAAGCCATACAAACTAAGAGGCGAGAACATACATATGGCAAAGAAGAAAGAACATCCAACTGAATATAATAGGTTGGCGCTAATGGCAGTCAGTGTTTTTCATCTTAGCCATTGGAGACTATCTGTGACGGTTACTAATTATTGTTGTTAAGCAATACAACTTTAAATGATATTTTTTAAAGTATAAACATTGTATAAAATTTATAAAAAAAAGTTATAAAAAAGATATAATTGTTTTTTCACAGTGTAAAAATTAAAATATAGGTATAGAAAATAAACGGTTATTTTCTATATTTAAAAATCTATAGAAAGGAGAAGATAGTCATATGAAAATAAGTAAAGATAACACTGTTTTTCATATCGAGTTACTCCCTAGTGGAATAAAAATTCACACTGAGGAAGTGAACATCGAAGAGAGAGACATAGCGTGGTTATTTCAGGAATTACATGAACGTATCCTAGATAATGGTGATGATTACTATAGAAGACCACAGTGGGATTTAATCCAATTTAACCATGGCATTAAGGCTGAAGGAAAAGATTATATAGAGGCTATCGCTAGTGGCCTTGGACTGAATGATTTTATTTCCGGACCGGCTTATTTACGTTCGACGTCTAGCGTCATTAAGAACAATCCAGAGGTTAAAGAGAATTACATTGATATCGTATTAAAATTCCCTTAACCTAAGAAAAAACTAGACCATATTTTTTAATAATTTAATATAGAAAACTCAACTCTAAAATTCTTTTCTATATAAGTTAGGTGAATTATTAAATCACTAAATTTTCTTTTAAAACTTTCCGATTAAAAATTAAGGAAAGTTCTAAATTAAAAATCCCCATTTAGAATACCATGGGGGAAAATAATCAAAAAACGCTTTCATAGAAATTAAATAAAACAGGTACTCCTTTCTTAAATGTACCAAGAAAACACCATATAAAATATATGGTTTATTAAATTATAGCTTTTATTAGGAGGTAATAATTATGAAAGCAAAAGATTTTTTAAATTCACTTTTCGATTCAAAGGAAGAAGTTCGTCTACGAGCTTTTTCCGACAGAAAAGAAGAGGGTAAAATCCCTAAAAAATATAAAGTAAAAGTTGAAGAATTTTCAACTATTGAAAAAGAACTAGAAGAACTAAATAGAAATAACTACGGAATCTTTTTCGTGGTAAATTCTGGAGGTGACAAGGACGCAGATATAAATAAAATCAATGCCCAATTTATCGAAATTGATAATAAAAGCATTAAAGAACAAAAGAAACTAATTAAACAGTTTCCTTTAAAACCTTCAATGGTTATACAAACTCGAAAATCGTTACACGTATATTGGTTTATAAAGGACGGCAAAGTAGATGAGTTTAGAAAAGTTCAAAAGGCGCTTATTAAACATTTTGATTCAGACCCTTCAGGTGTTAATGAAAGTCGCGTGATGCGTCTTCCTGGCTTTTACCATTGTAAGGAAGAACCAATTTTGGTTGAACTTCTTTATCTTAATCCTGAATTGAGATATACACAGCAGCAATTATTAGAAGTACTAGATTCTAGTGATAATAATGAAGAAGAAACTTTCAATAATAATACTTTAAAAGAAGGCGCCAAAAATATTGTTTCTAATTGTGATTTTCTAAAATACTGTGCTGAGAATTCTAAAGTCCTTCCAGAGCCACTATGGTTTTCAATGATTGAACTCTTGGCTCCATTTGAAAATGGTGAAGAAATAATAAAACAATTATCGAAAGATTATCCAAACTATAGTGAAAAAGAAACAGTAGAAAAAATTAGATACTGTCGAGATAACCATTATCACGCACCAACATGTGAAAAACTTTCAGAATTAGGATTCATCTGTAGAAAACGTGAACAAGGGATTTGCTCGTGTCATACACCAATAGATTTAAAGAAACAATCATTACCATTAAAAGATGTATCTCTAAAGCTAAATACGGCATCAATAACAGGTGTTATAGAAACCGATATAAAAATAGCTAAAAAGTTTATAGATAATTATTTATTAAATATGGAAGAATCTTCAGGCAATAGATTTATTAGCGGAGAGTTACTAAAACATTTTAGATTCGACGATAAAGAAATCGTTAAAGATCTAAAAAAATATTACTCACAAAAAAAGTCAGAACAATACTATAAGGAAAAATACAATCTTGAAAATCTTCCTGAGTGGTATATTTTTAAATGCAATAATAAAGCAGAATTAAGTACAGGCACACTAGCTGAGCATATAACTAGCAAGGAACATATACTATATGTAGCAAGAGCATTTCATATTTATAAAAATGGCGTATATAAATTTGTAGATAAAGAAGTTATTGAAAAAATAATTTTAAATAAAGTATTTAAAAAAGATAGAAAATCTAAAGATGTTGGCGATGTTCTAGAACAGGTCAGTATAATAAACTATCTTCCAATAGAAAAAATAAACTCAAATCCAGCAATACTTAATTTAAAAAATGGCTTATATAATACGAAAACTAAAACCCTGGAAGACCATACACCAGATTATTACTCGCTAAATCAGTTGAATGCTAACTACGATGATAGTGCGGATTGTCCTACTTTTAAAAAGTTCTTACTAGAAGCAACTGATGGTGATGAAGCGCAAATTAAACTAATACAAGAAGTAATGGGTTATCTCTTAATACCAGAAAACGCCGCACAGAAAGCATTCATTATTACTGGCGCTGCTGCAGCTGGTAAGAGTCTACTTGCTAATACAATTACCTATTTATTGGACGATAAAAATGTATCGAAAGTTCCATTACAGGATTTGGATAAAAGATTTAAATCGTCATTAATATTTGGAAAACTTGCTAACATTGTAGCCGAGTTACCAACAACTAATATTGTAGATAATTCGATGTTTAAAAGAATTGTTGGTGGTGACCCAGTCATCGGTGAGCGAAGATTCAAAGATGAATTCGATTTTATACCAACAGCTAGACTGTTATTTACTTGCAATAGTATCCCTCTTAATTACTCAGATAGAAGTGAAGGATTTTATAGAAGACTTCTTATAATACCATTTAATAAGACTATACCTGAAGAAAAACGTGATAAAGGATTGTTAGACAAATTTAAAGCAGAAATAGATGGTATTTTACAGTTCGCTCTTGAGGGATTAGAAAGACTTCAATCTAACGATTATATTTTTACTGAAACAGATAAAAATAAAGAAATGCTTAATAAATATAAAGTGGAATCAGACTCAACACTTTCATTTATTAAAGAGCGATGTAAAGTTGATAAAAACGAACACTTATTCTCATCTTCGAAAAGTCTTTATACACAGTATAAATCATACTGCGAGGATGCGGGAATGATACCGTGTTCAATGAACAAATTTATAAATAGAATAACCACAGATTATAACCTTGAACGAACAACTAGAAATAATAAAAGAGGAATCCTAGGGATTGAAGTGATTGACGAGTACAAAGTCGATGACAATTTCCCATTTTCTTAGAACAAGAAGCGAACCACGCTACGCTATAGAAACGTCCAACGTGATGGTGTGGGTTTTTAAAAAGGAGATTGTCATGGGACAACAAATTGAATATGGACAAGGGAAAAAGAGTACATTACAAGCAAAAAAAGAATCCGTCAGGATATCGGAAAAACCATATCTTACTTTAGAAGAGGCAGCTGCTTACTTTAACATAGGAATTAATAAAATGAGAGAAATCTGCAAAAAACCAGATTGTGAATACGTTCTTTATTCTGGGAGCAGAATGCTAATTAAAAGAAAGATATTAGAAAAAAGGCTTGATGCAGAGTTTTCTATATAAAAGTATTTGAGAGTTATAAAAATATAGATTATAATAACTGTACTTAGCCTGCCAAATAAATGGAGGTAAAATAATATGGCAGACAAGAATTTTAGTAACAAGAGAAAAGATAGCAGTGGGAGAGTTTTAAAAGAAAACGAAACCCAGAAATCTGATGGCTCATACATTTATAGATGGAGAGAAGATGGAGTTAGAAGAGCAGTTGGAGCAACCACATTAGATGAACTAAGACAGAAGGAAAAAGCAATAAGAGCAACTATTGATAAAGGACTTAATGTCTTAAATGACAATATAACGCTTAATAATGTATATGAGATCTGGAAAGACGTTAAGAGAGGCTTGAAAGAAAACACATTCGCTAATTATCAATATATGTATGAACACTTTGTTTATCCGATTTTTGGTAGAAAGAAACTAAAGGATATAAAAAGAACTACAGTAAGAGCTTTTTATAATTCTCTATCAGAAAATCAGGGGTTAGGTATAGACTCAATTGATTCTATTCACACGGTAGTTCACCAGGTGTTAGATTTGGCAGTTTTAGATGAATACTTGTCATATAATCCGTCTGATAATGCTTTAAAAGAACTAAAAAGAGCTATAGGAAATAAAAAAAGAAGATTTGCACTTTCAAGAGAAGCGGAAAAAGCATTTATGGATTATGTTAATATTAATCCAGAATGTGAAGCATGGAGGCCTGTATTTACAGTCTTGGATGAACAGGGCTTACGCATAGGCGAGGCCTGTGGGCTTCAATGGTCTTCAGTGGATTTTGAAAACAGGAAGATTACTATTCGTGATAATCTAGTTTATTTTAAGAGTAAACAAAAAGGTTGCGCATATGCTCTAAACACAACAAAAACAGAAAGTGGCATTAGAGTATTGCCTATGACGAAGAACACAGAGAAACAACTTAGAAAACTTAAAGAGGTAAGAGACCAACTTGGAATAAGGTCTTCGCTAACTGTCGATGGAAAAAATGATTTTGTTTTCTTAAATAGGTTTGGTAGACCACTTAATCAAGGGACTGTTAACAAAGCTATACGGAGAATTACTAAAAAAGCAAATATGGAACTAATAGATAAAGGTAAAAAACCAATTATTCCATATTTCACCACTCATGTTTTTAGACATACTTTTGTAACTAGATGTTGTGAGGCGAGAATGGAAATCAAAGTCATACAATATTTAGCAGGACATAAAGATATTAAAACCACATTAGATATTTATGCTGAAGTTACAAAAGAAGGACTAGAAGAAGGAAGCAAAGAATTTGAGAAGTATATGGAGAAGTTTGCGGGGGTGACCACATAGTACCCATTTAGTACCCAATACTAGTAGAATTATAAATATTTATAAAGACATACATAATATTTAATATCTAAGAATAGAGATATAATGGGTTATGTAGAGTTCTGTAATAAGTATTCTATAATTCCCAACTTTGAAAAGTTTAGATTAATTGCAAATTAAAAGAGCTAAGCAAATGCTTGGCTCTTTTTTCTTTTTATAATGGATAAAATGATGTTAAATAAAGTATAAGTGGTATCGCCACAATGGATG
>CAMOYI010000027.1 GCA_946629885.1 uncultured Mycoplasmatota bacterium | reverse complement strand
TATTTGTCCTTGCCATGTTATTCCTCCTCTCTAATAATCAGCGTTTAATAAATTAGTAACATTAGTAGCAATTGCGTCGTCTACATATTTTTTATTAACTAAGTGATCATCATCACTAGGTACTACAGAACTTTTTGGTAACGCACTGAACGTTTTCACTCCTGTTATTGTTTGCGCACTACCTATATTTACAGGTGATATTCTAATCCCACCACCAATATTTACTCCCATACTACCTGCCGCATGTAATGTGATATTAACATAAGAAAACTCTATTCGAGATGACGCGCCCTCCGTATATGATTCTACTTCTATATTACCTATAGTTGTATCTTTGTCTACAATAGTAGGTACAGATTGACGCAATCTTATAGTTACAATTCCCGTAATACCATAATCAGTATGACTATAATGAGCCTTATATGTGTTGCCATTAAATGTAGCAGATAAATAAAAACTACATGTTGGTTGCGTATTAAGATTTATATAATATACACCTGGTGATAATTGATTTAAATCTAATGGATGATTAACATCATAATCAGTTATTAACCCTAAATTACAACTCAATATGTTTGCTTCTAATTCTCCAATTGTATCCCATTTGTTATTCACATAAATCCATTCTACAAAGCCTGTATTATCTTCTTTTGGTACTAAATAGATTTTGTTATCTTCTCCTACAGCAGGAAGTTCTTCTACGACTATGAATAAATCAATGTCGCCTGATCCTCCTCCGCCTATTATGTCACTTAATTTAGAATAAGTACCATCTGGGTTTAATACTTTATCTGGTATCGCTTGTTTAGTATTGTACACATCTACTGCATTCGTAACAGGATTTCCAGATAAATCTGTAATAGAACCGTCTTCCTGTAATAGTTTGTTTGGAATAGCTTGTTTACTACTCATTGTGTTCGTCATGATTTGTTACCTCCTTTTTTATAGTTTCTAGTTCTAATTTTAGCTCTTGATTTTCTTTGAGTAATTTTTTATTTTCATCTTCTAATGTTTGTATTTTGTTTTTTAGTTTTAATGTTTCTTTTTCTAAAGTTAATTTATCTGATTTTAATTTGTAATTTTCTTGTTCAAGATTAGCTACTCTTTCCTCTAACTTAGCCATTCTTTCATTCATTCTTTGGTCTATCTCTAGTAATGATTTAATATTAGTATTAGTAGCTTCTGCATTTATTTTTCGTTTTTCTGTAAAAGCCTTTACTACAACGCCTACTACTCCACCACCTAATAAAGATATAATCGCAGTGATGAACGTGTTCCAATCAAATCCTTCTTGCATGATTTTCTCCTTTCTCTTTCGATTTATATCACATATCGTCTATTTGTGATTTGTTGGTGCATTAATTTTACCCAATCATTATATACATTTTGTTGTCCTAATTCAGATTGAGAATTCAAACCTTCTGCTCCTCTATTAAGATAGGCTATACATGAACACTTGACAATTACAGGCCAACAATCATTTAGCAAACTTGTTCCTAAATGTCTATTAGTCCATTGCGCAGCTTCATGACAAACCATTTCACAGGTATCTTCTAATATTTCTAAATTATTTTTTTCAACAGGAGTAGTATCATGTGCTCCATCTAGAGCTTCTATTGTATCTCCTGAAATAAAATAATAATCCATATTAGAAATTAAATAAATAGGATATAGTATGTTACTATCCTCTACAATTTTATCTTCTGGGTACAAACGTCCTGCATAAATATGGTACAAAGTGCCATTAATAGTTAATACGCCCCCTCCAGTACCATTTCTGTCTGTTTCATACGTTTGTAACTCACCATCCAATAGAAACTGAACGTATAGATGGTTTGAAGCATTACTAACCTCACCTGTCATATCCGTTCGTTCTATAGGAAGATAAAAATTATTTTCTGTTAAACCATTGAAATTAAGCACATACGGATCACTACTACCAATTTCCGAACCATATATAAATAATGTTTCAATCTCTCTTTGTGTAGAGTCTACTATATACCCTTTATTTGCTACCCACCATGCATAATTTTTAACTTTGTCTTTTATCAAAGCGACTTCGCTAGTGGTAAAGCCACCATTAGAAATAGTGGAAAACGAGTCTGTATGACCTTCGATTGGAGATGGTGAAGATAAAACGGCTACTGTCTCTGAATCACCTTTGTAATTTTTTCCTAGCATACGTTTTGTTTTTTCTACTATTCTCTCAAATGTTATGTCTGTCGCAAACATATAGTCGCCTCCTTACTTTATTTAAAAAGCAGATTGTATAAGGACAATCTGCTAATGTTTATATTATTAATTGGTTATGACCTTATTTTATATTAGTATAGTATACTTTTTCGTAGAGTTCAAATGGAGTACAACTTATTTATTATCAGTCGAACCAAAACCTCCATCCCTTATCGCCGTAACTTTATCGTCACGTACTTTGTTAAATGTACTAATAATTCCTTGACCAATTTTTTCATCTTTTTTAATTATAACATCTTCGTCTCTCATATTATAGAATTCAAAAGCTATTTCACCTTCATTATCAGGATTATCGTAATAGTCTGCATCTACTACACCTATACCATTAGCAAGAAAAAGACCTTTTTTACTAGGATTAGAAGACCTATTAGAAAGCATTAAAAACATATAAGGTCTAAGCAAACATTTTACTCCAGTTTTAACTCTTGTTAATTGTTTTGCAGGTAATATTACATCTTCTGGAGCAAAAAAGTCATAACCCGCACTTCCTTGTGTAGCCCTTTCTGGTAATTTTACTTCGTCTACACGTGATACTTTTTCAAAATAAATCATAAATCATTCTCCTTTATTTTAAAAAATAAAAAAGGCGGGGGTGACCGCCTTTTAGACTACACTTTTTGGCAGTCTCTTATATTGACGGCCGCCGTAACGGACATCCCCTTTCCTATAACTACTCTGTCACCAGATACTTGTATAACTGTGAAAATACCATTGTGGACCCAATCAGCTAATTTTATTCCAGAGTAGCTTTTTGTACCTATAAATTTAACTTGATCCCATTTCTTTAAAGAAGGAGTAGCAGGCGCACTGCACAAAGCATTTACTTTAGCTTGTACGTCATCATAACGAGAACCTAATATTGCTTTTCTTATTTCGCCATCTCCATATTTACCATTAAGTACCTCTTGCGCTAACGTATCAGTTGAAGCAGAATAAATATGATTAACAAAATCTTGTACTTCTGCATATCTAGTACCTAATAATTCTTTTCTTTTATCTCCATCACCATATTTGCCTTGTATTACACCTAAAGCTAATTCTAATGTACTACCTTGTGGAGTAGCTGGTGTAGGATCTGGTATTGGCATGACATCAGAATTACTCTTATTCGGATTTGGGAATGTTTTATATGCGTAATTGGTATCTAATTTTCCTGAATAACCCGAAAACTTACCGTCTGAAGTAAACTGCCATAAGCTCCATCCAGTACGAGAATTAGGGTCTACACTCAATCCTTTTTGTTTACCACCACTTGTAGGCCATTGTGCAATCCATTTATCAAATTTTGATAATTTATCACCAGCAAGTTGATTATTAAACCAAGATAGTGACGCATATATACCTGTATAGTATCCTGCTTTTTCAACCGTTTGACAAAATTCATAGCACATGTCTTGTAAAACGCTATTTGAAGGCATTCCATTTCTCTTTTTATAGCCGTCTGCGTCTTCCATATCAAACCAACAACCATAAGTTGGCTCATATGGCGCAATCGCACTTAAGAAATGTTTTGCTTCTGATGAAGCTCCGGCTACGTCTAACGCATATGAATACCAATAAAATCCATAAGGTATTCCTA
>CAMOYI010000026.1 GCA_946629885.1 uncultured Mycoplasmatota bacterium | reverse complement strand
ATGCTCCATTGACTTATCTGGAAAAATATCTACCTTTAAACCTTTATTAACAACACTACTCATAAAAAAACACCATATTTTTTCCTATAATTTCGTTAAAAAAATACACGTTCACAAGATATTAATAATATATACACATGCATAATATATAAAAGAAACCAGAGAGCAGAAGATCAGTGCGACGAGATAGAACCAATAATTTGTTATATGTCCTTAAATGAATGACATATGTTAGTGCAGTCTTAGATGACTGATAACACTGTTGTGCGTGTTATTCTCCCTTGAAACTGCATCACTGGCAACAATGATGTGGGTTGCATGATAGGTTAAAGCCTAATCTTAGTATAACTTCCAATACTAAGAGGGCGAGAGAAAGACTGGCATGGTTAACGAAAGTGAACTCCTGAGTAAAAGCGTCATTATGCTCAGCAATGGGTAGGAAGTTTCGAAGAGCCATTGTATTGTTAGTTAAAGGTCATACATAAGTTTTTCAGTATGTATATAGGTTACAACCCGTAGATACTAACTGGCGTAGTTGGAGAACCTAAACTAGTCGTTTCTAACAATTGGTTAACTCGGTAAGCCCAGAACTGTCCATATTCATAATATGGTAGGGTGACCGTGAGGAAATCTGATGTTCTTTTCTGGGTAGAGGATGCTAAAGAAAGCAAATGCCCACTTAATCGAAAGATAGCAGAAAACTGACAAATATAATAACTGTGTGGGATAAGCAGACTTTTAGCAGGTGTATCTTGCTTTATTTAAAACGGCAGATATCATTAAATGTGTAAAAAAAAAATTTTTTATGAGTGTGATTTTGGCAATGAAAACTGAATATAATAATTTAAATATATTACAGTCTGTAAAATCAGACGAAGAGATACTTGATAAGGAATGGAAAGATATTAACTGGAAATCCATCGAGTACGACATATTTAAGATACAAAAACGGATATTTAAAGCAGAGAAGGAAGGCAATTATAGAAAAGTTAATAAACTATGTAGATTATTAGTTAATGATAAAAGGAGTTTGTTATTTGCAATAAATCTTGTAACAAAGAAGAATAAAGGTAGAAAAACTAGTGGTATTGATAATAAAGTCTTCAAACACGATTATGAACGAATGGCATTATTTTATAAACTGAAAGATTATAAAATCAGTTTACATAAACCCAAACCTGTTCAGAGAATTTATATTCCAAAGAAAAATGGTAAAAAGCGACCATTAGGTATTCCAACAATTATTGATAGGATTTATCAAGAAATCTGCAAATTAGCATTGGAACCTATGTGGGAAGCTAAATTTGAATCAACTAGTTATGGTTTTAGACCTGCTCGTGGAGTAAGCGATGCTATAACAAAGATTCATAGTTTTACAAGAGGATTAAATCGACCTTATATTTTTGAAGGTGATTTTAAATCGTGTTTTGATACTTTAAGTCACCAACACATATTGGATAAATTAGGTAATTTTCCACTTAAAAACCTAATCAAAAGATGGTTAGAAGCCGGATATTTAGAAAACAATGTTTTCTACAATACTAGAACCGGTACTCCCCAAGGAGGCATCATATCCCCATTACTGGCAAATATTGCACTACACGGAATGGAAGAAGCACTAAACATTGAGTATAAGGAAATAAAGTATGGAAATAACAATACCTATTTAAATAAGTCCAAATATGCAGTTATTAGATATGCCGATGACTTTATAGTTTTATGTAAGACCTTAGAGGATGCTGAAGATGTTTATAATCTTTTAGAGGATTACCTTGATGAAAGAGGTTTAACTTTAGCTCCGGACAAAACCAAAATTACACATATTAATGATGGTTTTGACTTCCTAGGATTTAATATTCGATGTTACAATGGATATGATCGAGATAAAGTATTAATAAAGGCATCTAAAGATAGTATTAAATCATTCAAGAGAAAAGCTAAATACATAATCCGAAGATGTTATCCTTGGAACATTGAAGAAAGTATTATAAAACTTAATAATTTAATTATTGGGACTAGTAACTACTGGAAAATGGCATCTAACAAAAGGATATTTAGCAAAATGGATAATTACATTTATGAACTTCTACTCAGGCAAATTAAACGATGGTATCCCAATAAACCAATCAAATGGATGGTCAAAAAACATTTTAAAACTCATTTACACTCAATATACAATGATAAATGGATTTTTACAGACCCAATCACAAATTGCCAAGTGGAAAAAATGTATTGGACAAGAATAAAATATTCCAGATGCATTAAGTATAAAACAACCCCATATGACTCCTCATACGATGAATATTTCCTTATAAGATATGGAAAAACCTCATTTGAATATCTATATGGCTAAACAACTTTATAAACATTTCTATAATTATGCATGAATTCTTATAAGTATGCTTGAGCCGTATGTCTTAAAAGGGACACGTACGGTTCTTAGAAGAGGGGAGACAAGTAATTGTCTCTTCTTATTCGACGTAATACGGCATATTTTTTTTATTTTGCAAAAAAATTCTAAAAATACAACAAACCCCTCTTAAAAGTGCAATTCATCTCCCGGCTTAAAGAAGCCGGAGAATTCTTGCACAATAATGTTAAAATTTAATTATTATAGAAAATT
>CAMOYI010000025.1 GCA_946629885.1 uncultured Mycoplasmatota bacterium | reverse complement strand
TCACGAAGAAGAAGTGATTGGAAAGAGAATAGATAAAAATAAAGATACATATAGGGATATTAAGAATGTCGACTTAGATAAATTAAACTTATCCAATAACGTATCAGTCATTAAAACTGATAATAGGGATTTAAACATTGGTGAAATTAAGGACATTCTTAATAAAAAATATGATGAGCCAAAAACAAAAGTCTTTTTGGATGAGCCTGAAATCGAAGAGACTAATCTGGAAATAACAAAAGAATTCAAACTTAAGGATGCAATCGACAAAGCATACAGTGAAAAAGAAGATGATTACGAAAAAAACAGATATAAAAAGCTTAGAAACACTGAATATGAAATACTTAAAAGTATACATGTTACCGAAGATGAGCAACCAAGCGTTATAAGTAATAAAGAAGAGGGCGAAATTCTAACAAGTCTTTTAAAGACGATAGATGAGAATGCATTAAGAAGGCGCAAGGAAAGTGATGAATTACTAAGTGACTTGATGTCAGATAGTGACACTAACGTTTTAGAACCGATTAAACCAGATACAAAAGAATTGGATGTGACTCCTGTAAAACCATCGCTAGTAGAAGAATTGGAACGAACTAAACAGCTTTCTAGAAAAGACATAGATGAAGGATTAGAACGTGAAGAAATGACCACCGATGTAGTTGAAAAGCCAGTTGTTGAACAATCCACGACAAATACTTTCTATACTGGAAATTTGGCAATAGAAGATGCAGATTTAGAGGATTTTAAGGATTTAGAAAACGAAATGAACTCTAATGGTATATTAGTTAAAATCTTAATTATACTCTTAGTTCTAGTAGTACTCGTTGTTGCAGTATATCTTTTGAACAAATATTTAAATCTTGGACTATTTTAATAGTCCCTTTTTCATATAATTAATTGATGAAGAATAAAAAAATAATAACAATATTACTAAGCTTTGTTTTAACTATAGCTATGGTGCATAAAATATCTAAAGATATATCCGATAGTGTAATAAATAGTGTTTTTATCACTGTAGAAAGGGAAAATACACTTGCATTAAAAAGTGCGTTTCATAATAAACATGACTTGCCAGTAAAATCGAGTGAGCTATTTTCTGTTGTCAAGAATAGAAATGGCGAAATAATGGAAGTATCATTTGATATTGAAAAAAGCGAAATAATAATGAACTATATCACAGAAAAAATCAGTACAACGATCAAAAAGATTACAGAAGATGGATACATACTTTTTATTCCGATGGGAAGTATAACGCACCTTCCATTTTTATCAAATCTTGGACCGAAAATTCCAGTCAAACTATTACTAAGTGATATAGCGTTAGCAAGTATTAGAACAGAAATTCGGGATTATGGCATTAATAATGCTCTAGTAGAAATATACATAGATATAGATATAAAAATATCGCCAGTTCTCATTACGAACATACATCCTAAACGTGAAAAATATTCTTTCCTTTTGGCTAGTAAACTAATATCTGGAAAAGTTCCAGAACTATATGGTGGAAAAATTAATAAGGAAAGTTCGATATTTAATCTTCCAGTTGAAAAAAATATGTGATATAATGGTTAGGATAGGAGTGCATGCAAATGGAAGAAAAAGTATTTATTAATGATTTCATTAATTTTGGTATGCATGAATTTTTCTACGGAGATGGTGTATTTTCGTTTGAAAAGCATATTATAGAATGCTTAGTTCATATATACGGTAAAAAGACGTTAAAGGCGATATATGACTCCAAAGATGAAAATGCTTTTGCAGAAACGATGGCAAAATACGGCATTAAGCATAGCGTATATGATAACTTTTTACGAGATACTACAAAATATTGGAAATTTAAAAGTGAAAAAGAGCAAAATCCTGCTTTAAAGACAGATGTAACCAGTGCAATAGAAATTGAACTTGTAACTCTATACATTCAACGATGCCTATCTTACACACCGACTAGTGAGGATTTGCAAGGATTTGAAAGCGAATTACTAAACGATTTTGAAGCAATAAAGTTTCATTTTAATACTAGCATAGAGCCTAATAAGACGAGAGAATTCTGGGAAAAGAAGAAAAAAATATTATCAGACGATATAGAGCTAGTCGAAATAAAACCTGAGTATCTAGATGAATTTACCTATTCAAGATTTGGTGTAAAATTAGAAGATGTTAAAAAAATGGACTATAGAATGGTCGATGAATTAAACAAATACATTAAAGAAAAAATAAAAGCAGATGAAAATGATAATAAAAAGACTAGAAAAGAGTCACCTAATAAAGATACAATTATAACAAGTGGTAATGGATTTGTAGATGCACTTTTGATAGTTAGTATCATCGCAACAGAAATATCTATAGGTCTTATATATTATTTTTTAAATGTGTAGGTGGGATAATGGTTAAAATAGAAGATGTAACATATGAAATAGTAGAAGATAATAGAGGTGCTTTTGATCTCGAAACTGTTAAGGAAAGATGGACAGACTACTTTTCCAATTATGATTATGTAGTAGGCGATTGGGCATATGGTAAACTCAGATTAAAGGGCTTTTATGATAAAAAGAATAAAAACTGTAATAAGATAAATTCATATGAGAATGTAAAAACATATATATCTGATTATTGTGCGTATGGTTGTAAATATTTCATACTTAAAAGAATAGTTGATTAATAAAAACTTTTGTGATAATATTTTATATAGAATAAGAGGGATTGTAAATGGAGACAGTAAGTTTAAATAGAATAGATGGAACAAGTATATCAGCAACATTAATATGTTATTTTGAAAATATATCAGATAAAAAACAGTATATATATTATACGCTAAATGAAATTAGTGGCACTGATACAAATTCAACGGTAAAAATATACTGTGTAAAGGTACGTCAGAATGATCCGGCGTTGGATACTGCAATTAGTGAATCTACATGGGAACAATTGAAAGGTCATATGGCTGAAGCTTTAAAGGGAATCCTCAATCCCGATATAAAGTTTTTACCTATTTCTCAACTAGTTGATAAAACGATAGTAAGTGAAAAAGTCATTGCAATGCCTGTTTCATATAATTATGTGGATAAACATTATCAATTTTACCTTGCTAATGTTTCAAATGATACAACTGGTGGCGATGAAATTGCGCCAATCGCTAATAACGAAATACCTCTTGCTCCACAAGAAACAGTTTCTGAACCAGCACCTGTATCTGAACCAGTTGTTTTGGATGCACCACAACAAGAACCAGAACCTATTGTTGCAGAAACATTAAAACCTATTCAAGAAGAATCAACAAATAACAACAATACAAATTCTAGCGAGCCAATTGATATTACATCAATTGAAGAAAAATATGCAAAAATGATTGAAGATATTACTAAGTTGAAAGAACTGGAACTTGAGGCAGCAAAACGATATAATGCAACCCTTCAGTTGAGTACAATGCACAACGAACAACATGCATCATATGTTCAAAGTGAACAAATAAAAGAAAATGGTTCAATAGCTAGTGTTCCTGCGTTTGAGCCAGCACCTGTAGAGCCAGCACCTATTAATCCTGTTCCACCTGTATCTAATGTCATGGAACCGATTAGTCAACCACAACCTGAACCTAACCCTACACCAACTCAAGATTTGGAAACAAACTGGTTCGATATGCCAATACAATAAAATCGATAATATTATCGATTTTTTTTAATATATATTAGTGTGATATTTATGAAAAATATATTAATCTATAATTATGGATTAAACGCTGATGATATTATCAAGACGACAGATGGTTACAGATTCTATGAAGGATATCAGTTATTCTTTTTTAATAAAACTATATTAAAAGAAGATACCATTAATTATATAGTGGAGTTACTCAAGAAACATCAAAATAATTACTTTAAATTCATTATTAATAGGGAAGGAAAGTATTTATCAAAGATAGAAAACGAAACGTTTGTTTTATTGAAACCGTTAGTAAGCGAAAATATTGAGTTAAATTTGAGAGATATTATAAATAATAATATAAATGTTACACAGAAGTTATCAGAGTTGGACAGATCTAGTTGGTCTAATCTTTGGAGTAAAAAAGTAGATTATTTAGAATATCAAGTAAGTGAACTTGCTGTCGATTATCCAATTATAAAGAGTTCATTTAGTTACTATGTAGGACTAGCAGAAAACGCTATAGAATATTTTAATGCTATAGATAATAAAAGCCAAAATCTTGTTCTATCACATAAACGAATATTTTATCCTAATGTATCTAAAAATTATTATAATCCTGCAACAATAATAATAGATTATAGAGTAAGAGATATTGGTGAATATTTAAAGTGCTATTTTTTTAATAGTGATGAAACAATAAATTTTAACGATTTAATAAAAGAGCTAGAATTAAATAACGATGAATACAATCTGCTTATTGCGAGATTATTGTACCCATCTTATTATTTTGACGAGTTATCTGATATATTAGAACATAAAAAAAGTGAAGATAACCTTCTAAAATATATCGATAAAATTAAAGATTATGAAAGATTTTTAAAAGATACCTTAAATATATTGTCAAAAAAAGCAGCTATTATAAAAATAGACTGGCTCCTATAAGCTGACATTCACAACATCTTTAACTTCGGCGACTTTTTCTTGTATTGCATATAGAAGTCCGGAATTTAAGGTGTCACCCTGATTTAAGCATACTGAACATGCTCCAGTTAACTTGACATATACGATTTTTTCTTCTTCGTCATATTTAATAAATTCAATATCTCCACCGTCCATATTGATGAAAGGTCTCATTTCCTCTATTAATTCTTTTATTGCTTCTACCTTATCCATATGTATTACCTCTTAGTCCAATAAAGTATATCAAACTATAAAATATAAGTCAATTTTACATTTTTAAACATCTATGCTATAATACGTCTCACGAGGTGTATTATATGAATTATCACGCTGGTGATATTATTAAGGTAAAAGTTACTAGTATCGAAAATTATGGTATATTTGTAACTGTTGATGAAGAATATAACGGCATGATTCACATATCTGAGATGTCAAACAAATTCGTCACAAATGTGAGAAATTATGCTTATCCAGGAGAAACAATCTATGCAAAAATAATCGATGTTGACGACATTAAAAATCAAATAAAGTTATCTATCAAGTCGATTGACTATAGAATTACCACAAAAAAGGGCAACATAATGGAAAGTCCCAATGGCTTTTCTAAGTTAAAAGAAATGTTACCAATATGGATAGATAAAAAGCTAAAAGAAATAGAGTGTGGAGCTTAATTTTAAAAAATTTCACAAAAAAAGCAAAAAATCTTGACAGGATATGGCTAAAATGTTATATTTAACATGTCCTATTTTTACGGGCGCTTAGCTCAGTTGGTTAGAGCATCTGCCTTACAAGCAGAGGGTCTGGGGTTCGAGTCCCTAAGCGCCCACCATTTTTTTGCCGACATAGCGTAACTGGCAGGGCAACTGACTTGTAATCAGTAGGTTGGGGGTTCGACTCCCTCTGTCGGCACCATTTATGTGTGTAATTATATTTATATCCGTTAATATATATATATTTGAAGAATGTCAAGTCAAAGTGAATTTTGATTTTTCTTTATACAATACACACTGTTTAATTTTGGAGGGATAGCGAAGTGGTCAAACGCGGCAGACTGTAAATCTGTTCCTTCGGGTTCCATGGTTCAAATCCATGACCCTCCACCACTTTATATTGCCTTGTAGCCAAGTGGTAAGGCATCAGACTT
>CAMOYI010000024.1 GCA_946629885.1 uncultured Mycoplasmatota bacterium | reverse complement strand
TGAAGAGCTTTTACATGAAACAAATGGATGATGGAACCGTCGCTGGAGCAGACTTAGAGCTACCTGGTATAGGAGAAGTATTCGGTATGAGTGAAAGAGAAGTAGATTACGATAAGCTAGTATCGAGAATGAAAGAGTTAGATATGAAATTAGAGGACTATGAGTGGTATATAAAACTTCGTAAATATGGTACATGTAAAAGAAGTGGGTTTGGTGTCGGTTTTGAGCGTCTCTTAATGTATATTACTGGTATAGATAACATAAGAGATGTATGTGCATTTCCAAGAACACATAAGTCTTGTGAATTTTAAAGATTTTATGCTAAAAGACTACTAAGTACTGGATTATAATTTGACAAACATTCACTTTTAGTATACAATAGTATGCATTAAAAAAGGGGGATTTTATGTACATTTCAGATATCGAAAGAAAGTTTTTATATTCATTGGGAATAAGAGTGTCTGATTTTTTGGAGCAAAGTTTAAGTAGTTTCATTCTTTTTGATGATAGAGGTATTGAGATTCCAAATATAGGGACTTGTATATGCAATAATATTGAATGTAATAGTTGGAATAATCTTTACTGTTCTGTTTATATGGGCGAAAACTATATTAAAGTTGTAGAACACACAAGGACATATGAACTTAAGATTTTGAGAAAAGAAGATGGTACACTAACTGTAGAATATACTGATACAATTTACGGGGTACAATGTTGGACAGTGAAGTTTGAACAAATAAAATCAGAAGGTACTATCTTAACTGTGAATACTACATGTTCAAGACCATCAATGAATTTTTTAAGAAAGACTACCTGTTCTAGAGATAAAATAATTACGGTATCTTCTGAAGGTAGCAACTGTGCGAACATTGATCCAAGTAATACTAAATGCTTTTCTAATGCTGAAGAAGCTTTTACTCCACCATCTTCTGAAGGACCAGTTTCTTTGGGAGAATTTAAAAATTATTTAGCTCTCAAAC
This sequence comes from uncultured Mycoplasmatota bacterium, assembly GCA_946629885.1. GTDB lineage: Bacteria > Bacillota_I > Bacilli_A > RF39 > UBA660 > RUG11867. The sequence goes on along the minus strand of CAMOYI010000024.1, from coordinate 4,192 downwards.
TTTATAGAGAAGCTATAGAACTACTTGATAATAGTGAGGAAACTTTAGATACAAATCATGTTGAGCCTATAAAAGAATTCGTTCAGTATCCAAATATTTTTGGAGCACCAAAAGTAATGCGTCCTATGTCTAAATAAGGTTTATAATATTAGCATATATCAAATTAATCGCATTAGTTAGTTAAGGGGGTAGAGCAATATGGAGGAAGAATTTTATACCAGAGCTCAATTAAAAGCCGCTTTATTGTGTCAAGGAATTAAAACTACCGAGACTTCACAGTTTATATATAACCTTGAACACAATAGCGACGTTGTTCGCACTGGTAACACTGGTCTTCAGTTGGACTTAGGCTATGGCATTAACTGTATTGCTCCATATAATAATAAGCATGCCAATAATAGTCCGTGGACCTTGTATAGTACACAAGACAAACGTTACTTTTTAACAGATAGTGTAACGACAAATGTTGAAGTATTTCCTATGATTCAAGAAATCCCAAAATGGTATAACCACAAGCTATCTAATGGAAAATATGTAACAGATTATGTGCAGCTTGAGGGTGATAATGTATTAATATGCTCCATTTCTAGAACCTGCTGTTATTTTAGTAAAAATGAGGCTTGCAGATTTTGTTGTTTAAATAATGGATGCGCAGAAGAAACAGAACAAGAATATTTTGAAAGTGTATGTGAAGCATTTGAGCATATACTTCTGAACACTCCACAATCTAACCAAATAAATGGTAAGAAGCTAACAATTAATTTAACTGGTGGAAATCAATATACTAAAAATAAGGGAGCAGAAAGGTATATTAAACTAGTTCAAAGGATAAGAGAAATTAACCCTGAAGTTCCAATTGCGATAGAGATGTCACCGCCCGAAGACTTAAGTTTATTACAATTATTTAAGAATATAGGTGTTACAGCAATAGAAATGAATGTGGAATTTTGGAATGATGACGCAAGAAAAGAACTTATGCCTGGAAAAAGCAAAATACCCAAAGAATATTATATGGATGTTTTAACGAAGTCTGTGCAATTATTTGGCAGAGGTAATGTAGGATCAGCGATAATTATAGGTCTTGAAGATGTTGCTTCATCTTTAGATGGTATTAAAGCTTTAATCAATATTGGAGTAATTCCTTCCGTCATTCCATTTAAACCTACAGCTGGATCATTTTTAGAAAATGCAGACGGTTGTAATGCAGATCTTATATTTGAAGTAACAGATTATGCAGCTAAGTTATTGGCTGAAGTAAATCTTGATCCTGATTTTGGATGTGGATGTATAAGCTGTATGGCATGCCATCTTGAAGGTGATATATATAAATATTATAAACTATTACAAGAAAAAATACATATATTAGAACAAAAGGAGAAACTAAACTAACTAAATTTATTTAGAGTGCCAACAAAATTGGCACTATTTTTTTATGCAGATATTTTAATAAAAATAAGATAAAATATTGGCACTATTCTTAATTATATTATTTGATAATCAATGCTTTATATGTTATCATAAACAATGAAAAAGCTATTATGTTTTTTAATATATTTAAGAGGAGGATTTATTATGAAATACGACATGAAAGGTAAGATCGCATTAGTTACTGGAGGTACAAGTGGTATTGGTTATGGTATCTCAAAAGCCTTTATTGAAGCGGGTGCTGAGGTGATTGCGTTTTATAAAGGCAACGATCAGAAAGCAGAAATAGTAACGAAAGAATTAACTAAAAACGGCGGAGTATTCCATGCTATAAAGGTGGATATATCAAACGAACAAGAAATGAAAAAAGCATTTGCTAAGATAGATAAATTAGACTTCTTAATAAATGTTGCTGGAATATCTAATGAAGACGAATTCATAAAGCTTTCTATGGATAAAATAAAGGAAGTATTTGATGTATTGCTTTTTGGTAAGATGATAGCGTGTAAGTGTGCATATCCACTATTAGTAACATCATCTTGTCCAAGGGTTGTTAATATTGCTTCAAGATTTGCAACCAGACAAATACCTGGGGCAATACCACTAGATTGTGCTGAAGCAGGAATAATAAATTTCACTAAAACATTAGCTCTAGAATGGGCAGATAAAAATATAAAAGTCAACGCGGTAAGTCCTTCATTGACCGTTAACACAGGATCATATTATGCATTTTATACCGATGAAGATGCTGAAAAAGTAGGCAAAGCAAACCCATCTGGTAGATTGGGTAAAGTCGAAGATACTGCTAATGTTGTATTATTTCTTTGTACTAAAGAATCCGAATATATTAACGGTGAAAATATTAATGTTAATGGCGGAATACTGTTAAAATAAAGACCAATTATTTAATAATATAATATTTGACTAAATTGTTAATTTACGTTATTATAATTCCCAATAAAAAGAGGGGATTATATGGTAAAAGATATAAATAAAGAGATTGGCTTATGTGTAATTAGAATACTGATAGCGATATTACTACTTATAGTATCATATAACCAGTTTATTAATTTTAATATTACAAATCCAATTCAATACAAAAACTAGACACATCGAATCGATGTGTCTTTTTATAAGCATTTAAAGGGGATAACTTATGTATTCACTATATTATATGTACATGTAAATTTTTTGTCACACTTTGTCAATAAAAAGCATATACAATTTTACAAAAAGTGTTACTGTTTGTTATAATTTAATTGGAGGTCTTTATTTATGAAGATAAAAATTGGCATTAGTAATAGACATGTACACTTGACAAAAGAAACTTATGAAGTACTTTTTCCAGGTAAAGAAATAGAAAAGAGAAATGATTTAAATCAAGTAGGAGAGTTCGCATCTACTGATACAGTTGATTTAATGTATAATGGAAAGACTATAGAACATGTAAGAATAGTTGGACCTTTTAGAAATTATAATCAAGTTGAACTATTGGGTAGTGATTTAGAACTTTTAGGCTTAGATGCACCTACTAGAAGAAGTGGTAATTTGGATAATACACCCGGTATAACCATATGTACACCAAGTGCTAGTGTTACTCTTGATAAAGGAGTAATACGCTCTGAAAGACATGTACATGTTCCAACTAGTAAAGAAGTTGAACTAGATTTACATGAAAGAGATATCGTTAGATTATATAACGATACTATATCTTTCGATGCTTTTGTTAAGGTGAGTGACAATGGTTATTTTGAAGTACATATCGATAAAGATGAAGCTAAAGAGTATGGTCTTGAATCTGGCGAAGAGGTAAATTTAGAAAAATGTGGAAAATAGGCAATGTAGTAATAAATGGACCTATAGTGCTTGCTCCTATGGCAGGTATATCGAATACTTCTTATAGGAAGATCATTAAAGAGATGGGAGCAGACTTGATATACGCCGAAATGGTTAGTGATAAAGCACTTGTCTATAACAGTAAGAAGACATTCGATTTATTAAAGATGAGCGAAGAAGAGCGACCTATTGCGCAGCAGATATTTGGAAGCGACGTTGAGTCGTTCGTAAAAGCTGCTAAGATAGTAGAAAGTACTATGCACCCAGATATTATAGATATAAACATGGGTTGTCCTGTACCAAAAGTTGCACTTCGTGCTCAAGCGGGCAGTGCTCTATTAAAGAACCCAGAGAAAATCTACGAAATAGTTAAAAGTGTAGTCGAAGCAGTAAGTGTACCCGTTACAGTCAAGATTAGAAGCGGATGGGATGAAGCACACATCAATGCAGTAGAAGTCGCTAAGACGTGTGAGAGTGCTGGAGCCAGTGCTATCGCAATACATGCTCGAACTCGTTCACAAGGGTATAGTGGTAAATCTGATTGGTCGATTATTAAGGAAGTAGTCGAAGCAGTTAATATACCCGTTATAGGGAATGGCGATGTAACTACTCCAGAACTTGCCAAAAAGATGTTGGATGAAACAGGTTGTACTGCAGTCATGATAGGTAGAGGAGTATTGGGGAATCCCTGGTTAATTAGAGAAATAAAGGAGTATTTAGAAACTGGAGTGGTAAAGACGATACCTACAAACAAAGATATCATAGATATGATTAAAAGGCACTACAGTTTGCTCCTCGAAGATAAAGGTGAAAAGTTAGCACTTTTAGAGATTAGAAGCCACGCTTTGTGGTATTTAAAAGGATTAAAGGGAAGTGCGCAAATAAAATCTAAAATATGCCAATGTAAAAGTAGTGAAGAGGTGTTTGATAT
>CAMOYI010000023.1 GCA_946629885.1 uncultured Mycoplasmatota bacterium | reverse complement strand
ATCCTTTTTCATCATATGAAAGCATGATAGAATCAAGTTCAACCCTAACACTTGCTTCTGTTTGGGAGGAATTAAATCTTCTAGCTAAGAAGAATACAGGTCAAGAAGTGCTTTACAGACATACTGGCGGTCATTATCACTCTCAGCCAGATGGAGTGTTGTTTAACGATGATCATATGTTAGATGTTAAACGTATAGCATGATAATCACTCGATTTAACAAACTTTTGGAAATGTGGAGTGCCAGCAAAATTGAATTGTCTGAACTGAATGCCTATTCTATTAATCCTGGAATTAAAAATACAAACGTTACGCAATTAAATCGGTTAGATAGCTAACTGTGGAAAGTTATTGAACTTTCCACAGTTTTAATTTAGAATAATTCATACGAGGTGGGTTATGGAAAAAATACAATTGAGCCGTACGGAGGCTTTTGCATATAGATGGGTTAGATTAGTAAGAGAAAAATGTAACACTATTGATATTTCATCTGCATCAAAAGAGGAGATTAGTTTCAAAAAAGCAATAAAAAAGTTTAGTTTAGGTGATTTTAGATTATTATATCAAGTAATAGAAAAGGTTGCTAAACAGAATATTGAACATTTAAATGAAGGGGAATCTTTTTCTATGACTACAGATCCTAATAATCATAATATGATAGACTTATGTATAAATGCTGTATTAAAAACAAAAAAAATGGACGCTCTTACTAGTATAAACTTAAGCTCAGGGAAACCACTTGTTTTATCCGTAGATGCAATAAGTGCCAAAGAAAACATGCTATCATGCTCTGAAATGGATATTTGCACTTCTTATGATTTAGATCCAAATAATAATGCCATTTTAATTGGGCAGGGGATGGCTAATAAGGGTTGCTTAACTGTAGTGGAAAGTAGTCAAGGGGGCTTTACTAGTGGAAGTAGTACTACTGATAGTGCAGTTATACAATTTGTTGTGGACCGTCTATTAAACTACTATCCAATAATTAATAACAGAATAGATGAGGTTGCTGATTTAAATATCTTTGAGATAAGGTTTCAATTTGGATCGTCTACGGAAATACAGGAGTTTACTAACATATATTTTAGTAATGGAAATAATAGGTTTAGACGTGGTACAAATGATAGGCTTGTTCTTTGCTCAGTAATCAATATAGAGCCTATTTATGAAATTATTGACTGGATTTTAAAAGATCACGATGTTATTTCCAACTTTACTATACAACATCAAACTTTATCAATGACATTCGTAGTTAATCAAACTGAAGAATCAATAAGAAGAGGTATTTCATTAGGTACATTACTATTAACCTTAGATTTTGCTAAATATTCAAAGAGCCAAGAACTACTTGGAAACTATGCAACAGCAATAATAGAAAGATATTTTGAGAAACTAAAACATTTAAATTCATTTAAGGAGGCAGCTAGGGAACACTTTAGACAATTGCGTGATGGCATGGTTGATAGCGTTTCTGATGAAGTGTTAAAACAGCGTTTTGGTGACCCTGCGATACTAAGATACATGTTAAAAGAAATGGATCCGGAAACTCTTGCGCGTATAATAGATGAAGAAGATTTTTCAGAAGGAAGCATAAAAATGTAATAATGATTATTGACTAAAATTTATTTTGTATATATAATAACAACTAATTTAGAAAGGAATTAACATACATGGCAGATGAATTGATAAATAAATATGATATAGCATTCTTAAATGCTTTAGGCCTTAACTACAATAGAGAAAAAAATTGTATATATACTATGAACGGAAATCACGAACTTCCTTATACCCCATCTAGGCATGAGGATGGTTGGACTTCTCGTGACCAAAGTTTACCACGGGTTATGAAACGATATACCCCGCTCACAGAAACCATAGTAAGAACTAATGGTGCATACTATACGTTACAATGTTATGGATCAAACTTATCTATTTCTGTCCAAAATGCACGCGCGGAGGAGCAATGTCGTATTAATTTGGCACCCGGCCAAACTCCAGAAAGTTTTATTATTGTAGATGTTACTAAAAATGAACCACTTGGCACACCAAAAACAGTAGACAGTATATCTTGTCCACAAGATACTATATTTAACTTTATAGATTTAACTTCTAGAAAAGAACAAATACCGGAAACAGACGATGAAACATTAAATAAATTGAGGAATGCATTTGAACAAGAAATACAACCAGAATTTCGCGAATTTTTTAAAAGTGCTGTTAGTGTCTATTCTGAATTTTTTGAAGATGTTCAAAGAAATAGAATCTTATATTATATATCAAATGATACCGCAGCCTTGGCTGGTAAAGCTTCTGAAAGAAGACTTAAAGCTTTAAAAAATATTGATTATTTGTTTATTGATATAGCTCCATATAAAAAAGATAATAAGTACAAGACTGTAATACATATTACAATGGATGGTAGAAATTTCGTATTTTCACAAGAATTACCAAATAGTATTTCTCCAGACTCTGTTAATGCAATTATACATTGGGTCCTAACTGACCATGATGTAATGAAATCATTTCTCCTAACTAGTACAGGCATTGAGATAGAGTTTAGTTTGGATATGCAACTTTCACCTGACTGTGGAATGCCTTGTCACTATATCCGTGTGAGCGTGGACTGCTATGGTGTTCCAAAAGAAGAAAGAGCAGCTATAATAGAGGAGTATAAGAGCAGTATTTTAAGGGAATTTCCTAAAGAAATAGGCGGAACTGAGTACGGAGCTGAAATGAGAGGAGAGGTTGCCGCCCAAAAGAAAGATAATTTGTTAGCTAATTCAGCTGCTCTTTCTGGTTTTTTCCAAAATCTAGATCTTCCGTCGCTTAAAGCGATAATAAGATCTATGCCAAATGAACTATTTTTGAGATGCATAGATGAAATTAACTCACATTCTGTAGACCAAGCTGTAGACCAGGGTAATGCACCGATAGTACGACCAAATGGACATACCAGTCAAGGATAATGCAAGATTACAAAAATAAATACAAGACGATATCTCTATTTACGGATAGCGTCTTTTTTTGTTTCTAAAAAGTCAACCATTATCTGTGGAAAAGTATTGAGCTTTCCACAGTTTTAATTTATAATAAATTCCACAGGTTGATATTATGAAATCATTGCAATTACAATTTAATCCATACGAGGAGCTATTATTAAAAAGCTTAGATATTAAATACCTTATAAGAGAAGATAGATTTAGAATCAGTCGGGGATTATTATGTAACGAAGAAGCTTATGCTTCTTTTCAACAAGAGACTCCTTCTAGCACGGAATATTGTAATCAAAATCAAACTATAAGAATAGCTAAAAAATGTGGATGCATAACCATTAAAAGCGAAGAAGTAAAATATGTTTTAACTACTTCCCTCGAAGGCATTTCTTTAAGTCTAACCAGAGAAGTGCAAAATATTGGTAATGTTTCATTCAATATATATTTTGAATTTTCACAATACGGAGACAAAATATTTCTTGAATGTCGCTTATTATCTGCACGTGAAACGGGTGAAATAGGAATAGACGGTACTATGGAAGGAGATATAATGTGTTCAGCAGAGCATATATCATATAAAATAGGTGATCAATTGAAAGTGGTGCCGGCGAGAGAGAGCAGTTTTTTAAACAGTCTTAGAATTATAATATTACAGTGTTTTTCTCAATATGAAGATATTAAAAATTTTTTTGCTTCTTGCTGTGTACCATTGGGAGAAGAAATATATAGAGAAGCAACAAGTGCTCTTCATGAAACACTGTCTGAAAGGTCAGAAACTTCTCATTATTATCTTGACATGTGTCCACTAAAAAATAGTAATGATTAAAAATATGTAGTTTGATTTTTATATTATTAATACTTAAATTACAATAAAATTGCTTTTTTTAATCTAATCAATTATAATTTAAATCGAGAAAAGGACGTGAGACACGTGGAGAGAAATTTTACAGATCAAGAATTAGTTCGAAGAGAAAAAATGAATAAAATACGTGAAATGGGTATAGATCCATTTGGACACGCATTTGAAAGAGATTCATTTGCTAAGGACATAAAAGAAAAATATGCTGATATACCACATGATGAGTTTGAATCTAGAAATGATATCGTAACTGTTGCCGGTAGAATCATGTTTATAAGAAAGATGGGTAAGGCGTCGTTCTTTACAATACAAGATAAAACTGATAAATTACAGATTTATATTTCAATAAATGATGTTGGAGAGGAAACATATAACTTGTTTAAATCTGCCGACTTAGGTGATATTGTTGGAATCAAAGGTAAGGTAATGAAAACTAATACTGGTGAGATTACCGTTAAATGTTTGGAATATACTCACTTAGTAAAAGCACTAAAACCACTACCTGAGAAATTTCATGGTTTATCTGATATAGAAGAAAGATACAGAAGAAGATACGTTGATTTAATAATGAATGAAGACTCAAGACGTGTTGCATTTATGCGCCCAAGAATTATTAGATGTATTCAAAACTTTTTAGATAAACAAGGTTTTGTAGAAGTTGAAACTCCAATATTAACAACCCTTCTTACTGGTGCATCTGCTAGACCGTTTATAACTCACCATAATACTCAAGACTTAGATATGTATCTAAGAATTGCTCTTGAGCTAAATTTAAAGAGATTATTAGTTGGCGGTATGGAAAGAGTATACGAGATTGGTAGAACATTTAGAAACGAAGGAATGGACATGCAACATAACCCTGAGTTTACTATGATGGAAGTATACCAAGCCTATTCAAATCTAGAAGGAATGATGGATTTAACTGAAAATATGTATAAGACCATTGCTAATGAAGTGTGCGGAAAAACGACATTTAAATACTTAGGACACGATATCAATTTAGATGGTGAATGGAAGCGAGTTAGCATGACTGATGCGATTAAGGAACAAACTGGTATAGACTTCAAAGCTATAACTGATTTAGATGAATGTTTACGTCTTGCTAAAGAACATGGTATAGAACTAGAAGAACATGAAAAGCAATATGGCCATATAGTTAATAAATTCTTTGAAAAATATGTCGAGGAAACTCTAATTGAGCCAACATTCTTGTATGGCCATCCAATTGAGATTTCACCACTTACTAAAAAAGATCCTGATGACTCAAGATTTACACAAAGATTTGAGTTATTCATTTCTGGTAAGGAATGCGCGAATGCATATACAGAATTAAATGACCCAGTTGATCAATTAGAGAGATTTGAAGATCAACTTAAAGAGAAGAACATGGGTAATGAAGAAGCTAACGATATCGACATGGATTTCATAGAAGCATTAGAATATGGTATGCCACCTGCAGGTGGAATCGGTTATGGAATAGATAGAATGTGCATGTTGTTTACTGAGCAAGATTCAATAAGAGATGTATTACTATTTCCAACGATGAAGCCAAGAGATTAACATGAAAAAAATAATCATAGTTTGGACTATAATATTAGTATGTATTGTTACAGGACTTACATATTTTGGTATAAGAGTTAAAGAAAATACAATATATGAACTAATGGAAGAAGAGATAGTTTATCAAGCTAAAAAATATATGAGCAACATAGAAATTAAACCTGAACTAAATGAATTGAGAAAAATTGATGTAGAAGAATTAAAAGATAAGGGCTATGACCCAAAGCTAGAACGAGATTGTGTTGGATATGTAATTATTTCAAATACAGAAGACGGTTATAAATACGATCCCTATATTAAGTGTGAAAAATATATGACAAAAGATTTTGGGAATTAGTGATTGAGGGATAACATGTCAAAATTATCGAATGCATTATTAATGCTGCAATTATTAGAAAACGGTAGAAAATATAGTATTAGCGAACTATCAGATTTATTAGAAGTTTCTGAAAGAATGATTCGAAAATATAAAGAAGAACTCGAGCTTGCTGGTATATTTATTGAATCTATTAGAGGACCATACGGTGGCTATGTTTTAGATAAAAGTGTTAACGTTCCTAACATGGTACTAACAGAACAAGACTTAAAGATTGTCAATGAGCTAAAAAAAACATACAAAGGTACACTATTTTCAAAGAATGAAATTGAAAACTTTTGTAATAAAGTAAAAGTGGGTATAATTAAAACTAATGATAAGAAAATTCCTATTGATAAAATAAACGAATTAGATGTATTTAATAAAATTAGTTTCGCTTATAAAAATAATTTTAAGTTACGCATTGATTACTTTAATAAGCAACATGGAAAGTCAATTAGAACTATATATCCACTTGGATTATATTTATTCGAGGGAGATTGGTGGCTGTCAGCTTATTGGGAAGAAAAAGATGATATGAGACAATTTCATTTATTGAGAATACATGATTGTGAAGTTTTAAAAGAAAAGTTTGATCCTAAATCAATTAATGTAAAATTTTAATTGTGACACATATAATACCTAATTTAGTAGTATATTCCTCCTAAAGGAGGTTTTTTAATGATTTTATATTTGTTGGGAGAAAATAATACAATATGCTGTGTTGAACTAACTATAGCTGAAAAAAATGTAGAGTATTATAAAGAACTTTTACTAGCCTATTTAAAAGAACTTGTTCTAATAGACATTGATAGCGAAAGAAAAATAGTTTTTTATAAACAAGAGGATAAAGAGTGTATAGATATTGAAAGAACACAATATGTTAATAGAGCTGTATTAAAAAAAGTTACACATGAATATACAGAACAAGATGTAGACGGACTATATTGTTTAATTGAAAAAACTACAACATCAGCATATACGTATTTAAGGTTGCAAACTATATTAGTCTTAATACGCCTATTGACTTTAGCTAATGCTTTACCCGCAGATCCAATTTTAATAAGTCTTGCAGAAGAAATACATAATTATAATCATATTTCATTTTTGCAACTAAAAGAAGCATTTTTTGATGGTGGTACTACAATTAAATCTGGATGTATATTTGATTATAGTGCGTTTACTTCTTTACTAAAGAATCTTGAATGTAGTGTTAGCTATGAAGAAGCAAGTACATATTTATATCTTGCCAACTCAGGAATTGACGAAATGGAAAGATCAACGGCAGAATGGGTTTTAAATGAATCTAGGAATAATAGTGAAATAATTTTAGAATGTTTCCCTGAGCTGCAAATAATTAAACAAAAAATAATAAAATAACTATAAAAAAACATATTGACTTCACTAATTGCATATGCTATATTATTAATGATTTAAATTTCGGTTCTACTTAGGTAGGACCTGAATTTATGGGAGATTTGATACACCAGGAAGTGTGTATATAGAAAGGGAGAGAATATGGCTACAATTAACCAACTTGTTAGAAAGAATAGAAAAGACAAAGTAAGAAAAGGTAAAAGTCCAGCATTAAATGCAGGATTAAATAGTCTTAAGAGAAAGCCTACTGAAACAAACCATCCACAAATGAGAGGTGTTTGTACTCGTGTAGGAACAAAGACTCCTAAGAAACCAAACTCAGCATTGAGAAAATATGCACGTGTTAGATTATCTAATGGACGTGAAGTTGATACTTACATACCAGGTGAAGGTCATAATTTACAGGAACACAGCGTAGTATTAATACGTGGTGGACGTGTTAAAGACTTAATCGGTGTACGTTATCACATTGTTCGTGGTGCACTTGATACACAAGGCGTTAATGAACGTAAACAAGGACGTAGTAAATACGGAACTAAAAAACCAAAGAAATAAAATATAAAGGAGGAAAAATATGCGTAAAAGACGTGCTGTAAAACGTGATGTTTTACCAGATCCTATATATAATTCTAAAGTTGTTACTAAGTTAATCAATCAAATCATGAACGATGGAAAACGTGGTACTGCTGAAAAGATATTATATGAGGCATTTGACACAATAAAAGAAACTACGAAAACTGACCCAATGGAAGTTTTCAATAAAGCAATTGAAAATATTAAACCTGCACTAGAAGTTAAATCTCGTCGTGTTGGTGGATCAAACGTACAAGTACCTATCGAAGTAGACGACACTCGTAGTCAAGCTTTAGCACTTCGTTGGCTAGTAAATTATGCTAAGTTGAGAAGTGGTAGAGGAATGTCTAGTAAGCTTGCTAATGAAATAATGGACGCTGCTAACGGTGTTGGTGGTGCTGTTAAAAAGAGAGAAGATACTCATAAGATGGCAGAAGCAAATAAAGCCTTTGCTCATTATAGATGGTAGGAGTGTACTATGGCAAGAGACGTTTCAATAGACAAAGTTCGTAATATTGGTATCATGGCACACATCGATGCCGGTAAGACGACATTTACTGAAAGAGTTTTATTCCATACTGGAATTACTCATAAAATTGGTGAAACTCACGATGGTGAGTCTCAAATGGACTGGATGGAACAAGAAAAAGAAAGAGGTATAACTATTACTTCCGCTGCAACAACTGCACACTGGAAAGGTTATAGACT
>CAMOYI010000022.1 GCA_946629885.1 uncultured Mycoplasmatota bacterium | reverse complement strand
GTTTAAAATCATTTTAATATCGTTGACACTGTTACCAATAAGTATTGCATTGTGTCTTTTCTTTATTTCATTCCACACTATCGGATCTGTTATGACATCTTGTTTATTAAGTGGATGTACAACTGCATTATCTTTTACTCCTATTACTACATCATCTTTATATTCAAAAAAGTTAGAATAAATGTGTACATTATCATAAAGACAGCCCATTTCTCTTAAGAATACCTCTATGACATTACCGACACCTGCGGATATGATCAATACCGGTATACCTTTTTCGTGCATAGTCTTGAAAAACTTTTTAGCACCACTTCTCATTTGAGCTCGTTTCATACTAGACGCTGCACTCTCTATAATTTCGCGAGTTACCTTAAAGTCAACTACAGTCTGAACATTAACTTTATACCATTCATCCATTATTTTTCTTTTTTCTTTGTAAGAGAGCGAACTATCTACTTCGAATTTATGATACTTTTTATATATTCCACTGCAAACTTCTATGAATTCTTGATTAGTCTTTGGATTTAAAAATACACTAGTCCAAGATGAAAAGTTATTATCTTTTGTTACTGTATCATCAAAGTCAGTAAGTATATATATGTCACTTTCATCTACGCTATTTAATTCATCTAATTTCTTTTGTTCAAACTTTAGCATATTTATCCTCCTACGGCTTTACATTATATCCGGTTTTTAAAATCTTTTCAATATATTTATTTATATCTATCGAACTAACTCTATTTATAAAGTCATCTACTTGCTCTTTAGAAAGTATACACTTTCTATATTCAGGAAATCCCGGATAATACTCAGTTGGATAATCTTTTAAGTCATCCATAGATAAAGAATATTTATCCCATATATACTTGTTAGTACAGTCATATGAGTAATATAGAGCACGACAGAAATCTTTATAATCCACTTTTTCTACATATTCACTGTCAAAGTATTCGGTAAAAAAGATAAAATCTCCAACTAAGTGTAAAAACCATCCTAACTCAAAGTCACTCATATTTTCATGACTTTTTAAAAACCTATATAAGTTTACCTTATGAAATAAGTGGTCACTTAGCTTATCAGTGCTTACTAAATCTGTATAATGCGTAGTAGATTTATCAATTGTTACATCTGGATAAATCGTGCCGCTTAAAAAACTAGCACTATCTATGCTAGAGTTTTTCTCCATATATTTCTTTGCAATTGCTAAATGCATGTTTGGACTTGCCATAAAAACCTCCTTTATGTACATGCCTTTACTAAGGTTCAATATTTTTGCGATTGCTAAAGTATATTAAGGCTTGCCATAATTTTCCCTATTAACTACTTTTCTAATGATTCCAGACGAACAAATATATCTTCATCAGTATATCCATCATATTTAGGCCCATGTTCTATTTCTTGTACATGAAATAAATCCCAGTATTCTAGTTTTATGTGATAAGTTACTACACCAGCTGGGGTGTTTATTCCTGCCATAAAATCCCCATTAAACATTGGATCATTTTCTTCATCAAAATGCTTCTTTGTTTTAAAAGATATATCTTTATAGGTATTACAAAGTGCTGCAAATAAGTATATTCTGTGTTTATACAGAACTCTAAATGTATGCCACCTGTCACTTACGTCTTTTGCACTTATAATGCCTTTATCAGCACTATCTTTAATATCTTTATTTATTTCATCTATTTTTTTTAGATTTTCCATAATAGTACCTCTTCATACTATGATTATACTACTTGCCTCTTGTCGAAACAACTTGTTTTAAAAATCACGATGATTTGACTAATTATTAATCGCTTGTTATATTAATGCGCAGGAACATTTAATAAGTTGGGTGGAGCCAAACTTCTTAGCTGAAGGGAGGCGGTAGTATGAAGAAAGATTTTTTAATACTTTCTCAAATAGTAACTATCTTCCTCTTATTATTACTATTATTTATAGTTTTAATATAAAAGAAAACCACCTAACTAAACATTAGTTAGGTGAACCCATTTTGGCAACACCCAACATGTGATTATTGAGTGTTCCTTTTTATTTTACGCAAGTATCCCTTGCTAAATACATAATAGCATAAAAAAGAAGTTATTACAACTTCACTTTTTTATTGGTGTCCCCGAGGAGAATCGAACTCCTAACCTATTCCTTCGGAGGGAATCACTCTATCCAATTGAGCTACGGGAACAAAAAAATAACACAAATGCTTGTGTTATTACACTCTGCATCGACACCAGAATTTTAACACTTAAAGTGTTAAATGTCAAAAATCTATGGTTCTTGATGCATGAAGAATAAACCGATGTTTACTAGTCCTGTTACACCAACAAGTGAATAAACTAGTCTAGTAAGTGCAGTTGCTTCTCCAAATAGTGCTTCTACTAAATTGAAATCTAATAAACCGATAAGTCCCCAGTTAACAGCACCAATTATAGTGAGCACTAAACAAACTTTTTGTAGTGTTTCCATCATTTTGCTAATCCTTTCTTTCTAGGATTAGTATGGACCTATTAGACTAGATTATACATATTATAGATTTTGAAGTCTTTTAAGCATTCTATCTTTTCCTAATAGACGCATTATTTCATATAAATCTGGAGTCATTGATTGAGTAGTAATTGCAACTCTTAATACTGTTGCAACATCACCTACGTGCCCTTTATAATCACCAGGATTTTCTTTATATGCTTTTACTTCTTTTGCATATCCATGTAGACTAGCAAGCTCTTTAATCTTATTAAACCATGTATCTTTATCGTCAGATTCATCATAGTATTTTTCTAAGTACTCACTTACTAAGCTTTTTATTTCACTCTTATCTGTTATAGATTGATATTCATAAGACTTTTCTTTAGTATCATATAATTCATCGAACATGTACCAAATCTTATTTTTGATTTCAGAATACATTGCATAGTCTTTTCTAGGCTTCTTTTGCTCACGCTCGATATTTAATATGTTCTTTGTATAGTCGGCATATTTTTTTATTAGATCACAAAAATCTTTATCGTATTTTTCACTCCAATCTAATAAACCGTCATATACCTCATCTTTAGTCTTCTTACTTAATATGTTTTTAGAGATATTATCTAGCTTATCTAAGTCGTAGAAACATCCAGAAGAGCTCATCTTTTTAGGACTAAAGGTAAACTCTAGATAACTTGCATCTGGATGAGCTAGTCTCCATTCTTCGTAGTTGGAATTGATTATAGTCATAAGTGACTCTATTACTGCTTCGTAAGGATAGCCTTTTTCTTCATAGTAAGATACGAAGAATTCAGGATCTTTTCTCTTACTTATCTTTCTTACAGTATTACCCTCTTTTTTTAGTATTAGTGGGTATTGTATGTATTTAGGTGCCTTAAAACCAAATGCTTGGAATAGTTCTATATGTTTTGGTACACTTGGAAGCCACTCTTCGCCACGAACTACATGGGTTGTGTGCATCAAATGGTCATCTACTAGATGCGCGAAATGATAAGTTGGCAACAAATCGCCTGATTTCATAATGACAAAGTCTTCATCATTTTCAGGTAGTTCAATTCTACCCTTAACTAAATCGTCGAACATGAATTTTTTATCGAAATTACCCATGGATTTAAATCTGATAGTATATTCGACACCAGCATTGATTTTTTCAATTGCCTCATCAATACTCAAATTTCTACATTTTGCATACCTTCCATGGTATCCAGGTCTTAATTTGTTTTTTTCTTGTATATTGTGAGTTGCTTCTAACTCTTCTTTAGTACAAAAGCATGGATACGCACGACCTATTTCTATTAAGTGTTTTACAAAGGCATGATATATTTCTTTTCTTTCACTTTGAATATATGGGCCGTATTCGCCAACTATCTCATCTTTATATTGATATTCATCTGGCAACATGTGATAGTGCTTTAATATATGGTTAATTGCTTCTACTGCTCCTTCGACAGTTCTCGCTGTATCGGTATCTTCATTTCTCAAGAAAAATACGCCATTAGTATTTCTTGCGATAATATAATCGATCGTTGCAGATAATAAGTTACCTATATGCATAAATCCTGTTGGACTTGGAGCAAATCTCGTTACATTCGCACCTTCCGCAAGTTTTCTTTCAGGGTACATCTTTTCATAATCTTCGATAGTCTTTGTTATATTCGGAAATATAGCATTTGCTAAATCTTTATTTGTCATATTATTACTCCTATTCTTCAATTAATACTTTACTATCTTTCATTTCTTCTGGAATACTTATATCCATAAACGATAGGATAGTTGGTGCGATGTCTCTGAGTGAGCCATCAATAAGTTTTAATTTTGTATCATTTATTATTAGTGGGACATCGTTAGTTGTATTTGTCGTCTTGATTTTGCCATCATCGTCTAACATCTGTTCGACATTTCCAAATGGTGAAGTCAAAAATATTGTATAGAAGTTCAAATCAGCACACTCAAATATTTTTTCAAGACACTTGTCTATAACTTCCAACTTTTCAACAGTTTTCTCGTGGTCGTCTCCCACAAGATCGTCAAACGATGCTAAGATAAATTCTGTGTCTTTTTCCATACTTTTCATGATTTGTCTAGTTACTGCTACACAAGTAGGTATTGATGTATCTTCTGGTGATTCAACAAGTGTATTATAACATTTAGTTAGCTTCTCGCGCTTTTCACCGTTAAAATAATACGTTACATATTCATAATTTTCTTTAGATGCTATTCTTGCTTGCGTAATATCCAATTTATTTAAATATAAACCTAAACTATTATACATATCGTCTTCCTCGTTTATTAGAACAGTCGCATTAATTTTAGGATCTATTGGATACATCATGAGCATCTTTAAATTTTTGATATTTCTCGTTTGAAAGTCGCTAATCTCTCCTGGATTTGTTAGAGAAACAAGTAACTCTCTTGCTCCATCACTTTGATAATTTGTCCAAAATACTACGTCGTTATCTTTAATGTTAGTATCAGCTTCTACTATTATTGGTGGTAAGTATTCATCTGTAATATTTCTCATATAACAGTTTTTAATAGCAAGATTAATTTCCTTAACTTTAAGACCAATACCATTTCTAACTAAATCATAATAAATTCTAGTTCTATCTGGTTTACCTTCTTCATCCATTGCATAGTATCTACCACACACTGTAAATATTGGAACTCCTGTTTCGATAATTCTTTCGATATATTTTAATACGCTTTTAGTCTCGACATCTTTACCATCAGCGATAAAGTCTAATCCAACTTTAATATCTTGACTTTTTAAATATTCTAATATTTTTATTGTATCTTCAATATTGGCATTTTTACCACCTGAGCTCATTAATCCCATAACGTGGAATGTACTATTGTATTTTTTTACTTGTTCAATTGCAGATTTTAATTCAGTATTAGTTGCAAGACTATCTATATCCATAAAGTCATGGATAAAACTACTTCTCTGCTTTAATACTTGACCAGCAGCAATTGTCTTATATCCAACTACTTTATTACCTGGCTGCGATTCAGGTAATCCAACCTTAGTACCAGATGCCACTATATTTGAATGTGGATACTTATCAAATAACGATTTATAAAAAGGCATATTTGCTTTACTAATTGCATTTCCTTCTTCTTTATCACTTAAACCCAATCCGTCAATTGATAATAAAAGAATCTTTTTCATGAGAAACACCTCGCATATATATTATCATATTATTCGAAAACATGAAAATATTTTTGTCTATATCCTTAAGAATTGGGCACCTTACCTACTAATTATCAATAATAAAGTTTCTATAGATAATTATATAAAAAAAGGATTGTGTAAATGTTTAACTGGCAAAGAAAAGTTGATATT